>CAZJOD010000012.1:0-38752 GCA_964547525.1 uncultured Clostridiaceae bacterium
ATGTAGGCAAATGTGGCACCTCCTTTCGTTTTATTATAACATTTATTGTTATTGTTTATGCAAAGTGCATGCAACAGCAGCACCTACTTCGATTCCGCAAGCTTTACCCAGATGTGATTTGGAATCTACATATACAATCTCAATTTCTTTTTTTACAGATAATCTTTCAAATTCTTCAATTATATGCTTATCTGAGTCTTTTGCGATAAAAATACGCTTTGCGCTGTTATTCGCTATGGCTTTCAAACATTGTTTTCTTCCTACAGCCTTATTGTTATTCTTCAAATCGGCTAACAATTTTATACCTCCGGACATTCCGAATCCCAATTACGCGTTTTTCACGCCATAACATTCTACCACTGAAATTTTTACTTTGTCAATATCCATTTTAAATAATTTATAAGAATAAAGTAGGCGTAAATCTCAAAATTTTAATTTTGATGATAATGGACTCTTTATTTTAACGTTTAAAATTTATTCACATATCTCTTAAGCAGCAGGTTGACTCGCAAATTTGTGAGTCAACCTGTTCATCTTAAATTCTGTCGTCGTCTTGGTCTTCGTCTTCTTCATCATAATAATTTTCATTCAACAGCTCAAAACTATCATCGTCATCATCTTTATCTTCATCAAATTCATCCGGTTCTCTTTTGCTAAAATCATCATCAAAAAAGTCCTCTTCATCATCGTCTAAATAATCATGATCAACAACATCATCATCTTCTTCATCTTCATCTTCATTTATAAAGTCCACTTCAAATTCTTCATCATCGGTAAAATCTACATGACTTTTATCACTGTAATCATCAAGGAAATCACGACTGTTCGCTTTTATAGCTTCTCTGTATGCCTTTTCATCTATAGGCATTACCTGGTCGTTTTTACCTTCGTAATCTATTTCAATATCACTGTATTTTTTCATTCCGGTACCGGCAGGAATTAATTTTCCGATAATTACATTTTCTTTTAACCCAATCAACGGATCAACTTTTCCCTTTATGGCAGCGTCTGTCAATACTCTGGTGGTTTCTTGGAAAGAAGCTGCAGACAAGAACGATTCCATAGCCAAAGAAGCTTTTGTTATACCTAACAATACCCTATTACCTGTAGCCGTTTCTCTGCCGGCTCTTTCCATTAGAGCGTTTTGATCTCTGAACTCGAATATATCCACCAAACTTCCGGGTAACAAATCGGTATCTCCGGGGTTTTCTATTTTTACTTTTTTCATCATTTGGCGAACAATAACCTCGATATGCTTGTCATTTATATCCACACCTTGGAGTCTATAAACTTTTTGCACTTCGTGTGCAAGGTATTCTTGAACACCTCTTGATCCTTTTATTTTTAATATATCATGAGGATTAACAGAACCTTCGGTTATTTCATCACCGGCTTCAATATAATCGCCTTCAGTTACTTTTACTCTTGAACCGTATGGTATGGAATAGCTTCTACTGTCTCCTTGCGGATCAGTTACAATAACATCTCTTTTCTTTTTGCTTTCAACAATTGTAACGCGCCCCGAAATTTCACTAATAATTGCAAGTCCTTTAGGTTTTCTAGCTTCAAATAACTCTTCGACACGCGGCAAACCTTGTGTTATATCACTACCTGCTACACCTCCGGTATGGAAAGTTCTCATTGTTAACTGCGTACCCGGCTCACCAATAGACTGTGCTGCAATTATACCTACGGCTTCACCGACATTAACTTCAGATGCGGTCGCCAAGTTGACTCCATAACATTTAGCACATACTCCATGACGAGTATTACATGTCAATACCGAACGTACGGTCATTTTACCTATTCCGGCTTTTACTATTTGATCTGCTGAATAATCGGATATCATATCTCCCTTTTCAACTATAATCTCCCCTGTTTCCGGATGAATCACATCGGCTACCGTATATCTGCCGGCAATCCTCTCCTGCAAACTTTCAATTACTTCTTTACCGTCCAATATGACTTTAACTTCAATACCTTCTTCACTACCGCAATCGATCTCGGTAACAATAACATCTTGGCTGACATCAACCAAACGCCTTGTAAGATACCCGGAATCGGCTGTTCTAAGAGCGGTATCGGCCAATCCCTTTCTGGCTCCGTGGCTTGAAATAAAGAACTCTAAAACATTCAAACCTTCTCTGAAACTTGATCTTATAGGAATTTCAACAGTCTTACCGGTGGTGTCACTCATAAGACCACGCATACCTGCCAACTGTTTTATTTGCTTTACCTGACCTCTGGCACCTGATGTAGACATCATGTATAGCGGGTTGAACTTTCCTAAGTTTTTCATTAATGCGTCGGTAATATCGTCATTTGTTTTTGTCCAAATATCTATAACCGATTTATATCTTTCATCATCTGATATCAGTCCTCGCTTATATTGTCTGCTTACTTTTTCGATCTCAGCTTCAGCCATTTCTATATATTTCTCTTTGACATCCGGGATTTCCATATCTGTGACACCAATTGTTATAGCACCTCTTGTAGAGTATTTAAATCCCAACTCTTTTATTTCATCAAGCACTTCCGCCGTTTTTGCAATACCGTGCTTTTTAATACACTTTTCTACTATTGAACTTAACTCTTTTTTCCCGACTACAAATTGTACTTCGGGTTCAAACATATTATCAGGGTTTGTTCTGTCTATAAATCCAAGGTCTTGTGGAATAGCATCATTGAATATGATCCTACCTGCCGTTGTATTAACCAGTCCGTATTTTTCAACCCCGTCTATCAACCTTGTCATTCTAACACGTATTTTAGTATGAAGTGATATAATATGCTCATTGTAAGCGTACATAACTTCGGTCACCGACGAATATGCTTTTCCTTCATTGGGTTCACCGTCTTTTTCTATTGTAAGGTAGTAACTACCCAAAATCATGTCCTGGGAAGGTACTGCAATAGGTTTTCCATCCTTAGGAGCTAAAAGGTTATTGGCTGAAAGCATAAGAAATCTTGCTTCGGCCTGCGCTTCAGCCGACAACGGTACATGCACCGCCATTTGGTCGCCGTCAAAGTCGGCATTGTAAGCGGTACATACCAACGGATGTAATTTTAACGCTCTACCTTCCACCAACACAGGTTCAAAGGCTTGTATTCCCAAACGATGGAGTGTAGGAGCTCTGTTTAGTAGTACCGGATGCTCTTTTATAACTTCTTCCAATACATCCCATACTTCGTTACGTACTCTTTCCACCATTCTTTTTGCATTTTTTATATTATGTGCAGGTCCGTCCTGAACCAACCTTTTCATTACAAAAGGTTTAAATAATTCTAATGCCATTTCTTTCGGTAAACCGCATTGATACATTTTTAATTCAGGTCCGACAACTATAACGGAACGACCCGAATAATCCACACGTTTTCCCAATAGATTCTGTCTGAAACGCCCCTGTTTTCCTTTTAACATATCGGATAATGACTTCAAAGGCCTGTTACCAGGTCCGGTAACAGGACGACCTCTTCGACCGTTATTGATCAAGGCGTCCACAGCTTCTTGAAGCATCCTTTTTTCATTTCTTACGATAATTGAAGGTGCTCCCAAATCCAATAACCTCTTCAACCGGTTATTTCTATTAATCACTCTTCTATACAGGTCATTTAGGTCGGAAGTTGCAAATCTACCACCGTCAAGCTGAACCATAGGTCTTAATTCAGGAGGAATTACCGGGATTGCATCCATAATCATCCACTCGGGTTTGTTGCCCGACTTTCTGAATGCTTCTACCACATCCAGTCTTTTTATAATCCTGATTTTCTTTTGTCCCGCCGCATTTCTTAGAGCTTCTCTTAATTCTTTGGCTTCTTTATCCAAATTAATATCTTCTAAGAGTTCTTTGACAGCCTCGGCACCCATTCCTACACGAAATACATTCCCAAACTTTTCAATACTGTCTCTATACTCTTTTTCGGTAAGCACCTGCTTTTTTACCAACAAAGTCTGTCCCGGATCAAGTACTACATAATTTGCAAAATAAAGTACTTTCTCTAAAGCTCTAGGAGACATATCCAATATCAAACCCATTCTACTGGGTATACCTCTAAAGTACCATATATGCGAAACCGGTGCGGCTAATTCTATATGTCCCATTCTCTCTCTTCGGACATCCGAACGAGTGACTTCGACACCACATCTATCGCAAATAATACCTTTATATCTTATCCTTTTATATTTTCCGCAATGGCATTCCCAATTCTTAGTAGGTCCGAATATTCTTTCACAAAACAGACCGTCTCTTTCCGGCTTCAATGTTCTGTAATTTATTGTTTCGGGCTTTTTAACTTCGCCTCTGGACCATTCACGGATTTTTTCCGGTGAAGCAAGGCCTATTCTTATTTTATCAAAATTATTGAATTCTTGCACTTTAGGTATCTCCCTTCCGTAATAAATCAGCCGCTTAAAATATGTTAGTTAAACATATCGTCTATTTTATCGGGATCCAATTCATTTCCCTCTTCTTCTAAGTCTTCTATAGTTTTCTCGGACATACCGATGTCAAAATCGTCGGATTCTTCACTTTCATCTTCAAGCATATCCGAACCGTATCTTTTATCTTCGGGATAGTCATCATCCGGACCATCCAAACTATAATCAAAATTTCCGGATTGGTATTGCTCTTCCAGATTTTCAAGTCCATCCTCTACCGATTCTTTAAGTGATATTTCGCCTTGAGTATCGGAAAAGACTCTTACATCTAAAGCTAAACTCTGTAGTTCTTTGATTAAAACTTTGAATGATTCCGGAATTCCGGCTTCGGGTACATTTTCTCCTTTAACGATAGCTTCATATGTCTTGACCCTACCTACAACATCATCGGATTTAACCGTTAATATTTCTTGCAAAGTATACGCCGCTCCATACGCTTCCAAAGCCCATACTTCCATTTCACCGAACCTTTGTCCTCCGAATTGTGCTTTACCACCTAGAGGCTGTTGGGTTACCAGAGAGTAAGGACCGGTTGAGCGGGCATGTATTTTATCGTCAACAAGATGCAATAATTTAAGAAAATACATATACCCTACAGTTACAGGATTATCGAATCTATCGCCGGTTCTTCCGTCATATAGCCAAGACTTACCGTTTTCCGGTAAACCGGCCAGTTTTAGTGTTTCGAATATATCATTTTCATTGGCGCCGTCAAATACCGGTGTAGCAACTTTCCAACCTAAAGCTTTTGCCGCATAACCTAAATGAACTTCCAAAACTTGTCCTATATTCATACGTGAAGGTACACCCAGTGGATTTAACACTATTTCCAACGGTGTTCCGTCAGGAAGGTAAGGCATATCTTCCTCGGGTAAAATTCTTGATATAACACCCTTATTACCGTGACGTCCGGCCATTTTATCCCCAACCGATATTTTTCTTTTTTGCGCAATATATACGCGCACCAATTGGTTAACTCCGGGCGGTAATTCATCTCCGTTTTCACGGGTGAACACTTTTACATCAACTATTATACCTGCTTCTCCGTGTGGTACCCTTAAGGAGGTATCTCTGACTTCTCTTGCTTTTTCACCGAAAATAGCTCTTAAAAGTCTTTCTTCGGCCGATAACTCGGTTTCTCCTTTGGGTGTGACTTTTCCTACTAATATATCCCCGGCTAATACTTCGGCACCTATACGTATAATTCCACGTTCATCCAAATCTTTTAGCGTATCATCCGATACATTGGGGATATCTCTGGTGATCTCTTCCGGACCCAGCTTGGTATCCCTTGCTTCGGATTCATATTCTTCTATGTGTATCGATGTAAATACATCATCTTTTACAAGTTTTTCACTTATTAAAATGGCGTCTTCATAATTATATCCTTCCCATGTCATAAAACCGATCAAAACGTTTCTACCTAATGCAATCTCACCGTTTTCAGTAGAAGGTCCGTCGGCTATCACATCTCCGGCTTTTATCTTTTGTCCTGTTTTAACTATAGGTCTTTGATTAATGCAAGTACCTTGGTTAGATCTTTTATATTTTAATAATCTGTATACGTCTTTTCTTCCGTTATCAGTCCTGATTATAATCTGTCGAGATTCAACACTCTCAACCGTACCGTTTTCTTTCGCAAGAATCACAACACCCGAGTCACGTGCCACCTTATATTCCATTCCGGTACCGATTACAGGTGCTTGGGTTTTTATTAAGGGCACCGCCTGACGCTGCATGTTAGAACCCATTAAAGCTCTGTTGGCATCGTCATTTTCAAGAAACGGTATCATTGATGTTGCAACCGAAACAAGCTGCTTCGGAGAAACATCCATAAAATCGATCCTTTCTTTGTCAACTTCAAATTTTTCCGATTTATGTCTGGATGCGATTTTATTCTTTATAAATGCACCGGTTTCATCTAATAAAGCGTTTGCTTGTGCAATTGTATATTTATCTTCTTCTTTAGCGGTTAAATATACAATCTCATTTGTAACAATATGCTTTTGCTTATCAACTTTACGATAAGGCGCTTCAATAAAACCATATTCATTTATACGCGCATAGGTACTCAATGAATTTATTAATCCTATATTAGGTCCTTCAGGAGTTTCTATGGGGCACATTCTGCCGTAATGTGAATAATGAACGTCTCTAACTTCAAATGACGCTCTCTCTCTACTCAGACCACCCGGTCCCAATGCACTTAAACGCCTTTTATGCGTCAATTCAGCCAAAGGATTAGGCTGATCCATAAATTGTGACAATTGGCTGCTTCCGAAAAATTCTTTTATTGAGGCTGCCACAGGACGCGGATTAATCAATGCTTGTGGAGTGGCGGCATCTATATCCTGTATAGTCATTCTTTCACGAACCACTCTTTCCATTCTTGAAATACCTATCCTAAATTGGTTTTGTAACAATTCTCCTACAGAACGAACTCTCCTGTTCCCTAAATGGTCTATGTCATCAGTGTCACCAATACCATATGCCAAATTAAACATATAGTTTATAGATGCAATAATATCTTCTTTAGTAATATGTTTTGGCATTAAACTATATCTTTTCTCCATTAAAGCTCTTTTAATGTCTTTTTCATTGTCATATTTCGATATTATTTCTGATAATACATCATATCTGACTGTCGGCGTCAAACCCACATCACTTACATCAAAATCAATGAATGCTTTTATTTCAACCATTTTATTAGAAATAACCTTTACCGATTTTCCTTCAATAGTCAAATAAACTACGTTTACTCCGTTGTTTTGTATTTCACGCGCTTTTTCGGCCGTTATCAATTGATCCTTTTCCAACAATATCTCACCGGTTATAGGGCTGATAATATCCAGATCAGATACAAAGCCTGTAATTCTTTCACTTAAATTAAGTTTTTCATTAAATTTGAAGCGTCCGAAACGAGCCAAGTCATATCTTCTCGGATCAAAAAATAAATTGTTTAATAGTGATGTGGCACTTTCTATGGTTGGCGGTTCACCGGGACGTAACCTTTTATATATTTCAATAATTCCCTCTTCCATTGATTTGGTAGTATCTTTAGACAGAGTAGCTAAAAGCCTTTCGTCTTCACCGAATAATTCTATAATTTCCTGGTCGGAATTATATCCCATAGCACGAATGAATACGGTAATCGGTAATTTTCTCATTCTGTCGATTCTAACGGACATTATGTCATTAGAATCGGTTTCATACTCCAACCATGCACCTCTATTAGGTATTACAGTGTTGGCAAACAGAACCTTTCCCGTTTTATCTATTTTACTTGTATAATAAATACCCGGTGAGCGAACCAATTGGCTTACAATAACTCTTTCGGCTCCATTAATTATGAATGTTCCTTTGTCAGTCATCAAAGGGAAATCACCCATAAATATTTCCTGCTCTTTTACTTCTCCGGTTTCTTTGTTTATTAATCTGACCTTAACTTTAAGAGGAGCAGAATAGGTTGTGTCCCTTTCTTTGCATTCCTCCACGGAATATTTGGGTTGATCTTTGATACTGTAATCTACAAATTCCAAAATTAGACTCTCTGTATAATCGGTAATTGGAGAAACGTCTCTAAAGACTTCCCTGAGTCCTTCTTCCCAAAACCAATTATATGAATTCTTTTGCACCTCTATGAGGTTTGGCATTTCCAGAACCTCGTCAATTTTGGAGTAACTCATCCTAACATTACTTCCTAGCTTTACAGGATGCACCATCTATAATCACCTCATATGCGTTAGTAGTAGCCCTTCCTTTGTTAAGGAATAGATCTTTATCGGTATGATTCCCTGTTATCAGGGTATACTACCGATAAAAGAATATAATCGGGCGGGCGTTTCCCTATATAATATATGAATAGCGGATCTGTCAACGAACCGTTTCACAATCAAAACAATAAACAACAAATGCATTCACGTAATTATGTACGCTTTATCCGGTCTGTTACCGGAACCCCCTAAAGACACATAATAAAATGGTTCTAACCGCCTTTAAACTATTTGATATACAAAGCCTTTCAAGGGACAGTTCAACCACCTTTCTATTAAAACAATAACAAATGTGAATTTTTAGCTTCTATATTAAAAAACATACTTTACGTATTGTACCCACTTATTGTAATTTTTATGCGTTTATGATATAATGAACACATTAAATTCGATTAATACGTATATACTATATTATATACCAAATTTGTTCAATATAATAATACCGCAGTTTTTAATTATATCAAGTATATATATTAATGTCAATACACTTTTTCATAATAATAGAAAAAAATTTACCAAAATTTTTTATGCGAAATTTATCCCCACGATCTCACATTAAAGCACTAAAAGTTTAAAAGCTTAAGTTTAACTGACTAACGAGGGGAAGCACCAAAAGTTTTAAGCGTCTTTTGCATATTTTCTGTTGCCTTTATGTCGCCGTCCGGCATAATCCATAATGCTTCAACACCGTCAATACTATCGACTAATTTGCGACTTTGCTCATATGGCAGTAAGAATATCGCGGTAGATAGAAAATCGGCTGTTCCGGAGTTTTCAGCTACCACAGTAACCGATCTGAAGTAATCGGCAGGCATAAGGGTTTCCCGGGAAATAATATGATGGTATCTCTTCCCGTCAACTTCATAAAAACGTTGATAATCCCCACTGGAAACAACCGAACGATTGTCACTTATAAATACGGTATCAATCGGATTACTATCGGGAATATAAGGATTAGCATCGGGATTTTGCAAACCGATTCCCCATTTTTCACGTATACCGTCTCGGGGTTTTCCTACGGTTTTAATATTTCCTCCGGCACTTATTATAAATGATGTATAACCCTCATCTATAAGCATATTTGCCGTTAATTCCACTGCATATCCTTTTGCTACCGCACCAACATCCAAAGACATTCCTATTTCTTCTAAATATACGGTTTTTTCCTGATTATTAATCTTTACTTTATTAATATCGGTATTCTTTGCGGCGGCTTCTAATTCTTCACGTCCAGGTAATTTTGCTTGGGCTGAATTATTTAATCCTTCGTTTCTATATTCATGCCAAATAAAAAGCACAGGTCCCATCGCTATATTCACTACACCGTCTGTTTGCTTATACCAATATTTTGAAAACTCAATTAGATCAATTATTTGTTGGTCCACCGGAACAGGCGCAATACCTGCCATGTCGTTTATGGTTTTTATATTATTAATTCCTTCATAATCATTATATATATCAAATAACTTACTTAATTCTTGGAATTTAGCCTCACTTTTTTTTGTCATTATTTCGAATTGTTTTATGTTTTTAGCATATCCCATCACTTGTATCATAGTATCAAAAGTTCCTATGAATTCATAACTATATTTTTTTAACACCGGTTCTTTTGAACATCCGACCGACAAAATCGAAATTATAATAATCAATAAACAAACTCGTTTCAACCTATCACCTCTTACAAAAATATTAATCGATCTAATAATATCATAAAAAAAATACTATAAATCAATTGAAATTGCTAAATTTTACGATTACCACTGTAAGTATTATGCAGTTTATTAATTTAACCGATAATTACATAAAAAAAAGATTCAAAAGAAAAAAGCCTCTTTGAATTAAGAGGCTTTAAACTCAAATTACTTATTTGGCATTTTTAACCGCTTCTTCCACAGCTGCAATATAGTCTTCAACAGTAATTGTAACTTTTGTTAAAAGGTCCGGTTCGTCAGGTACGTTTTTATGAGATGCATCCACTTCTTTTACTTTCATACCTTTTATTTGGTCGATAGTTTTACCTATCATCCATTTTTCCAATTCAAGTATTTGTTCATCCCAGTTCCTACCGATTTGAGATACCGCTATCATAGGATATTGTGAGCCAAGTTCTACTTTGGATTTAACATCGGCGGCTTTGTCAGTTGTGATTTTTCCCGTTGCATTAAACTTGACTTGTCCTTGGATGGTATCAATGGTAACCTTTTGAATTCTTCCCTGAGCGTCCACAGTAACGGCAGCCATAGTGACGTTTACCTGAGCGGTACCGTCGGCATCGGGTGTAGCGTCTTTAGAGCTTGCTAAGGATACAACATGCCCCAAGCCTGTTTTTACAGCACCTCCCGATCCACAACCACTAAATAAAAGGGTTGTCATTAACACTACGCAGATAAGTGCAAAGTATTTTTTCATATATCTAACTCCTTTACATAATATATGTAGTAAACTCCCTAAGGATTTTACAACCTACTTAATATTTCCTCCATGGCACCGAGACACTCATATTGCGGTATTCCGGAAAGTATGTCTCTGCACCTTTTTATATAACGATTTTTTAATCGTTTTGCGTCTTCCGTTCCTCCCGTTTCTTTAACAGTTTTTATAACATCTTTTATATCTATAAAACCGTCATAGAATCCTTTTAATTGCTTACGTACACTCTCATCTTTCATTACCGAATATATAAAAGGCAGTGTTGCAATTCCTTCATTAAGATCATTTTTTACCGGCTTTCCTTCTCGAATATAATCCGACTCAATATCTAATAAGTCGTCTCTTATCTGGAACGCCACACCGAGATTCAATCCGAATCTTGCCATTTTATTCATTTGATCTTCACTCAAGCCTGCGGCATATGTACCGCAAACACATGAAGCGACAAACAGTATGCCTGTTTTCTTCATTATTCTTCTTATATATGACCCGATACTCGTTACATTATACCGATTAATATACTGGTTCACTTCTCCGATGCACATTATTTTCGCAGCTTTTGCAGTAAACTTAAGCATATCGGCCGGAAGCCCGGATTCAGCCAATAATAACATTGATTTTGCAAGTAAGTAATCACCTGTGTATACAGCCAGATTCACACCGTGCTTTTCTGTAATCGTCGGCTTACCGCGTCTGCATGCAGCATTGTCTATAATATCGTCATGAATTAAAGTCGCGGTATGAAGTGTTTCTATAGCGGCAGCGGCAGGAAAAACAACCTCCCTTTTGTAATCTCCCATCATTGAAGTAATTATAACAAGTGCCGGTCTTATCCTCTTTCCACCGGAAAAAATTGCGTCATGTGAAAGGTCATCTATAAAAGCTCTACCGACAGGGTATTTACCATTCATATACGACTCAAATTCCGTCAATTCATTCTTGAGAAAGGAGAATTTCTCCCACATCCGATTCCCTCCTATCAATTGAAGTAGTAATAAAAAGTTAAGGGATATATATGCTTATTCCGGCCTATCCAAACTTTTTTTAAAAAACAATTTTAATTTACGATTCTTCCAATAATGATCCCAAACATTACATAAGTATGGTATCAAGTAATAATCAATCCCGAAAGCTCTTCCTGCACCTCCCATTGTAGCTATCGAACCGAAAATCATCCACCAAGTCTTATCATATATTCCGGTTGAGGTAAGGAACATAGTCATTAATGCCAAGGATATTATTGAAGCGATAAATGTGAAGGCACCACCTATAAACATAAGTCCGACAGCTATTTCCAATACTACAACAAGTATTTGAAAAAACATAGAAATCCCATCGTTTGCCAGAACTACATTTTGCAAAAACCACGGAACTAAATTAAAATCACCAAAGTTTAAAAGATCCACTTTTGCATAAATTGTACTTGAAATAGCTTCTCCGGTTACCATCGTTGTTTCCTTACCAATGAGAAAATCAACGATACGAAGCTTTACTTGGAATATCTCATCATATCTTTTTACAAGATTTTGTCCCGGAGTCGCCGATGACAATCCATCGGTAGCATAGCCCAAATAAGACGCCAATTTCGGAGAAACAAGCCAATCCGAGTTTACTTTCTTAATCCCCTCAACCAGCCACATAACTCCTAAAAACATTCTTAAGGGTAATAACCACCATGCTTGAATACGTGTAGACCAATGTTTTTCTAAAAACAATTTGCGCTGCCGACGTTCTAGAACCTCATGATATATATATCGGGCAACTCCCGAAAAACCGGTTATCTCCCATAAGTAATGCATATTTACAAAATACTTCATGAAAAATGACAACCATACGGGTAAAATTTTTCCCATTATTTCTGAGACCGTATAAAAGTTACCGACACTAACCATTGTACCGTGCAATTTTACAGTAATTTTTTCAAGTTCTTTTCCGTTTATGTGATTTAGAATATTTTTGGCTACCCCTTCACCTGTCTGTATGGCATTCTCAACCATTGCGGGATATTCACGCCCATCGCTGTCCGATAAACCCGAAACATCTCCTGCGGCATAAACATTCTCATATTTTGTACGACAAAATTCATCGGTCTTAAGTCTTTGGGAACGATTAGGCTTTTCAATGGGCATTTTTTCAACATCATCGGAAGCTCTTACACCGCACGCCCATATAAGAGTTTTTGTATTTATAAAGTCAGAATCAGTAACTATACCGTCTGCCGTAGCTTCTTTAATTCCGGTATTTAGCATAACTTCCACACCGAGCTTGGTTTCCAGATATTTATGTGCGCGTTGCGCGTTTTTCTCACTTAAACTGTTTAATATACGAGGGAGTACATCCAGTATAATTAACCTTATTTCATTCCGGTTTATATTGTATTCACGTGCTAATGATTTGATCCAATGAGCCAATTCGCCAACCGTTTCCACACCTGTAAAACCGGCACCACCAACAACCAAAGTCAAATAAGCTTTTCTTTTTTGTTCGTCACTCTCGGAAGACGCAAGAACAAAACATTTTTTTATATGTTCCCTGATCCTTACGGCATCATCAAAGGACCAAAGGGTAAAAGAATTTTCTTTAAGTCCTTTTATTCCAAAAAAATTCGGTGTACTGCCTATTGCAAGAACAAGATAATCATAAGTATATTCTCTACGGGAAGATGCCACTTTATTATTTTCAAAATCATACTCGGTTATTTCGTCACATACCACATTAATATTCGTATATTTAAATATCCTGTGTAGAGGTATTCGAATAGCCTCTTCAGATACCCTATTTCCGGCGACTTCATGTAATTCTGTCAAAAGTGTATGGTAATTGTTTTTGTCAATAATTGTTATTTCCAAGTCACTTTTTTTCTTTAATTTATTGAGTCTTAATGCCGTTTCTATTCCTGCATAACCGGCTCCAATAATTAATATTTTTTTACCCATTTAAAAAATCCCCCTCTCGGTGTATTAAATCGTTTCACGTACTAAAGGATATATACCTCCGCTAGCATTGATATTATAAACAGCAGACCTGTCAGAACATAAATTTTTATGGTAGCGGCATTGGCAGCTACCAATTCAGGTATGTTGTCATAACTTTCTTTGCTCGTTTTAACAGCCTTTAACGCTACCGGCATCGTTAATATAGTCATTAACCAGATAAAACTTCTTGTGTATATGATAATTGGTATTATTGATAAGTATGCAAGTATGAAAATTAAAATATAAACTTTTATAGCTTTTTCTTTTCCCATTCGTACAACACCGTTACGTTTACCTGCAGCTTTATCAGCTTCATAATCCGGAAATTGGTTTATCCATAGAACATTAGTTATAAGTAATCCTATAGGAATTGAGATTAAAACCGGTAGTACGTCAAACCGACCTGACATAACCACATACATACCATTCAAAATTAAAGGTCCGAATGTAACACCGACTGCAATTTCTCCAAATCCTCTATAACAAAATTTAAAAGGAGGCAGGCTGTATAGTATCGCAATCACAATACCTGCCAGACCTATAATCAATACCTTAGGTTCTTTAAAAAGCACAATAGCCAATCCTGATAGAGCTGCCGCCGTCATAGTCATCACCCCTATAAAAGCCGATTGTTTTACTGTTAATAATCCACTCGTTATAGTTTTTTTACCACCTGAAAAGGGAGTTTTGTGTTCTTTATCTATCATCCGGTCGGCACCTGAAATATAGTCAATACACTCATTTATTGCATTTTTCCCTGTTTCTATTAAATATATTCCGATAAAAGAAAGTATCATCCAAAATACATTGTAACCTTTATCGTATATCAATGATAAGATTACACCTAAAACCATCGGTATGGTTGATGCTATCCATATTTTAGGATCGGCAACCTGCCAAAATCCTTTAATGAATTTTTTATCGGAACTTAATGTACTCAATATTTCACCTCCAAACAGTTTGCTTTTTCCACTGTTTCTTTTATATCAATACTACCTGTATGTTCTCTATTAAAGCCTATTTTATCCAAATGATTAAATATACTTACCGCTGCAACTGCCGTTAAAGTCCCTGTTAATAAGGAACTAAAAAGTAATATGGGCAAATATGCGAAAACCGCGGTGGATTTTAAAATAACAGCCGCTGCAAAAATCTGTCCGGTGTTGTGAGCAGCCGCACCCGCTATACTGATACCTAAAATAGAAAACACCTTATTATAACCGGTTTTTAAAAATGTCATTATAATAAGTGCAAGAATTCCTCCTGTCAGTGAAAAGGCTAATGAAGTCAGACTACCGAACAATATTGATATGACAACACATCGAATTAGTGTTATGTAGAAAGCGGATTTAAAATTAATACGAAATAATGCGAATAAAGTAATAATGTTCGCCAATCCAAGCTTAATCCCGGGTAACGGTATAAACATTCCAATCGGTATTAACCTTTCAAAATATGAAATAACAATCGCCATCGATATTAAAATTCCATTTAGAGCCATATTCTTCATAATAACCTCATCCGGCAATAATGTCTGTGTCTTCATACATACTGTCACCTACTATTTTTATTATAACTCCTGAGTAGACACATGCCGCTGTTTGTCCGGGATTCGAAATCCAGCCCGTTCTTACACATGTACGATCAGGACAATTGGATTCTTCAAAATGGATTTTTCCATCTATTGCTACAATCTTACTGAAATATTTCCCTTCAATAATAAATTCTATGCGTTCGTCTTTAGATTTTTCCAAGTCAATTGTTTTTATTATTTCACCGTCTTTAATAATTTGTGCCACTGCTCCCGAGCCATCGTTTCTATTTAAAAACAAAGCTAAATTCGCAACCGCTATCATAATAACAATAAAAATTATAAAAAAATCTCCGACTTTAGGTTTCATTAATATAAAACACTCACTAACTTGGATTAATATCGTTAAACGTTTATCAATAATTATTAAACTGTCATGATCAACTGTTAAACTATTTTCGAATTATATCATAACAAATAATGGCGTGCAATATGTAAATGGCAAAAACCAATCCCTTTTTAATCTTCCTTAATTTTACTTAATGTTTTAATATTGTGCGGTTTTTGTGCGGTTTATGTAAACCTAAATAAATTGAGTAATTGTAAAAGCCACCTTGGAAATGCGCTTCCTTGGTGGCTTTTGATGTGGCGTGCCTGAAGGGATTCGAACCCCCGACCTACGGATTAGAAGTCCGTTGCTCTATCCGGCTGAGCTACAGGCACATATAAAATTTTGGAGCGGGTGAAGGGAATCGAACCCTCACAATCAGCTTGGAAGGCTGATGTTCTACCACTGAACTACACCCGCAAATTTTCGACTTCATCATTATACAGTGACATGTTTTCTTTGTCAATACTAATTTTTCAAATCTTTTTTATGAAACAATTTCCCTTTAAGTTTATAATATGTAAAACATAGAATTTTATTCATAAGCTAAAAACTTAAAAAAAATAATAAGGCTCAGGCTATCATAACATAAAAGGGACTCAATTCAAAAATGCCTAACCCAACTTCATAATAAAATGTTAATACTGACTTGCCGTCTTTCTATTTACGGTGAAACGTTTCTTTTTTTCTCCCTTAACATAAATAAAATCAATAGAATCTTCTTTATCTTTAGCAATCAAATAACCGCCTTTTCCACCCATATCTTCAGCTAAATAATATAATATAGCTTCATGTGTGCATTCTTTCATACATGCGGCACAACCCCAGCAATCCTTAGGATACGAAATCTCAACTTTACCGTTCTCATTTATATCCAATAAGCCTCCGGGACAAATCTCTACACACTTTGCACATCCTACACATTTATCTTGTAATATCTTTATGCTCATAAAACTCATCCCTTCCAATCAATTCTCGGAAAATTATCTCAAATTTATCTTCCTTAAAAATTGAATTTACATACTTCATCCAATTTTTATCATCTGTTTCCGGGTAATCCGCATTGTTTAAATAACAATACCATCTAGATTCCTTACGAGCATTAATATGTGCAATTAAAGCACGACATACCAAAAGTCTATCGGAAATTTCATGTATCATTAATAAATCATGCATAGTCTCGGCTCTTAACGTCTGACAAAGATCGGTTAATCTTTTTATTTCCTTTTCGGCTATATCAAGTTTATCTGTGTGTATGATATAATTTTGAGATATACCTCCTACATATTCATCCATAATTTGTTGCATTATTAGTTCAACATCATCAATAATCAAATCGTTTTCCGGATTATCAAAATATCGGCCTAAACGATCCAAACCGTTATCAATTTCCCTTTGATCAGGTTGTACGGATTGAATTGTTTTGATGTAACCAAGCGCAGCCATCGATGCGATAAGTCCTTCTGCAAAGCACCCCGGTACATATTTTTTAGGACTTCCCCCGGCAACATCCCCTGCCGCGTATAATCCTTTTAGGGTAGTTCTTCTGTTTGTATCAACCCAATAACCGCTTGCAGAATGTCCTCCGACTATATAAGGTTCGGTTCCTTCTATTTCCACATTTTCTTCGGAAGGTCCTGTTTCATTGTCCAACCATTTTAAAGGTTGTGCGATGGACATATTAAAATATGCTTTGAACAGATCTTGTTCTTGCTCTTGGCTGATCCCCTTGGTTTCTAAATAGCACGGGCCTGTACCTTTAATGTTTTCTTCCACTGTAGAAAACAATCTACCCGGAGTTGAGTTTTTGTATTTATCGGCACACTCCACACCTGTTTTATTTATTTGCCTTGCATTCAGTCCTCTTGCTATTGTCCCTGTAGGAGAGATGGTATCTTTACATCTCAATGCTATAAACCTCATTTCAAAGGTTGTCATCTCGGCACCGGCTCTCATTCCCATGGCATATCCCGCGCCGGTGTTAAACGGACAATACCATATTTTATGTCTGGAAAAGCCCCAATGTTTAGGAAGATACAAACCTGCCGCACCACCTGTTGCACAAATGACCGCTTTTGCATATATTACCACCATAATTCTTCGGTTTAACATAAAACCTACCGCACCTACCACTGTGTCGCCTCTTACTATATAATCGACAATATTTACTCTGTTTAATACTGTTACGCGTTCGGTCCTTTTTACAGATCTGGCTAGTATAGGTTTAATATTTTCTCCGTTTATTCTAATACCCCGTCTCCCTCTGGGTATATAATTACCGTCTTTATCTTTTAATATAGGCAATCCTAAAGCTTCAATTTTTTTAGTAACTTCATTTATTTTTTGCGCCATAGTTATTAACAGATCTTCACGAACAATTCCCTGAGAATCCTTCTTAACATAATCCACATAAGACTCGGGTGTATCGCCTTTATTAATGTAACCGTTTAAAGCATTTATACCCCCTGCAAGACAACCGCTCCTTCTGATATTCGCTTTGTCAGTCAATATTATTTTACAATCGGAATTTTCTTGAAGGGTTAAAGCGCTATAACACCCGGCCGCACCTCCGCCTACTATTAAAATGTCGGTATTGTATATTTGAACCCCTAATTTCATCTTTATTCTCCCGTAAGGACTAAAATATACTCTTTAATAACCTGCTCATGGCTTCACTGTTAAAATCCTTATGCATAACAGTTACTGTAGGCTCTACAGGTTGTATATTAAAATCACGTTTTATCATTTCATTTCCACCGCCTGTGATATTCAACATAACGGTTTTATTAGTATCTATTTTTTTCTCAAAAATGTAATTTATAAGTGAAGCTGTTGCGACTCCGGATTCCGGACATATGTCGATACCTTCAGTCTTTTTGAATATTTCCATTGCTTTTATAGCTTCTCCGTTTGTTACCGGTAATACTTCTCCGTCGGTATCGTTTAGGACGTCATACAATCCGCCTTTAATGGAATACGGCGGATTACGGTTGGTTAATACGGTAGCTATTATATCTTTCAAACACTTTTCCGATTCCTCCGAACTCATTTGTTTTATATGCTTACTTTTTTCATTCCACGCCTCAACTATAGGTAGAAAAGGTGCGTTTTGTGATAAGATAAGCTTCATCTTTTTGTTTTCATAATCTTCGGATTCCATTAACTGCAGATTACTCTCGTAAGCGGCTATAGCTCCCGTTCCACTACCGATGGCTTGGAAGTAATAGTCCGGAATCTTCTCCGACACTTCTACACATGAAAAAACCGTTGTACCCATACCTGCACGACGCGCAACATTTTTTGCTCCGCCTTCGTTTATAAATCCGGGAATACCGGCTATTACGGTGGATAAATTTATTGCGTCGAAATAGTCGGAGTTCCCGGCGGCGGCTATAATTTTCACACAAGGATCCGGTTTCTTTACCGCCCAGATTGAATTCAGGTTTTTAAACGGTACCACCATGACCAACGGAATCTTATTATCTGAACATACTTTTATAAAAGCTCTGGCTGTGTTCCCGGCTGAAGCGACCGTTAAAACTTTATCCGCATCCTTCGGTAATCTGGCGCATACCGAATATGCTTCACATTCTTTAAAAGTTCCTGTGGTCATATAAGCCTTTTTTTCCGGCCAATATCCGTTAAACGTTATGTATAACTCTTTTAGTCCTAAGTATTCGGATAATCCTTTACTTTTATAAGTTACAGGGCTGCTTGAACCTTCTAAAATTCTGTTTATAGGCAGCTTGTCCGAGTATCTGTATAAACCCGGAAGCCGGTCGTCAACTTTTATTTTATTCGAGAAATACACAGGCCTTAGAAAAGCGGGATTTTTAGCATTCGGATTCGAAAGTACATACCCATCGTCATATATTTTTTCATTTGTATCTAAACATACCAATTGATTATGATTTAACATTTCGTATACTCCATTCAAACTAACTATTCTATACTTTATCAAAAACACCGGTTTCAGTCAATAATAACCCCTTTATTAATAACTATACACCCATTCGCATTACCATTCGGCTATTGAACCGTCTTCATTTCTCCATATAGGATTTTTCCATGTGTGCCCTTCCTCCGCCGCCTTTTTAATTTTTTCTTCATCAGGTTCGATACCCAGTCCCGGTTTTGTCAATAAATCCACATAACCGTTTTTATATACAAATACCGAAGGGTCTGATAAATAGTCCAAAAGATCCGATCCTTTATTATAATGGATGCCTAAACTTTGTTCCTGTATGAATGCGTTTATTGATGTAAAATCGACTTGTAAGCATGCAGCCAAAGCTATTGGACCTAAAGGACAGTGGGGTGCGACCGCAACATCATAAGCTTCGGCCATGGCGGCTATTCGTCTGGTTTCGGATATTCCACCGGCATGGCTTAAGTCCGGTTGTATAATATCTACATACCCGTCGGCCAGCATCCTTTTAAAATCCCATCTTGTAAAATTCCTCTCTCCGGTTGCAATAGGAATGGTAGTATGCATGCGTAAATCTTTAAACGCTTCATAGTTTTCTATGAGCACAGGTTCTTCGACAAACATTAATTTAAATTGTTCCAATTCTTTCATCAAAACCCGTGCCATCGCTTTGTGTACCCTTCCGTGAAAGTCCACCGCCACATCTATTTTATATCCTAACTTATCTCTTATCGCCTGTACTCTTTTTACACACATATCTATCTTTTCAAAAGAGTCCACCCATTCGGTATTTTCAGTACCATTCATTTTAACGGCCGTATACCCTTGCTTATATGCCATTTCCGCTTCATATGCAACATTATCGGGACGATCTCCGCCTATCCATCTATAGACTCGTATTTTGTCCCTTACTTTACCACCAAAAAATTCATATACAGGTATATTGTAATATTTGCCCTTTATATCCCATAAAGCTTGGTCTATACCGGATAAAGCGCTGGTCAAAACAGGTCCGCCCCTGTAAAAACCGCCTCTGTATAAAACCTGCCATATATCTTCGATATCGTTTGCAGACCTGCCTATAATATAACTCTCTAATTCTTTCACACAAGCTTCAACAGTATCGGCACGACCTTCTACAACAGGTTCGCCCCAACCGGATATACCGGATTCGGTTTCAATTTTTAAAAATAACCATCGTGGTTTTACTTTATATGTTGTTAACTTTTTAATCTTCATTTTCCACCTCTTAAGCGGGTATTCAAAACATTAATACCGAAAATATTTAAAGTTCGTTACAAACCGTTTTGACATACGCTTCCGCCGTTTCTTTTAAAACACTCCAATTTGCAGAATGTATAACCTGAGTGTTAGCCAGGTTACTTCCTATTCCTACACCACAGACACCGGCATCCAGGAAACTTTTCATATTATCCAAATCAACTCCCCCGACTGCAAGTAAAGGGATGTGACCTAAGGGTCCTTTTAAATCCTTGATATACTTTGTTCCCAGTGTACCGGCAGGAAAAAGTTTAACGAAGTGCGCACCACAGGCATATGCAAAAGCAATCTCCGTAGGGGTAAAAGCACCCGGTACGGATATCAACCCCAATTCTAAAGATCTTTTTATAACCGATTCGGCCGTATGGGGGGAGATTACATATTTCGCACCTGCTTTGTATACCAAATCCACTTGACAAGCGTTCATAACCGTACCGGCTCCTAAGAAAATATCATTTCCAAACTCATTGTTCAATTTTTCAATTTGTGCGATATTTTCTTTTATTGTGTCTTCACTTTTTTGATTTAAAGTTATTTCGAAAAGTTTTACGCCGGCTTCATACATAACTTTAACCGCATCAAGTAGTTTTGTCGTATCTATGTTTCTTATTATTGATATTATTTTATATTTTCTGATCGCATCTTGTATACTCACTTTACACCTCATTGTACAAGTATTTTTTCAAATCCACCCTGTACTCCTCATTTACATGTATATTTTCCCTTAACAGCAGTTGCTTATGCGCATCCGCACCACCAAATGCAAACGCGGCTGTCAGTTTCCCGGTTGACGATACTACTCGATGACAAGGTATGACACCGGGAAAAGGATTATTATGAAGTATGTTTCCCACAGCCCGGCATGCGTTAGGGCTTCCGGCTTTTATGGCAATGCGCTTATATGTTGATACTTTTCCGTAAGGTATTTTTTTTACCGCCTCATATACCTTTAAACTAAATTCATTATCAACATTTCTTACCTTTACTTTGGTCCGCATTACTTTACACCTTCAACTATTTGTGAGACTTTCTTTTCAAAAGCGTCTATTTCATCGCCACCTGCAAGCACCCCTATTTCTACCTTCATTTTCTTAATTTCACCGGGTTTAATAACGGGTAATATACCTTCTTTTCTTAACTCCAAGCGGTTGGCCACTTTAGTATTTACCGGCTCCATTGCCATTACATATTCACGGTTGGCAGCCGATTTCCACTGCGATATATAAGGTAGCGAATCAACATTAGCACAAACGTAAAGTCCCAAACCTGATTCTAAGGAAGGATTTATTACAGCGGCATAACACATTCCTTCTTTATCAGCCGCCATTTTATGAAGAAAATTTTCTTCCGGGAAGTCTTCCACCGGTATTTCAAAGGAGCTGTATTTATCAATATTTTGTTCGGATTTTTTATCATACGGCCATACATTTTTAGTTGATAATACAAATTTTGAGTTTTGGTCTAGAAGTGGAAAACCGGCATTGATATGATATAAAATTACAAACGGTACTTTTTTTGAACCGATATTTTCTACACTATCGGTTATAAGCAATTTTTTATCACCGGCGATGCTTTTAATGTTTCGCTTCAAAATCAGCTTCGTGCCGAAAAAAACCGATTCTTCCATAATACCTTCAAACTCAAGGATATACTCGTCACCTTCCCATCTTGACATATCATTAAACCGGGCTGCAGGAGTATATGATATACCCCCGTGCAGTCCGTAATGTATACCCTCATCCATGCAAGGTCCGCTTAAATTCTGTAATCCGCATGTTGTTAATAATCCTGCAAAGAAACCGTTCATCCAATCATTCCCTATACCGGTGTAATATGAAGGATGAGTTTCTCCGGTTTCACCTTGATATACCAGGTTCACCCCTTTGTATGAACATAATGAAATATCCATGGCACGATCAGGTAAAACGGTATATAAAAGTCCGCCGCCTGTATTAACATCTATTGCACGAACTCCGTCACTTTTCCCCTCTATAAGCCGGTAATGGCGACTTCCGGCTATTTGGCCTATACGTCCGATGGAACTTTCCAATTGTTTTCTATTAAAGCTTTTACCGTATAATTTCATCTGTTATCCTCCACAGCTCTTATCGAAACAGTACAGATGTAAATCGCGTAAAATCGTGTACATCAAAAACCGGTTGCAAAAAATCTTCATGTGCAAAAGCAAATTTGTACGTCATATTCCAGTACTCTTTCGCAACAGTCATATCACCTGAAGCTCGAGCAAGTAAAGCTTGCGAAAGCATATTTAAAATTTGAGCGTGGTATAAAAGATACTTCCAAGAAAGTGACAAAGCTTCATTTTCCAATTTTACATTTTTATTAATAATACATGTAAACTCTTGTACAACTTTTGGAATACGGGCAAGTTTTTCAATAGCATCTTCGTGAGCATTTGAGCCTTTATCCCCTCGCAAATAAACAGGGTCGAAAAGGTTTGATATCTGTGCCATAAATGACAGACACGCTTGCCAATCTTCTCCGAAAGCACCTTTAAAATACTCTTGCGCCAGAGTATCGAAATCCGCATTATCATTCCACAGTGTCTTTCCATATAAATACATTGGAAAACCGGTGGGGAAATAAGCCCTTTGTGTTTGATCCTCGATTATACCGTTCAGACCCAAACTACGCATATTTTTTATATCCTTACTCAATATTTTAGCCATTTCATAATACCCGGGGTCATTATAGTTATCCTTCCAAAAATGATATTCGAAACACAAGCTGTCTCCTTTGAATACATTGAACCATTGTTTGAGATAACCTAAATTTTCTTTTACATTTCGAGGTTTGGGAAGTTTGTTTCTAACATACGGTGACAGTACCACTCCTTCGGTATCGGAATCATACGGTTCACTATATGTTCTAGAAATGGGAGCGTATAATAATAAAAATCTATCTGAATTTATAATGCTTTCTGTTTCCGGTGGCCATATGGTATCGACATATGATATAAAAGCGACTTTTGTATCAATTGCGGCTTCAGTCATTACTTTATCCAGTTGATTACAAATCATGAGCATAAAATCGGAGGGTGTTTTTTCTTTGCATAAATCACATTCACATTGAACATTCCAGCTGTCGCCAAGCCATAAATGTAAAACGTCAACCTCAGGATGACTTTTACAATAACCTAGCATATCCTCAACTATTTTATCTCTTACTTCCGGGCTGCCATAGCACAGATTACTGTTCAAAGGCGAGTTATGCAATATTATTCTCTTTCCGTCCACCAAGGCCAAATATTTGTCCATTTTAGCCTGTACCTGTTCGGGTATTTCAGGATAAAAAAGATTCCAGGGTGAAACCAAATCGGTAGGTAGACCCAGGGCTTTCCCGGTCCATCCGTGTCCCATATCGTGATATATCATTCCCCTTTTCTTAATTTGAACGGCGGTAGCGGTTTTATATGCCAAACATTCGGCTAATGATCTGGCTTCAGGTGCTTTATATGGATTTGATTTGTGCGAATACCATTTGTTAAAGTATTCATAAGGATTTTCCCACTCCAACATATACGTATTAAGCCCTACCTTCGGTGCCCATTCTACGCTATCCAGCATGTTTTCCAAACTCACCGAACCTTCTATACACATTCCCCTGTGTCTGTATGAAGCCTTCTCGGCTATGTTTGCACAAAGGGTGAAGATATCCTTTGTGGGAATATAATCTCCGTTTTTACCGGGCCTGATCCATTTACAACCTACCGATTCCAAGAAACGATAAACACCGATAAGTACGCTTCTTGAATTTGAACCCGCAATATATCCTGTTGATTGATCTATTTTAATATTGATCGCATCGTCAAGTAGAGGATTTTCGGTATTATCTTCAATACCGAAATCTTTAAAAAGCCCCAAGCGGATACCTCCGGTATCGGTGGGGTTGTTTACAATACACGTAAAAGTATCGTTTTTTGCCATAACATCTAAATACTTGGCAAGCTCGGTTGCCGCATATTCTACTGTTTGACAAGATTCTATAACGATTATCTTTATCTTTGTTTTCGTTTCCATGCCATTTTATTTCCTTTCTCATTAATATTAATTTTTTTAATCATAACACATATTCGGATATATTGGATAAAAATATTATATACTAATTGTACCCTAATACCTCACTTACTGTGAACCCCGGTGCACTATACCGTTTAACATTGAAAATACATTCACCTTCACCTATTGAATTTACAACTCAGGTTCAATGTTCGTTCGATCTTTTGAAGTTAAAATAGTTATTACAGTATAATCATTATGTACTATATTAAAGCTATAAAAAGAGCACCTCAATGTTTTATTATCGGGTGCTCTATTATTAACAGGATACATTTTTAAAATAGGATACATTTATAAAATAGGATACATTTTTAGAACTTGATTTTAAAAATGTATGCCGGCCCGGGGACGCTCGACGCGGCCCCGGGTCTTATTAAATAGGATACATTTCTTTATTTATTTTGTTTTTAAAACTATGCTTATCACCGTTTCATGTTTATTACGGTTGAATAAATATTGTGTCGTCATGAGTAAACACAGTGCTATCCAATACATTTATTCCTTGTACAACAGTACCTTCCGCCTTATATCTTCCGGGTGACACTATTCTTGCATAATAAGAATATGTTAACGTATTTTCTCCTTTATATTTATAAACATAGAAGGATACTTTTCTACCGTCAATATCTTTATACCTGAAATCATACCTTACATCTTTCGAATATTGCCACGGAGTTTCAACAGCCCTTAAACCGGCCGGGAGGAAATCGGTTAATCTGTAGTAATTGTCCGGTGCGTTTTCATTTATTGTAACCGTTATATTTACTTGTATAATGTCTCCTTGGGTGAATATATTGGTTTGCTGTCCGTCAATTTTCGAATAGCTGCGTTTTACAGTAATACCGGAATCGGTTTTTAAATTTTCTTTTCTTTGGACGTCATATACTGTAATTAGACCTACGTGGCCTTCCACCGCTTTTATAGAAAACTGATCAATCTTAGCTCCGGGAACAGTTATAACGAAGCTTTCTCCTGCACCGATTTCACGAGTCACCTCTTCACCTAGCCATACATATGTCACAGAACTGTCACCTTCATGGGCTTTTTCTATAACCTGCGATATATACTTTATTTTTTGTAAATTTATTAAACTTTCTTCCGTAGGATGTAGCCTGACATAATTCATAAGTTTTTCAGCTTCAGGTACATCCAATATTGCTGCGGCTAAAGCTGCGGAAACGGTGTTCCGTATTATATCATCTTTATTTTTCATAAATGAATCGGGTTTTATCCTAATATACGACTCATATCGATCATATTGAGATGCTACGTATTTGTCATATATCTCCATGGCAACAGGAACCTCATTTAAAGCTAAATATGCCAAAGTAACGTATATGGCTTCTTCCGTTGATAAGGATTTTTTCTGACTGAATTTTTCTAACTCTATCAATACAGGTTCTTTTAAAGCGGCCAATCCGTAAAGTGCCGCCGCTGCCGACGCATGAGTGGTTTGTACGTTAAATTGTCCGTAAAGGTATTCTGTCAATTTGTATACGTCAACCTCATCTTTAATAAGATCCGCAGCCATTGCAGTAACAAAAACATCCGATGACGAGTACGGTAATATTCCTATACCACCGTCGGGACATTGGTATTCTCTTGCCTTAAATACCGGCTGTTCATAAGGGTTTTGTTCAAAATATTCCTCTAACAAATTACCTGCAATCCGGGCACCTAATTTTTGCTCAAACCTATTGCCGTAAATTCCGCTTAGAGAATAAAGTTGAGGTAACAGACGCCCCCTTGTTTTATCGGTAAAAATCAATGTGACCATTTTCGAATCCGCTGCGTTAATTACCGTATAAGGTGTTAAATCAATGTAATCGGCTGTTTGCATAGTACGATAAGTGGAAATCACTTTGTATCGATGACTTACGGCATCGGTCAATCCGTTTTCTGCAACGGCTGTTACCACCAATTCTCCTTCCCCTTCTTTCATCTGAGGTAGATTTATATTAACTCTTTGGAAAGCTTCACCCATAGCTGTCGCTATAACCTCATTACTGTCTTTGAAACTTACGGAATAATAAATTTTTTCTTTAGGCTGTAACAGTGTTCCATATCCCGTTACTCCTATTACGGGTGCATCGTCTACAAGAAACGTATCACTTAATGCATAATTAATAAAAAACGGTAATGATACTGTAAGTGCATGGATATCGGTTCCGGCTTTCAAATCTTTAGAAACCCCCGAAAGTGTAATTCGCCATTTAGTAATATTATCCGGCAATACAAAACTGAAAGATCCCTTTCCTTCTTCGTCCAGTTGTATAGTTTTAAATATAGCGGTATCTAAAAACTTTTCTCTTACTGCAATTTGTGATGTTGAATTCGGAGCTGCCATGTCCATAGACAAGGCGATAGAATTAAATCTTGCCGATTCACCGCCTTTTGCGGTTTCTTCATATGAGATCCCGTCGGGAACATCTCTTCCGGAATTGTTATGCGATTTAAACTCTCGAATTATCCCGGACGAAACATTACGATATAATTGCTCAAGTGTATCTACATATTGATTCTGCAGACTAAATAACGCTTCATCTACAACCGAAATGTTTATAACCGCTTGCGCTCCTCGTCCTAATATGTCTACGGAGGAAATATCAACGGTAACCGTCTCTCCGGGACGGTAGGCTTCTTTATCGGTATGCGCGGTTAGTGTCAACTTGTCATCACTGTAATCGTAATAAACAACTTCTTGGGGTGAAACAACATTTACCTGACCGTTAAACCATACACTGTATACATAGATATTCGGAGCGTATTTTTGTTCCATTGAAAAACCGTATGAAGGATCGGAAACAATTTCCCATTCCGTATTTCCCCTGTAAACCTTTACAAAGAGATATTTTCCACCCTTTAAAGGTTCTTCTCCGAAACGATATGTCATACTCACTTCCTCACCAAGTTTAAACTTGTTTTTTTCCAAATAGAGATGGTATCTGTCATATGAAGAAGGATAATAACCTACATACCTGAAAGCACCGGATACATATACATCGATGAATTTTATTTCTCTGCCGGAATTATCTGTTGTGTGTAAATTGACCGTATAATAACCGTCGGTATTATCATTCGGGTTGAATATTACCGAAGCTTTTCCTTCCGCGTCGGTTACAGTCGTAAAGGAATCTATCTTTTGAACTTTCTTTACATATTCATATCTCGGATATGTGACTTTATTAATGTAATCGTAATATTTACCGATTTCTTTTCTTTCCCAAGTATTTAACAATACATCACCTGTAACGGTTTTACCTTCTACAGGATTACCGATATAATCGTTGTCGTCGGAGATATTGTATTTTATCATATCTATGTTATTCACTTTAATGTCTATTTGCCCTGTTAATTTATCGGTATCTATGTCATTAATAAATTTGGCGTTTATATCTACATTTATATCGTTTACAAATACAAGCACATCAGCCGATGCCGATATATTTCCGGATTCGGGTAATTGAGCCCATGCATATAAAGTACATGATCTTATACCTTGAACATCCGCTTTGGCTTCCGGTTTAAATCGAATTTTTACTTCTCCTTGCCTATCGGTTACTATATTATCTGTTATATATTGGTCACCGTCATAAAAATGTAATGAGTATTCAACCGGTAAGTTTGACACCGGTGTGCCTTCAAAGAATGAGGTTTTTATTGTAAATTCAATAAATTCACCGTTTTTTACCGCCTTTTTATCGGACTTCACTTCCATTTTATATGCCGGTTTTACATAGTCTTCAACGGTTATATAGCTTCCGGCTAGAACTGTATCTCCGCTTTTTACCGTAATGTTATAACTTCCCGATTGAAGATTCGGAATTTTTATACCACCGTCAAAAAAATTATCTGTAACCTTCACTTTTACAATCTCATAGGATTGGCCTTGATACATAAACGGAAATCTTGAGTTATAAAGCATAGGCCTGTAGTAACCGCCATCGATTTCAACAGTCACTTCACCCGGAACCATAAAAGCGTCTCTCCCTTTTAAAAATCCCCAAAAGTATATGACATCGTCAGGCTTATATAATTGTCTATCCAACTGAAAGGTGCTCCAATATTCTTCGGAATAATTTATACCGTAAAACCTGTAATCACCGTAATAATACGACCGTTCGAATCTTATAACCGAAAGGTCTCCCCCGGGCGTTTCAACCCGCAAATAATTGCTTTCGTTGTTTTCGTTATATTCGAGAATATCGGAATCAATGGACAATAAACCATCTTTATCCGCGTAAAATATTTGTGAATCATATGTGGTTATTTTGGTATTCTCCATTGAAACATTACTACCTATACCGTTTAGCCATATCAAAGTGCTTTTATCCGTCACCACGGAATAAACACCTGTATCGGTTATTTGAAGTAATGTCCTTGATGTTTCACCTTCCCAATCCGTTTGAATAAGATAAAATCCCTTCGGTAGTTTATCGGGAAGCCTTAAAAAATTATCTTCTTCCGATCTGTTACTTGCCGGAAAATACTGTTGAAAACCGGCGACAATCTCCAACCCGTTTGTCGAAATCTCATTTTTTCCATAATTGTATGCAGCCCAGTAAGGTATACTGTCCATTTGTTTTAACGCATCCATAAATTTATCTATGTTCCCGAAGGAATATACTGTGGTATCTACAGTTATACCGGTGATTTTATCTTTGTTATAAAAATTAATATAATATGAAACAGGAATCCAAGGCACTTCATTAGTCGATGAATCACATAGTGTTCTTGTAAATCCGAACCAACCCTTTTCATATTTGGAATTATTCGTATTTTCATCAGGTTGAGTTTCAAAAGAAAAAACGAAATCTTGTTCTAATACTTTATCGGATCCCGCCAAAGCAACACCCTTTTTTATCGTAACTTCGTAAATGGTACCGAATTGCAATTCTTTATCGGGAACAAATACAAAAGTATTATTGTGACGTTCAAATTTACCTGATATATCAGGCTTTATTTGAAAATAATCATCCAATTTACCGTATCCCTCATGGGAAAAGTATATTTCTATTCCGGTGTTTACAGGCACACCTGAAGATTGATGGCGGGGTAAACTTCCGACTATTGCAAATGGAAAACCCGTTTGAAACGTCCATGTTATATCAACATCCGTGTCTTTTTTAATCCGCATAACATAAAGTTTATTAGGCTCTAACGAATTACTTGGTGTAATTATAAACTTTTTTGATGATACTTCTTCAATTTTCGGATTTTCTTCTCCGTCTATAGAAAATGCTTCTACTATATCTTCCAAAGTATGATCGGTTTGAGTTAACAATATATACCCCGAATCACAAGCAACCCCCGTTGCATCGAATTTTTCGGGAATCAGTCTATAACCGTTCCTATACTGTCCTGCCGATACGGTGATCTGTGAAAACGGATTCATCCAAACGGCAACACCTGTCAAAACAATTGACAGTATTGTTAAAAAACTTACCAAAATTTTTATCTTTCTATTTTTCATAATGGTGATACCTCTTTTAAATTACTATTACTTTTTAGACGTAAACAAAACTGGTCTTGTTCCGTTTTGATGAAAAAAATTTCCTTTTCAATCTTTTAGAACACGATTGATTACACAAATCCTGTAACAATTTTTAAACAAGATTTCACTGCAATAACAATACTTACTGAAAACCGGAGTGTACCGTTGCCGCTTTGTAATATAGAATACCTTTACAATTTGATTTTACAACTCCGGTCCTATTTAACTTTGAATAGGTGATCTTTTTTTGACATATTAAAAACAAATAAAACCGATATAACCGCTATTAAGCATAAAAAAATCTGAGCCGGCCAATAATTAAATCCGGTTAATAGTATTGCGGAAGAAACAATAACGGTGTGTATACCTATAACAAAAGCTAAATAACGAAGTTTACCGCTCTTCGCCCCGTACATTGTTAAAAGAGATAATGCCATATGGATAAAAAGCATAAATAATCTTTCCGCACCCGCTATAAGATAAACCCAAGAAGCTGTATTTTGCATTTCGCTAACCAAGTTACTTAATTCATAATTATTAAAAATTTCGTCTTTTGCTCCGAACCTGCCGGAATTCAACATAAGTGAAAACATAAATTGCCTTGCGTAAACACTCCCGGTTACTATCATCGCTTCCATACTTCCGAAACCGATACCCAAAGCAACACCGTTAGCCCAAAGCATATGGTCTCTGGCATAAACCCTATATATCAAAAACTTACCGGTTTCTCCGAAAAATGCGGCGGTGAACGCTACGAACAGTGCAAATTTCCATGGAGATAATGTCATTTCCGTATACCATGTATAGTCTTCCAAAACTTTTAAAAAAGGCATTCTTAATACACGCTCAAAAAATAAAAACAATATAAAACCTACAGCAAAAAAGATAGTTTTAGGTTTGTATATAAGGTTAAATTTTAATATTAATATCATTGGCAAAACAAAGCATATTAGTAAAGTTATGAACATAAACGAAATCGAAACGGTATTGATCATTTTATTTTTTCTCCAACTAGATTTGTTCACATTATAACACAGCGCTGTCCCACTGCAAACCAAAATTATACGATCGGTATAACATATCATTAATAGTTCCTTATTTTTGTATAAATATTGCGTTTGAAGAAAAACTAAACAATATATTATATCGGAGGTAATTATTATGGATACTTCACAAAAAAGTTATGAAAAAGGACAACAGGACTTAAATAAAGAGAAACAACTGTCGGTTTTTAGAGTGAATCATGTAGGTAAAAAACTCACTACAAATCAGGGAGTAAATATTGCACATACGGATGATTCACTTAAAGCCGGTGAAAGAGGTCCGACGCTTATGGAGGATTTTCATTTCAGAGAAAAGCTTACACATTTTGATCATGAACGAATTCCGGAAAGAGTGGTACATGCACGAGGTTTCGGAGCTCACGGGTATTTTCAGGTGTATGAACCCATGGCTTTATATACCAAAGCTAAATTCTTACAAGATCCGCAAGTTAAAACACCGGTTTTTGTAAGATTTTCTACTGTTGTCGGATCTAGAGGATCAGCTGATACCGTGCGGGATGTAAGAGGGTTTGCTACAAAATTTTATACCGAAGACGGAAATTATGATTTGGTAGCAAATAATATGCCAATTTTCTTTATACAGGATGCTATAAAATTTCCCGATATGGTTCATTCGATCAAACCGGAACCACATAACGAGATCCCTCAAGCGTCTGCGGCACATGATACGTTCTGGGATTTTGTGGTTAATACACCGGAAATACCTCATATGATAATGTGGCTTCTTTCCGACCGTGCAATACCAAGAAGTTTCAGAATGATGGAGGGTTTTGGTGTTAATACATTCCGTTTTGTTAACGCTCAGGGTGTTGCAAGATTTGTTAAATTTCATTGGAAGCCTATGTTAGGTGTACATTCACTGGTTTGGGACGAAGCTCAAAAACTTGCCGGTAAAGATCCTGATTATCATCGGAAAGATATTTGGGAAGCGATAAATTCTGGTGATTATCCCGAATATGAATTGGGAGTACAAATGTTGGATGAAAAAGATGAATTCAACTTTGATTTTGATATATTAGACGCCACAAAAATATGGCCTGAGGAACAAGTTCCGGTTAAGATAATAGGAAAAATGACATTAAATCGTAATGTTGATAATTTCTTTGCAGAAACCGAACAGGTTGCATTTCATCCGGGACATGTAGTACCGGGTATTGATTTTACCAACGATCCCTTATTACAAGGTAGACTGTTTTCTTATCTTGATACACAATTGATACGGTTAGGAGGTCCTAATTTCCATGAAATTCCTATAAATCGTTCGATCGCACCTGTTCACAACAATCAAAGGGACGGGTATAACAGAATGACAATAGATCAAGGTGTTGTAAGCTACTCTCCTAATTCACTTCAACAAAATTCACCAACACCGGTACCGGAAGATCAAAACGGATATGTTCACTATGCAGAAAAAGTCGACGGTGTTAAAATAAGAAAACGCAGCGAAAGCTTTAAAGAGCATTATAAACAAGCCACATTGTTTTGGAACAGTATGTCGGAATTTGAAAAACAGCATATTATAGACGCGTTCAGGTTCGAAACGGGTAGCCTTAAAGATAAACAGCTCAAACAACGTGTTGTAGATATGTTTAATAATGTAAACGGTGAACTGGCGACTCAAATAGCCATCGGAGTGGGAGCCACACCACCCGAAAATCCGGTAATAACGGTGTAACAGCAATATCTCCCGCATTAAGCCAAGAAAATACGATTTTTTCTCCTTGTACCAGAAAAGTTGCTATACTACTTGAAGATGGCTTTAACTACAGTGAAGTTACATCAGTAATGCAATTACTAAAAAATTCTGCAATAAGTTGTGAAGTGATTAGTCAAAATATAGGAGTGCATAAAAGTGCCGACGGAAAAGAACTTGAGGCCGGCAAAAACTATTTTACAGCCGCATCCGTTATGTATGATGCAGTTTATGTATGCGGTGGAATGCAAAGTTCAAAAACTCAAAAAACACATGGCGATACATTGCATTTTATAAATGAAGCGTTTAAACATGCAAAAACTATAGCTGCAGCTAACGAAGGTGTTGATGTGTTACTATCAACATCAGTTAAAGATATCGCAACGGCCGGAACTGAAACACAAGGAAATGTCATAACCGAATTGGGCGTTGTAACCGTTAGAAATACAACCGATATAACTGATTTTACACGTGAATTTGTCAAAGCTATTTCACAGCATAGACACTGGGCGAGGAAACCCCAAAAGGACATGGTACCTGCATAAATAGCACTATAAAAACGAATAAAAGATGAACTGTAATTGAAAAACAAAAAACTTAGAACTGTCGATTTCAATAATACACTCGACAAAAGTTTATGATATAAATCGTTATATTGTCAATGTCACCGGAATGATTTATAATTGTTATATGATTTTTATGTAATAAAATAAAGTTTATGAAGCTAAATCTTATATGGCTTTATATAATTGGGTGATACAAATTTCAATTACAGTTCTAATTTTAAGGTATGTATTTATGAGAAAAAGTAATAAAGCTCTTAATAAAATATTAATAATAATTGGTACTTTGTCAATTTTAATTGGACTTATAGGTATAATATTGCCTATTCTTCCTACAACTCCATTTTTATTATTGGCTGCGGTATGTTACGGAAAAAGTTCAAAAAAGCTTTATGATTATCTTTTAAATAACCCTTTGTTAGGTGAATATATTAGTAATTATATCAAAGGAAAAGGTATTCCTTTTCATACAAAGTTATTTGCATTAGCTTTACTATGGTTGTCAATAGGATATGCCGCTCTGTTTGCGGTACAAAGTGTCATTGTTAAGATATTACTGTTTATAATAGCATCCGGTGTCACCATTCATTTAATAAAAATAAAAACACTTAGAAAAGAACCTGAAGATAAATCAAATCTTGATAATGACAATATAGATAAGAGTATAATATATAATAAAGAATCATAAATATATATTATATATGAAACGTTTTCTTGATTTCTTCTAAAATAATATTTTTCCTAAAAACTGCTAAACCGATAATGGTAAGATAACAAACGGCTGCAGATATTAGGCAAAACAAAATAGGTTTTATTATAAAGCATATAACTATGATAAACGGTATCGATCCTATAACGCATAATGATAAAAGATAAAAAAGGTATTCTTTTAAATTTTGTTTTCTAACTATCATATGAATACCGATAAGTGCTAAGAAAGAAATAAATACTATTGGCATTCCGTACGCTACCGACCATGATACCTGGTTAAAGGTTTCCGTATTATCCATAAAAGCGTTCATAATCAGCAATAGCAAACTCACCGCCACCGCATGTCCCGTTAACTTCATACCCAGATGTACTCTTGTTTTAAAAGTTACCAATCCCATCAACCATAAGTATAAAACATATGCTGAAAAAACAACACTCCATAGGTTACCGTTCCAAGTGATAATATTTACAATTACAGAGATAACGATTAACAAAATTGCCGTTCCGAATAACAAACCTGCCAATTTGTTATTTCTTTTAATAAAAGGTACATATTCGGGATAATCCTTACTTAAATTATCATTTTGATCATCGGTTGTGCTTTTACCACATAAAGGGCAGTAGTCCGTTTCTGATACAATATGAACTCTACAATCAATACAATAAATCATAAAATATACTCCTTATCAGTATTTTTCCCAAAAGTTACTCTTTATTACCGTACGTATGCCTTGGTTGCCAAGAAAAGAGAAAAAGAATTGTTCTATGGCAGTTTCTCTTATACCACGAGAAAATGCAACGGATGTAATTCCGTTATATGATACTAATGCAGCATTAGGACCTGTATTATAACCCGCTCCTAAACTAACTTCAATATCTTCTATTAAACTTTCCATTGTCGCAGGTAAAGATATGTTTCCTAAATTAGATATAGTGGAGGTTGTCAGCCTTTTCCCATGAATCATATATCCCGCTTTAAACAGCATTCTTTTTATAGCAAGTGGGCAACACTTAATAGCTATATTTTTTTCAACTGCAACGTTGGCATTTAATGTATCTCGTAGTTTATTAGCAGTAAGCTCAGATGAAAAATTATTCTTATTTCGCAGTAATACTTCATCAAAACTAAAATTTTTACCTTCATTTCGAAAGGTGGAATAAAAATATAAAGAAAAATTACGCAATGTTTTTGAATTATAATATTTTCGCACATTTACAGGTACGAATATATTAACAGGTCTATAATATAATTTTTTATTATCTCCCGTTTGTATTATACTGTATGCCAATAAAGCCGATAAGTATTGTGTTACCGATACTCCTTTTTCTTTTGCCAATTTTGAGATGTCCGCCGTAGAAATTTTTCCGGTTATTAGCCCTGTACCACCTTGGAGGAAAGGCGTTCCGACAATTTTATATGCTTTTTCCACTGTCAATCTTTTAACATGACCGGCATCATAATTATTTAGAAAGCTGTCATCGGTTTCAGCCTTATTCGGTTTTTCTTTACATGTTAAAACAATATTTTCACTGTCCAAAGCATTCCCTATAAGTTCCAGATAACGAAAAACCAGTGCTTTAGTAAATTCCATAGCTCCGTAACCGTCACAAATACTATGGAACACCTCCATACTTATACGGTTTTTATAATAATAGCAAGTAAAATGGTAACCGTTGTTATTGTGCAAATCAATTGGTTTACACATGTGTGGCGGTTCGGGTTTTACTTCCGGGGTTTTGTCGTTAACCTCGTAGTAGTACCAAAAAAATCCTTTTCTCATCCTGACGTAAAATGTAGGGAATCTTGGTTTACAGTCAATTGTGGCTTGCTGTAGTACCTCGGGAATTATTTCGGATTTAAGGTAGAAGGAAATTCTAAACACATGTCCGTTATGAGGGCCTGACACCACGGGATAAATTTTTGCAGCATTATCTAACCTAAACCATTTAGGTTCTTCAATATTATTATATTTTAATTCCCGCTCATTCGCATACATTAATTTAATTCCCTTCTGAAATAAGAACTGCTTGTCCGCCAAACTGTCCGACAAAATACCTGCAACCCTTTACAATAATACGGTCAGTAATAGAAAGTTGACATAAAGTATGCAAACAAAAATAAATACTAAGCCATATAAGCTGATTATAACAAATTAAATTTAAGTGTCAATGGAAAATAATAAATGTTGTAAAAATTACATATTATGGTGTAGCCCTTTAGTTTCGATGCGAACACCCGGGGCAACCTACACCGCCGGACATAGGACATTCTCTAATATTTTTTAATTGACGAACTCCTACATTTCCTTCGGCTTTATATTCTTGCTCTAATTCATCCGAACCGCAACACGGACAAGTTGTTAGCTTTCTTTTCTCCCATGAGCCGAAAAATGAAAACTTATTACCACATATTTTGCATTTTAAAGAATAATCAGGCATTAGAAAACCTCCGGTCATAATTTTTTTCGATCATATATATGATTTCACTAAAATAAAATAAAGTTTCTGTAATAGAATCATATATAAATATTATATCCGCATAATTGTTAATTGTCATTATTATTTTATTACAACTTATTAATTAATAATAAACATATGATAGAATAACTACATGTTTAATAATATTTCATATCTGTTAGGAGAGTATTTATGAAACCTCTATGTCATAATGAAATTTACGGATGTTGGGCTACACTATTACTTCCTTTACATAAGGATGATAGTATAAATTATCGTTTACTTGAAAAAGAAATTGATTTATATGTACAAAGTAATGTCAACGGTATATATTCTAACGGTACGGCTTGTGAATTCTATACACAAACCGAAGAGGAATATATTAAAATCAACGACATGCTTGCTCAAAAATGTGAGTCTGCAAAAATGCCTTTTCAAGTTGGTGCCGGTCATATGAGCCCTCAAATATCTTTGGAGAGGATAAAAAAGGCCGTTAAATGGAAACCGTCGGCAATCCAAGTTATATTATCCGATTGGAGTCCTATGGCAACCGACGAAGCGGTTGCATGCCTACAAAAAATGGAGGTTGCCGCTGATGGTATCGGATTGATACTATACAATCCGCCTCATGCCAAAACGGTATTGTCCCCTGAGCAAATTGCATTTATAAAAGATAAAGTTCCCGCTTTACAAGGCGTTAAAGTTCTAGACGGAGATGACACCTGGTATAAAAAAGTTAATTCTTTACTTCCTGATATTTCTGTTTTTGTACCCGGGCACAGGCTGGCATCAGGATATTCTAAAGGTGCGAAAGGCTCATATTCAAATATTGCTTGTTTAAATCCTAAAGCCGCTTCACTATGGTATAATCTTATGACAAAAGACATACATAAGGCACTGGAAATAGAAAAGCATATTCTGACTTTTATGACCGAATGCATTTTACCATATATTAAGCTTGGTTATCAAGGGCAAGCTTGCGACAAATTCATGGCGGCAGTAGGTGGTTTTATAGATATTGACCCAAAATTAAGGTGGCCATACAAATCGATACCGACTTCCGAAATACAAACAGTACGCGAAAAATCACAACTCCTCTTAAAAGATTTTCTTTCTTTAAAAGATTAATAAAAAAGAGCGGTAAAACCGCTCTTTTTTATAATAAGAATTTTACAGTTTCTAATTATTAACTCAAATCAGGTCTTGTATATGTTTCGAATGCAGGATTGTTGAAATAATCGTTAACCAATTTTTCCAACCCGGCTGCATACAATTGATTAATGTATTGAGCCCATTCTGTTGATACATTACTGATTTGTCCGGCCCATGAACGATTTCTGAAATCTGCTATTATAGCGTTAATATCAGCACTCATAGCGTTCCAATCAGCTGTGTATTTGTCTCTCATTTCACTACCCATGTACATTACACTTAGATATTTGTGAGGTTCCAAAGTGTATTTTTGTGTCCAGTTGTTGTCTAAGAAGAACTTCATGTATTGGGTCATAGCTTCGTTCATAACAGGAGAAATTTCAGCTGAGAAGCTTCCGCCGAATCCGCCGTATCTTCTGTAGTGAGCAGGTATTTTTTCCGGAGCTGTAGCTATCATACCGGATTTCCACGCTTCACCTGTCCATTTGAAATGAACACCTTCAACACCGTAGAGTATTTTTATCCAGAAATCACTAAACGGTTCGGTATATCTGTCGTTCCATATGGTAAGCATTCTTGCCAATTTACCGTCGCTTACTTCCGCAGCTATAGTATAGGTTCTGAATTTGCCTTCTGCAAAAGCGTCAAGTGCATATCTTCTTGTTCCCCATGTGCCTTCCGGTCCGGGACCTGCCAATGCCGGGAAGGATACGAATGTAGCTTCTTTGTCACCCGAATTCAACCAAATGCTCTGAGGAGGTTGTCTGTCGGAGTATTCCGGGAAATCCGGTCTGC
>CAZJOD010000013.1:0-38441 GCA_964547525.1 uncultured Clostridiaceae bacterium
CAACCGCCTTATGTGAAGCTGTCAATAATAGTATAATGTCCGGTCAAATAATAAACTTAGAATGGAATCGATGATGAATACTTCCCTTCCAAAAGATCCCGAATATAAAAGGGTTGAAGAATTACAAGTTAAGATTTATACTAGATTAATATTAATAAAAAATATTATATATTAAGGAGAGGTTATGAAAAACAAATTAACAAATGTAATAAGCATTTTTTTCGTTATTATACTGGTTGGGTTATGGATGTCTTCCGGAATATTCACTGTAAAATCCGGTGAAAATGCCGTAGTCTTAAGATTCGGAAAACATATAAAAACAATTGAAGACGCAGGACTACACTGGAGAAAACCGTGGCCCTTTGAAAAGGTAGAGGTTATAAATGTTACAGAACCAAGACGAATTGAGTTTGGGTTTAAAACAGTTAAACAAGGATCAAATAGCAATTCACCTTTATATCAAGGTGTTCCGACTCAATCTCTTATGATAACCGGAGATGAAAATCTGGTTAATGTTGAAACTGCAGTACAATACAGAATCGCTATTATAGAAGATTATCTGTTTAACGTGGAAGACCAAGAACAAACCTTAAACATAGCTGCAGAATCCGCTATCAGAAGGGTTGTTGCGAATCATACATTGGATCAGGTTCTCACAACACATAAAAATGAAATTCAATCTGCCATACGCCAAGATCTGCAAGAAATATGTAACAATTATAAAATGGGTATTATAATTACAGCTGTACAGCTTCAAGATGTTAACCCTCCGGGAGCCGTAGATGACGCATTTAAGGATGTTGTAAACGCACGAGAAGATCGTACCAGCTACATAAACGAGTCCGAGAGTTATACAAACGAAGTTATACCTCTTGCAAGAGGAAAAGCGTCTCAAATGCTTAACGATGCCGAAGCATATAAACAACGAAGAATTGCAGAAGCTCGTGGAGATGTTGCCAATTTCCTTCAGGTATTAGAAAGGTATGAAACCGGAAAAGAAGTAACAAGGATTAGAATGTATCTGGAAATGATGGAAGAAATTTTACCGGGAATAAACAAATACATACTGGATGGTGAAAGCGGAAATCTTATACAGATATTACCATTGAGCCCTCAAGAGCAATCGGTTCAAGGAACGGAGTGATTTTATGAATAGTAATTATAACGTTAACGGTTTTAATAAAGATAAATTAGATGAAATTATGGGTAACTATAAAAAAAGTTTTAAAACAGTGGCTATAATATTAGGCGGATTGATAGCTTTGTATATTATTTTCAATGCATTCACATTTACTGTTGACGAAAGATATCAGGTGGTTGTAAAACAATTTGACAATGTAATAAAAGTTATTGTTGATAAAGGAATGACCGAAGAATTACAAAATGAATTTGATAGTAACAGCAAATTAAGAAACGTTAAAATAGTTGAAGGTAAAGGTTTGATGTTAAAAATACCATTTATTCAGACAATTGAGTATTATACAAACATGCTGTTAACGTATGATACCGATTCGAGAGAAGTTACCACTCGAGATAAAAAGAAGCTTATACTGGATAATTTCGCTCAATGGACCATACATAATCCGGCACTATTTTCGATGTCGTTTGGAAGCATACGAAATGCCAACACCCGTATAGATGATATCATCTACTCAAAATTAAACGAAGAAATTGGTAAAGTAAATGCTGATGTAGTTATATCCGATAAAAGTAATTCTATTGTTATGCTAAGTAAAATAACCGACGATTCCAATACCGAATTATCCGAATACGGAATAAGGATTGTAGATATAAGGATTAAAAGGACAGATTTACCCGAAGAAAACTTTAATTTTATTTTTAACAGAATGAGGACCGAAAGACAAAGAGAAGCAAGCAGATATCGTTCCGAAGGATTGGAACAAGCTCAAAAAAACAGATCCGAAGCCGATAAAATTGCAACAATAATCGAAGCCGAAGCTTATGAAAAAGCCGAAGAAATAAAAGGTGAAGGTGATGCGGAAGCTGTTAAAATATATGCGGAAGCATTTAATAAAGATCCGGAATTTTATCAATTTTACAGAACACTTCTGGCATATAGAGCTACATTAAAGGAAAATACGACAATCGTTATTGACCCCGATTCTGTATTTGCAAAATATTTATTTGATTTAGATTAAAGTGTAGATTTTCAATAAGACCCACAGCTGCATCGAGTGTCCACGGGTCAGTTTACATTTTAAAATCAAGTTTTGAAAATGTATCCTATTAAAAAGAAACCGAAGGGCGTAGAGATTGAACTCACATCTTTCGGTTTCTTTTAAACTCTTTATTTGCATATAAATTAACAGTATGTGCATATATTATTTAATAGTAGTAAGAAAATCAATTAATTTTTGATTGAACAGATCATAATGAGTCTCCATCGGACAGTGGGCGGCGCCTTCAATTACCTCCAATTTCATGGCTGGAATCAAACTTTGTATTTTTATAGCTTGCTCTAAGGGAACCCAAGTATCATCACCACCCCAAATAGCAAAGGTGGGTATGTCGGAAAATATAGAACTGTCGACTTTTTCACTACGGGCTGTTTTAACAAAATCTAAAAGAGCACTTTCAGTACCCGGTAAAATTAAAGGTTTCAAATAACCTTTTACATCTTCAGTACTTGGCATTACTCCATATGCCGAAGTTAGAAACGCTTCTATTTTATCTTCCTTAAATAACAGATGCCTCAAAATAACCTCAAGCCATCTACCTGCAGGTGGATATTTTAATGCAAAAGATGCCCTACCCTTATTATTATCAAATAATGCACCGTCAACTAAAACAAGTGCCTTTGTACCGGTAGGTCGTTCCATCGCCATTGTTGTTACCGTTCCCGCTCCCATAGAATGACCTGCTAATATCCATTGCTCAATATTATCATCAATATATAAAGATTGATCTATATTATCCAATACATTCCATATCAAATCACTCCTACTTTTTTGACTGTGATTTACACCCGGATTACGGCTACTATGTCCAAAGCCGGGCAGATCCAATGCTACGACAATATACCCGGATTCCTTTAAAAATTCTACATTTTTGTTCCAGGAATATGTTGACCCTCCCAATCCGTGTATCAGTAAAATTTTACCCTCCGGTATCTCTTTTTCCGGATACCAAATTCTATAATGAATTATGATTTTAGATATTTCCTGAGTTTGGCTTTCCGGGAAAGGTTTGTATTCGCTAAAATCCAAATATGATGTCACGGGTATTACATACGGTATAAGGCTAAGAAAAATAAATAAAAATATAAATATAATAGATATTTTTTTCAATACTCTTTTCATAGTGCCCTCCAATAATCATGACATATATATTTTCTCATAAAAGAAAAATAAAAAATACCGTTTAACAAAATAAAATTATAACTGTATTTTTGTTATTTTTCCGGTTAGAACAAAAGTAAGAACAAACAAATTAAAAACTTAAGATCAAATGGTATTAATTACAGATTACAAAAATTCATAAATACTATATAATTGAATATGGGGGGGTAGTATAAATGGGCTGTGAAAAGGTAAGATCAAACTTTTGGATATTTCGAAAATTCAAGAATTATTTTAAAACCGGTACTCTTGTTTTAGCTATATTGGCCATGTTAACTTGGTTATTAACAATTTTTGCAGCAAAAAATCCTGAAACGGTAGAAAAGCTTTATTCATCTACTGTTTATCCTTATATAGCCAAAAGTATAGGTCTAATTTTTGGTATCTTTCCTATATCTATAGCTGAAATAATAATAATTATAATTTTTGTACTTGTATTAACAGGATTGCTCTTTTTATTATTTTCACCAAAAAAAATTCTTGATAACAAAAAGCTGATTATCAACAAAATAATAAGTTGTACTTCCTTGGTATACATACTCTTTTATTTTTTATGGGGATTTAATTATTATAGACAAGAATATTCGGTTTTAGCAGACATGGATACGGACCTCGGCACTTTAGAAGAATTATTTGAATTATCACTGGAAATTATTAATAATTTAAATGAAATAAGGTACAACCTTTTAGAAGATGAAAGCGGTGTATTTTATGTAACCGAAAATATCAGGGAATTAAGTCGACAAGCGCAAAAAGGATTTGAGGATCTTTGGATCGGCACAATAAATTTAAGCGGAAATTATGGTCATGTCAAACCGATTTTGTTGTCCGGCTTTATGAGCTATACAGGTATAACAGGTATATATTTCCCATTTACATTTGAGCCAAATGTTAATATGGATATACCTCATCATAATCTTTTAGCAACAATTTGCCATGAAATCGCTCATCAACGTGGCTTCGCAAAAGAAGACGAAGCTAATTTTATAGCCTATAGGGCGGCTGTTAATAATCCGAACGATAATTTTAAATATTCCGGCTATTATCTGGCTATGCGTTATTTATTAACGGATCTTTTCAATAGTGATGAGGTTTTATACAAATTAATATACTCCAAAATTAGTGATGCGGTAAAAAGAGATATGAACTTTAGCGAAAATTATTGGGTATCTAAAGAAGGTAGCGTAGAAAGGGTTGTAACAGCTATGAATGATATGTATCTTAAAGCAAACAACCAGAGTCAAGGTATAAAAAGCTACAACAAAGTGGTAAATCTTTTAATATCGGAATATAGACAGAAAATTAAATTTTCTACCAAATGAGCACAATAATAAAGTAATTTCTCAGAGCCCATAATATTAAATTAATTCCTTTGTATAAATTACAAGAACTTTAGAAAAATTCAAGGTACTATATGGCTTTATTCGTTTAAGTAGTTAAAAGCAAAAAAGCTTGCAAAAAAACAAGCTTTTTTGCATCGCACTTCATAAATTAATTACTAAAGATTAGTGAAGAGGTTTAAATCTTTTAAGCCTCAAAGCGTTACTTAACACAGAAACAGAGCTGAGCGCCATAGCCCCGGCGGCAATCATAGGATTTAGCAAAGGCCCTCCAAACAAATGTAAAAATCCTGCCGCTATAGGAATGCCCAAAGTATTATATGCAAAAGCCCAAAAAAGGTTTTGCTTTATATTTTGTATAGTCTTTTTACTTAATTGTATAGCTGTAGGAACATCCATTAGATCACTTCTCATCAATACAATATCTGCGGATTCCATGGCCACATCGGTTCCAGAACCTATGGCTATACCGATATCCGCTTGTGCCAGAGCCGGAGCGTCGTTAATACCGTCACCAACCATAGCTACCGGCTTGCCTTCGGATTGGAGCTTTTTAACCTCATTCGCTTTTTCTTGTGGTAAAACCTCGGCTAAAACCCTGTCTATACCAACTTGTCTTGCTATAGCTTCCGCTGTTCTCTTGTTATCTCCGGTAATCATAACCACTTCGATATCCATACTGTGTAAAATTTCTATTGCTTTTTTACTACTTTCTTTCATAACATCGGCTACAGCAATGATACCTGCAAGTTCTCCATTAATAGCAATATACATTGGTGTCTTGCCTTCTTCGGCCAATTGATCGGATTCTTTTTGAATAGTTAACTCTATACCTTTATCATCCATCAGTTTTTTATTACCTAACAGCATTTTTCTTCCTTGAATGACAACCTCTATTCCATGACCGGGTATTGCCATGAAGCTTTCTACTGCAACCGGATTAATATTCTTATCCTTTGCGGCATTAACAATCGCTTCACCTAACGGGTGCTCGGATCCTTTCTCAGCTGAAGCGGAAAACCGTAGAAGTTCTGTACCATCAATCACATCGGTAGTTATAATATCAGTTACCTTTGGTTTACCCTCTGTTATTGTTCCTGTCTTATCAAATATAATTGTTTTAATTTTATGAGTAGTTTCCAGCGCTTCTCCTCCCTTTATTAAAATACCGTATTCGGCACCTTTTCCGGTACCTACCATAATAGCAGTTGGAGTTGCAAGTCCTAGCGCACAAGGACAGGCAATAACCAGAACCGCTATAAAAATTGTTAAAGAAAATACGGCCGATACACCGGAAATTGCCCATGCGATAGCGGACAAAACCGCTATAACAATAACCGTAGGAACAAAATAACCTGATATAATATCCACCATTTTAGCTATCGGAGCTTTTGAACTCTGCGCATCTTCTACAAGCTTTATAATTTGAGCAAGCACCGTATCTTTTCCAACTTTCGTAGCTTTAAATTTAATCGTTCCGTTTTTGTTTATACTTGCTCCGTAAACCTTGCCGCCTATATTCTTTTCAATGGGAATACTCTCCCCGGTTAGCATAGACTCATCTACAGATGTTCTACCGTCTACCACTTCCCCGTCAACCGGAATCTTTTCCCCCGGTTTTACCAAGATTATATCTCCCGTTTCAACTTCCTCTATAGGCAATACAACTTCTTTATCGTCTTGAATAATTATTGCAGTTTTTGGAGTAAGACCCATCAATTTTTTTATCGCTTCCGATGTCTTTCCTTTATTTACCGACTCTAAATACTTTCCCAATAAGATCAATGTTATAATAATGCCTGATGTTTCAAAATACAGTTCCATTGAATATTCCACGTTACCTCTAATAATTTGAAATATTGCATATAATCCATATAAGAAAGCCGCAGACGTACCTATTGCAATAAGTGAATCCATATTAGGTTCACGTTTTATTAATCTAGTGAATCCTATAGTATAAAATTTATAACCTGCAATTATAATGGGTGTAACAAGTATTAATTGTAATAACGCAAAGTTCAAAGGATGCATCTCAGGCATAATTATCATCGGTAACGGTAACCCTAGCATATGACCCATAGCTATATATAAAAGAGGCAATGCAAAAATAGCCGATACTATAAATTTAATCCACAGGGTTTTTGCTTCTTTTTCTCTTCGCTCTTTTTCACGATCCGTTCCGGAACCCGTCTCAATATCCAACGGGCGGTATCCTGCAGCTGAAATTGTGTCTCGAATTTGCGATAATCTTGTTTTAGTGGGATCATATACCACTTTGACTTTTTCTGTAGCAAGATTAACACTGACTTCATCCGTACCGGATAGTTTCTTAATTGCCTTTTCTACTGCATTTGCACAAGACGCACATGTCATTCCTAAGATAGGTATTATAACTTCACGTTTGTTCTCAGTCTGCTCTTCAATAACACCAAAACCTGCATTTTTGATTACAGATATAACTTGGTTAAGATCCACTTTGCTTTCATCATAGTCTAGGTTTAACTTTTCAGTCGCCAAATTAACTTCGGCGGAATATATACCTTCCATCTTACTTACATTTTTTTCGACCGCTTTAGCACAGGAAGCACATGTCATTCCTGTCACAGTCAATATTTTATTCCGCATATGTTTTATCTCCTATCCCTATATGCTGATAAACGAAAATTTATTATATATACATCATCAATTTTTAGTATATCATAATAAAATATATCTATAGTTGTTTTTTGTATGTTAACCTAAGTTCCTTATTTTTGATTAAATAAATATTTTTTACGTATTATTTCCACTTATACATACAGTTATTTATTAAATATATCTTTATCCAGTTCTTGAGCTCGATGAGCATACTTATTCATCATTTCCATATTGCCTTTTTCTTTAAAATAGGCCGCAAGATTTCGGTGTGCCAAAGCATCGTCGGGACTGTATTTTAGTACTTTATCAAATAATTCCTTTGCTTTTTCGAGTCTTCCTTCCATAGCATATAAAACACCTAAATTATTTAAAGCGTCGGCATCGAACTCTCGCAGTCCCAGGACTATTTCATATTCTCTCTTGGCTTGTTCAAAACTTCTTATTCGTTCATAATTTTTTGCAAGGTTATAATGAGCATCGGTAAAATTCGGACTTAACTCGACAGCTTTTTTAAACATTTCAATTGCTTGAGCATACTTTTCTTTTGATACAAGCTGTGTGCCTAAGTTATATGCCTCTAACGCCTGTTTACTTGGTGCATTGCCACCCATTTTCATGTTTTTGACCCCACCGTTATAAGCGTTAATAGTAACTCCCATTAGCTCTAATTCTCGGGAAACCTCTGTAGCTGACATAGGTTTTTCATTTTCGATTGTTTTCTTATCGTTATTTTCACGTTTTTTAAAAAGATTCTTTATAAGACTCATAAGTTATCCCTCCCTTTAATTAATATTAAATTTTATTTAACGCCAAATCGAACATAATTTATAAGGTGTGCAATCTGTTTAATCAACTCCACATTTTGTGAATCATTAGCCGGTTTTACCGCACGTTCCAATACCTCTAATGCTTCTTTGGGTTTACTCATATTCTGCATAAGCATAACACCCTGATTTGCCAATGCTACCGCTATACCTTCAGGATTATTCAATCCTACACTAATTTTCTCGGCTTCCAGAAACAGTTCCATAGCATCATTGTATTTTCCCTGTGCCTTTAAAATAATTCCTTGGTTGGTCAGTGAGACTCTTACCCCGTCAGGAGAATTAATTGCACGTAAAATAGACTCTTCTTTTTTATGCATTATTAAAGCTTCATTAATATAACCTTTATCTCTTATTATTGGTGCTTGATGCCCTAGACATTTAGCCAAAGCTTCTTTATTGTTAATTTTTATGCATATAGACTCTTCTTCTTTTAAAAGTGTCATCGCTTTATCCAGGTCTCCCAAGTTCCTAAGTATTACTCCCTGCTTACTCAAACATACCCTTAGTATCTGTAAATTCCCAAGCTTACGAGCAATTCCTTCAACTTCCTTTAAGCGGTTTAACGCTCCTTCGTGATCACCCCAACAATCATATATAAAGGCTTGAGAAGCTAAGCTTGATGTTAATCCTTCCACAAAACCGTTTTCTCGCTGTATCTTTTCCGCTCTTTTAAAAAGCAATAATCCTTCGTCTAACCGACCACATGAGCAAAGTACATTTCCTTGATCGTGCAGACATTCTGCAAGACCTTTTATACTACCGGTTTGGGTGATTAGCGATTCCGCTTTTTTATAATTTTGTAACGCTTCTTCAAGGCTTCCTTTTATTCTAAAGATTGAAGCCCTATTTATAAGAGACGCTGCAACTCCCTGTAAATGGCCGTATTTTATGCATATTCGCTCGGATTGTATTGAACAATCCAAAGCTTGTTCATATATCCCGTAATTCATAAGGTCCCTGGTTTTATCATTTAGTAATGCGGCATAAATTAACTCATCGCTTTTACTATATAATTTAATAAGTGCATCACTCAAGTTTGTTGAATCGGTTATATATCCTGCATTTTTTATAAGACTTAAAACAGCATTTACCAAAGCTATGTCATAATCTTTCGGATTGTGTATTATTTTTTCATATGCATCCGTAATTCGAAGATTTGTATTGCTTTCAATCGCAGTCCAATATTCCTTAACATTATACGAATTAAAATCCCATATGTGTTTTAAAAATAAGTCGTCACTTAAAATCATGAAAAGTTTTTCATATTGCTTAGCTTGCAATAACTGCCATGGATATTCGGTTAATTTTCTTTTGTTCAAACTTTGTTCCGTAAAATAATCCGCAAGCTTTTTATGAGTAGTAATAATAAACTCTTTTTTAGTAAGATATTTATTCTCTACAGCTTGTTTTACATATTGATGGGCGAAGGAAAACCTACCGGAACGGTTTACTAAAAGTGTTTCGGAAGATAAATAGAACGGAGACCAGAATGCTTGCGGTAATGGTTCATCCTTTGTACCTAATATCTCCAGTAACTCTTGTTCTGTCAACCCGTCCCTAGCAGCTAATAAATAAGTCATGCAATCCCTTACTAAATGTTTTCTATCGTCTTCATAATCTTTTTCATATCGTGTTAAGACTTTTTGCAGCAAATCGTTTATAGATTGTGAAGTTAAGTAATGATCTATAATATCTGGTAATGTAAAATGGTCACCATATACTTTTAATTCATTTAATAATATCTTTAAATATAAAGGATTGGCAGTTTGTTTTGACAATGCAATTTTATCAATAAATTTGGTACCCAATGATTTGGAGTAACCGGTAAAATATTTAATAATAAAATTTTTCTTCTCTTCATTACTAAAAGGCTTGACTATAAGCTCGGTGTGATTAATGCATCTTAAATTATCAGTTATTCGCCCGGGCAGCGTACTTATTATTAATCTGATGTTTGGCGGAATTTCCGGTGGAAGCCATGTAAGGTCAAGAGCTCCTTCATGATCCTCCAATTGATTTATAGCATCAATAATAATAATTACCTTTCCTTTGGCTGCGACTTCATATAACAGGCTTGCAAATTCTTGACGAAGTATATCGTACCTGTCAGGAATATCTCCTTTTAAATTAAAATATCTTTTCAAATCTCCCATAATACGACGAATCATAGCCATACAATCCGAGCTTTGTGGTGTCGAACCCACAAAGTGCACAATTAAAGGATAATTATTTATTGTTGTATTTAAACCAATTAGTCTTTTCCACCCTGCAGACTTATTATTGGTAAAGGTCATGTAACGCAGTACCCAATTACCTAACAAAGCAGATTTCCCCGATCCTGAATCACCCAGTATTACTAAGGGTGGTCCGTTTCCGTTAATATGGTCATCAAGAATCTTATACAGACCGGTTCTTTCAATATATGAATCGGAGAGTGTTTTTGCATAAGAAAGCTGATTTCTTTCTTCTCTTTTCAATGGATTTTGTATGAAACCTTTCGGGTATAAGTTGTCAATTACTTTTGTCATATCTTGAAGAACCATTTGCCCCAGTTCTTTTGGATTTGAATAATTAGTACGAACAGGAAAACCACTTGATATTATACGTTCTTTTAATTTGTAAAGCTTTTGTTTCCTTATATCTGATCTTTCTTTAGCTACTTTTTCACCAAAACGTTCAATATCATCCTGATAAGGTGTTTCAATAAATTCATGCTTTATATGATCGTCAAGTGATTCTATGTACTTAGGATCACGGATGTAAAAAAATGCGTTATTTGCCATATCGGGATTATTCAACACTCCGTACAAGATCTCCATTTCAGTAACGGAACATCCCTGAGCCTTTTTTATCCACGGTTGTTTATTTTCCAAATCAGAATTTAATCTATCAGGGACCCAGCCGTACCTTTCACCTAAAAGACCGATAAAAAAAGGTCTGCATCGATTTATTTCTTCAAGACAAATCGGTAATACACTTCCTTCGGCTTTCTGTTCATCGGTTATCCCCCACCTCAAATCAACATCTCTCCATGTAATATCACGCTCATCACAAAGTTTTTTAAGCACAGGAAAAACTTTTTTTACCAGTTCATCACGTTCTTGTTGCATGTCTTTAAATGTGGAAGAGATAAACACCCGAACAACCCTATTATCGGCTTCGTTTGATACTGAATTCAACACTGTTTTTCCTCCGTACATTATTGATTTATTGATTCTTTTTTTACTTACCAATTCTATCTTTATTATTATTTATATTAACAGAAAAATCAACTATAATTTTTATCGATGATATTTACACCATTTTTTATAATTCAATACTGTTTTTTTCATTAATGCATAAATGTCTTAGTAAATTTTATTATTATTTTAAAGTACTAAATAAATTAATTAATTCACTTGTTAAAAAGTAACGCATATTATGTTAATAAAGATTATATTTTAGAAAGGATAGAAATCATGTATAGAGCTAACATACCATATCCGAATCCATATTATGGCAATATACCGGTGTATAATCCATATAGTTATTATTATCCTTGTTGGTATAATACTCCGATGTATAATCAAGAACATATGAAACAATATATTGAGTTTAAAGATTATGGACCGGAGCCCTTTGTTGTTAATATTGATGAAGCTACCAAACAAAACAATACCTTCCGTACTGCACTATGGACCGGTAAGTATTTACAACTTACTTTAATGAGTATTAATGTCGGAGACGACATAGGTTTGGAGATACATCGGGACCACGATCAATTCATCCGTATAGAGCAAGGTCAAGGTATAGTTTTAATGGGAGACAGTAAAGACAAGATGGATTATCAACGACAAGTATTTGATGATTATGCAATTATTATCCCTGCAGGTAAATGGCATAATTTGATTAATACGGGTCACATACCGATAAAACTTTACTCAATTTATGCACCGCCTGAACATCCTCACGGTACGGTTCATGTAACCAAACAAGATGCGGAAGAGCATCATCATGAACATTAGATTTTTATTACCAAACTTGATATCGTATAAAAAATTACTACAGTGTCAGTTCTGTAGTAGTTTTTTTGTTTCATATCTATCAGATTGTTTATTTGTATAAAAACGAATACTTGAAATTCTAAATTATTACTTCATTTGCCATTATTAATAATTACAATTGCACTTTTTCATCTGACCTTTTTAATTTGTATAATAAGTTGAGAAACGTCCCTGCTTTGCCTGCTTTGCCCGTCCCTGCTTTGCCCCTGCTTTCGTCCCTGCTTTGCTGTTTTGACGCTCCTGCGTTGACGGTTGAAAAGTACAAATACCGGTTGATACGTACATTGTTTGTAAATAACAAAACATATACAATGACTATTATGTGTTATTATATCTATAATAGTTGTTGAATGTATAATTAAAAGACAGGTGGTTTTTATGTTGTTAGAAAAATTGGAAGTTTCAAAAATTGCATCATATGACGTGATTGTAGCGGGTGGTGGAGTTGCGGGAATTGCAGCTGCGTTGGCTTGTACAAGAAGTGGTTGTAGAACACTTCTGTTTGAAAAAAGTGTAATGTTAGGTGGTCTTGCTACATTGGGGATTATAAACTATTTTGAACCTTTATGCGACGGGCATGGAAGAAAAATAATCGGAGGATTATGCGAGGAACTTTTACGTCTTTCTATAAAATACGGTTATGATACGGTACCCGGCCCATGGCGTAAAACTGCAGAAGGTGTATGTAGCAATATAAATCCTGAAGCGGAATGTAAGGATCCCGCCAACCCGCCTCGATATGTCACACGTTTTTCACCCGCCATATTTGCTATGTATATGACAGAGTATCTTACAAGTGAAGGAGTTGATATTTTATTCGATACCTTGGCATGTAAACCTGTTATAAATAACGAGTGTTGTGAAGGTGTTACTGTTGAGAACAAATCCGGTAGACAGTTTTATGGTGCCAAAGTGGTTATAGATACAACAGGTGATGCGGACTTGATTTATCGTGCAGGAATACCTACAATAACCGGTGACAATTGGTTTACATATTGTGGACGCATTTCAGATTTGTCTACATGTGACAAAGCTATAGAAGAGAAAAACATATATAAAGCACTTAAATCGTTTACCATAGGATCCGATTTATATGGTAAAGGTCATCCTGAAGGAATGAAAAAGTTTGACGGTACGGATGTTAACCATATAAATGAATATATAAGGCAAGCACATAAAAAAACAATCGAGTTTTTAGCACCTCAGGATAGAACTACAAGGGATGTTGTTATGATACCCTCAATGCCTCAGTTTAGAACTACACGAAGGATCGTAGGTGAATATGAATTGACAGAGCAAGACCAATATGTACATTTTGACGATTCTGTCGGTGCTATCTGTGATTTTACAAAAAGGGACATAGTGTATGAGGTTCCATACCGCTGCTTGTATAATAAATGCATTGACAACATGATAACCGCAGGACGTTCCATATCATCGTCAGGCTGGGCATGGGATGTAACCAGGGTAATTCCACCTGCAATTTTGACCGGACAGGCGGCAGGACAGGCTGCTACCGTTTCGATTAGAACCGGAAAACCGTTGCGGTCGATTCCTGTAAACTTATTACAGCAAGAATTGGCTGATACAGGTATACTAATTCATTTTTAAGATATCAATGAAAAATCATGGTAATTTTGTGATAATTTAAACTATAATACATAGGTATCTACTAAAAAAGAAGATGGATTAAGAATAATTATAGGATTTATAAATTTCTCATTGAGATTTTAATGATTAAACGGAGGTTTTTATATGGGCGGTGGTAATTATTTTGATCAAGCGTTAATCAATGGCATTAGAAGAAACATTAAAAAGTATGATTGGGCAGAAGAGCTCAGTTTGGATTCCATTAAAAAAGCCGACATATTGTGTGGTTACGGTAAAAAATATTGGTGGACTTTGCCTACCCCGAATGAATTGGCTCGGGTTGCGACGCCCGGACATTTAAATAGCGGTTGTCCTAAATGTGGAGAAGATCATAAGATAAAATACGGAAATGCAGGCTGGATAAATCATATTCAGGGAAACCTCTGGAAAGTGGAGTGTAAAAATTGTGGCAGCGTTTACCCCTCAAATGACTTTAAAAGTTATTATGATAGTGGACTTGATAAAAACGGTATATTCAAAAAAGATTTAGCCGATCCTGCTTTTTTAGTAAATACAATGTATCCTGAAAAAGGGCCGGACTACTTTGTTGACGATGGAACGGGTTACATGGATGAAACAGGTAATCGATGGTCTTTTATAGGTTATTACATCCATTACGGTTTATGGGCGAACTGGAATGATGATGATATTGACGGTGGAATTATTCTTACCGCCGCCAAAAAACTATCTGAAGCTTATATTTATACAGGTAATATTAAATATGCTCAATACTGCCTTTTGATATTATACAAAGTAGCCCTGGTATATCCGGAGTTGGATTTGAATGTGTGGATGAGAATACCGGGTAGGCAATATAGAAATACTGATGGATTCTCTCTACAAGGGAAAGCAACAGGTAGGATTTGTGAAGCTATTTTATCTAGAATATTATGTACGGCGGCAGATGCGGTTTTACCGGTTTTACGTGAGTATAAAAGTGAAACGGAAGAATTTTTTAGTGAATTTGCAATTATTAATGCTAATCAAATTCATAATACTATCATAGACGGTATTATCAGACAAATATACATAGGAGTTCAAAACGGTAGTATAGGCGGTAATGAGGGAATGTACCAAAGTGCGTTGGCAATTGCCGCTGTTTGTATGGGGGAATGCGACGAGTCAAAAACATGGTTGGATTGGTTGTTTGCCGATGGCGAGGTATTGGCTAAAAGTGATCCGGTAAGAAAAAGAATAGAACATAAAACCGGCGGTAACATATTTGGCATTTTAGTTAATAAAGTTAACGGTGACGGTTTTGGTAACGAGTGTTCACCGACATATAATCGCATCTGGTTGATCGAACTGTCCAGAATAGCGGATATTCTCTCAAAGTATCCCGGAATTCAAGGTACTAAATACGATATAAGAACACATCCAATTATGAAAAAAATGTATAGAAGTTATACTTTGTTAAATATTGACAACGATTATATTCCGAAAAACGGTGATACCGGGAAAACGGGTAATCCGATGAAGGTATTTACAGAAGGGTTTGCACAAAAAATACTCTTATCAGGTTATTACGCTACAGAAGATACAAAAATTTTAGATTATTTTAATGTATGTTATCCGAAAGCACGTGACGGTAGGTTTGGCTTTATTGAAATTGAGGATCCTGAAAAAATAGCTTCAATGTTACAAAAGGCTCAGCCTCCGCAATTACCGTTACACACAAAATCACATAATTTTACCGATTACGGAGATGCATTGCTAAGACAAAGTACAAGAACCGGATGTAATGTTCATGTATATTACGGACGTACCATGGGACATGGCCATTTGGACAAAATGAATTTTGAAATAATAGCAAACAAATTAAACTGCACGCCGGATTTAGGTTATCCGGAGTATGCCGAACAATTTGCGAAAAGGTTCGAATGGACATCTCACACAATCAGTCATAATACCGTATTGGTGGATTCATCCGCTCAAAAAAATACCGAATATGCCGGTGAACCGTATGGATATGAGGATAGTAAAATTATTAAGTTTATTGATGTAGACGACCCGAATGTATATGAGCAGACAAAAATTTACCGAAGATCGGTATGTATGGTGGAAATCTCCCAGGATAGAGCGTATTTTATTGATATTTTCAGAGTTGCAGGCGGAAAAGTTCATCAGCTTTCTTTCCACGGAGGAGAAGGTGAAGTTAATATAAAAGGGATCAATCTTTCTAAGCAGGTTAGCGGTACATTGCAGGGTGAGGATATTGATTTTGGTGTGCGCAAAGAGCGTAAAACCGTTATGTTTGATTCCGAATTAGGGCGCGGTACGGGATATCATTATTTATACGATATATCGAAATGCGATAAAGCCTGTAATTACTCCGAATTAACGTATACATTAAAAGATACATGGAATCAAAGGGAAGGAATGAAAGGTCAACCTTACTTGAAAGCATATATGTTGACCGAAACCGATCAAACGGTTATTTGTAAAGGGCAACCGCCTGTTAATAAAATAGGAAATCCGGAATATTTATATTATTACTTAGGCAGAAGGCAAGGAGAAGACCTTTGTAGCAGGTTTACATCGGTATACGAACCTTATGTTGATATAAATATGATAGAATCGGTTGAACTTGTACCGGTTGACGGAAATTTAAATGATTTCACATCGGTTTGTTTTAAAATTGCATTAAAAAACGGTATCATCGACTATTTTTTGCACTCTACCGATGAAAACAAGACTATAAGAACCGAAAATGGAATTGAGTTTAAAGGTGCGTTAGGATTTATTAGATTAAAACAGAATAAAGTTATACATTCATTTATTTCTAAGGCTACAAAGCTCACATATGAAAACAAGCCCATATTTAGCGATTGTTTAAGCTATATTTCAGGTGTTGTAAGAGATTTTCAAAAAAGCCCCGTTGATTGCAATTTTATTGACTTGATAATGGATGCCAATCAAAATAGTTTATCAAACATAAATTTAAAAAACAGATTTATATATATTAATGGAAACGGGTTTGGGAATGCGTCTTATGAGATCAGGGATGTTCTATCGGTTAAATCGGATGAAATTAAGATCATAATTGACGAATCACCTGTACGTAAATATATCAATATCAAAAATCAGAATGACGGATATATATATAGGTTTAATGAAGGAGCGAAATTTATAATTCCATTGAGTTATACATATAGTTCAATATAATATTTATATGAGATAAAATCTTGCTTTTAATTCTTTATTAGAAATAGGAGGGTACAACAATGTCGAAATATATACCGTTTCCTGCATATGTAGATGATGTTCCGTTAGATTTATCTTTTGTTTACAAAAATGATAAGCCTGCCGGAAATCATGGTTTCTTAAAAGTCACGGGAGATAAGTTTCAATTCGAAGATGGTACTCCGGGAAGGTTTTGGGGTACAAACTTTAACGGTGGTGCAAATTTTCCCGAATTCAATTATTCTGAAAAGGTAGCAAAACGACTTTCTAAGATTGGAGTAAATTTAGTTAGATTTCATCAACTCGATGCTGAATGGAACACACCGAACATATTCCAATTTACTAAGGGTGAAAGGAAAAAAGATACACTTAGTTTTGACCCTGAAAGTATAAAAAGGCTGGATTATTTAATTTATTGCTTGAAGAACGAAGGAATCTACTGTTACCTTGATATTTTTACATACCGTAAATTTAAAAACGGTGACGATATAATAAATACATTTGAATTAAAAGATGCGGCAAAACCGTATTCCGGATTTAACAGGAGAATGATTGATCTTCAGAAAAAAACAGCATACGACTTTTGGACACATATAAATCCTTATACAGGGCTTGCATATAAAGACGATCCGGTTTTTGTAATGTGTGAAGTGGTAAACGAAAGTGACTATTTTAATTGGAAGATTACCCTGGAGCCGTATGAAGGTGAATTTAGAAACCTTTTTAATGCATGGCTTAACGAAAAAAATATTCGATATGACGCTTTTACATGTGACTTATCCTGCAAAGATCAAGAGCTTATAGATTTTAAAATTGAGCTACAACAAAAGTACTATATTGAAATGATTAATTTCATGAGAAAAATAGGAGTTAAGATACCTATTACCGGTACAAATTACACTGTTTGCAGCGCTAACTGCAAAGCTCAGACTGTGACTGACTTTTGTGACAGCCATGTATACTTTTATGACTGGAAGTGGGGAGAGAAAGAAAAATATTGCATGAATAAAGCAATAACTCATGTACCGGAAAGCGGTTTCGGAACTTTATCTCTTATGCGGGTTTTTGATAAACCTTTCTTTGTATCGGAGTGGGATATGCCCTGGCCTAATGAATATCGTGCAGAAAGTCCCATCCTTTATGCCGCAGTCGGAGCTTTACAAGGTTGGTCGGGATTCGCCATACACACATATTCATACGGTACATTGTTAAATGAAATGAAGATTCTCGGTAAAGAATCATCATCTGCTTCCATAGGCGGGACACCTTATCGAGAGGGTATTTTCAGTACATGGAATGATCCTGCAAAGTTCGGCTTGTTTTATCATGCGGCTCTTATTACGCGTCGTGGTGATATATTACAGTCAGATAAAAAAATAGCAATCAAAATAGGCACATTGGATAGCGGTATAAAGCCCGCATTCAGAATTTCATCGGAATTATCTCAAATTGCCGCTCATTATGAAGGTGATACCTCCGAAACGATAGTTTCAGAAAATGATATCCTTGTATATGAGAAGGATGGCGCAGTAACATCAGATACAGGTGAATTATACAGGAGCTGGACTAAAAACTACGGTACTATAAAGACTGATATGACAAAGTGTGCATACGGTTTTTTAAGTAAAAATTCACCTGTTGACCTTGACGGTTTAAAAATAGTTTCTAAAACAGATTTTGCGGTTATTGCTTTAAGTTCATTGACAGATAAGCCTATTTTAAAAAGTGATAATATACTTATGACAACAGTAGGTCGGGCTATAAATACTGATGCAAAATTTGACGGAGAGCAGATGCTTGATTACGGAAAACCCCCCATTCTCGTTGAAGTAATAGAAGCCGATATAGAATTAAAAACCGTTTGTAGCAACCTAAAGGTGTGGGCTGTAAATGCGGAAGGTTTCTATGTAGGTGCGGTTCCTACAACATATGAAAACGGTGTGTTGAAAATTTATCTTGGTGATAAATTCCCAAGTATGTATTATTTAATACAAGCCGATTGATCGTGTGTATTTGTCCACCAATCCTATTACGTTCACATACCGGTGTAATAACATGTTTCCCTGCATAAAATGCTTAGTGCAAGAGCTATTATACAGGGAATCCTTAATCTGATTTCTCATGTGTTTTTAGTTAGTATAACATAAAGGTATTTCAAATGCAGCACCTTCACTAAAACGATAAATATATCCTTTACACGGATTTGTCAGATCAACATAACCCCTGATACTCGTTTCGCCTACCTTAATGCGATAATTATTTGATGACTGTAGTTTATTTATATCTAAAATTTGATATGATGCGTTACCTACATTGTTCCCCTCTATATTAATAAATCTCCCTATAAGATCATTAAAAGGTACATATTCATTTTCAATAAATATGTCTATAAAATTATCTTCAGATATTTCTTTTTGGAAATCGATAACATATCCATGAATATAAGGATTTGTCTTGTTAACTAAGATAATATCTTTATATACAAGAAGTGTTCCTTTTGAAACGAGTGCGTGTAGTACCTTACAGTCCTTTATCCTAATAAACCCCAATTGACCTTTGAAACTAATTTCATTATCTATGTCTATGGTGACGGTTTCATCTATGGAGTGTATTATATAATCTATCGTGCCATCTTTTAATGTTACTTTAACACACCCGTATTTATAATTATCACTCTTACCGTTTATATTAATTAATTCAACAGAACAAATTTCATTATTATCCAAATAAGGTTCATATACCGATACATACCGGCTCTTCAAATCATTCCCTTGCCTTTTCCCAAGATAGTAATATAAAAATTTAGGATTTCCTATTTTATTAACAGGTGGCTGTCCCTTTGCAATTACTCTTTGATTTGTTTCACCTAACATATATGCTTTTATATACGGTTGACCTGTTTTTCCTTTTCTAATATCCCAAGTGTCCTTTAATTTATATTCAAGTTCAAAATATTGGCAAGGTTCATCAGACTTCAACACATCATAAAGGTAATGGAACCCGTTACCATAACCTCCTTTTTCTCTGTCTTTTCTCTCACCGAAAACCACATTTTCACCTTGGTATGTGCCGGATGCCTGATGTTTCATATCACACCCATAGTAACTGATTTCTCCTTCCCCACCATGAAAAGAAAAATGATGAGTACTTCCTCCTGCCACCCTGAAAAAATCTACAAAATACGCTTTTCCCGGTGCGATATTAATCATGCACATGGAACGACGGTACATAGAAACACTATTATAAGTATTCGGGTCGTCTACATCGATATACTTTAAGAAACATCTGTCTTCAAAGCCTTTTGGAATGCCGGAAAATAATGTTTGCTCTTGGCAGGTTTCGTCAACCATAACTGTATTATGACTTATTGTATGGGATGTCCATTCCTTTCGTTTCGGAAACTTTTCTGCAAATTCCGGATAACCTAAATCCGGTGTGCAATTTATTCCGTTGGCTATAATTTCAAAATTCATTTTATCCGAATGACCATGCCCGGCAGTGCTGCCGTAATACATGTGCATATTGCAACCGAATCTTTCCTTTTGCCGTAGCAAAGCGTTTCCATAGTCGGTTAGATTATGAGATACTGTATGCAATGACTCTTTAGGATCTTTAGAAGAATTCAGCAATGAAATTATTATTTCAAACTCTTTACAATCCACATAGCCAAAATCTCCCTTGTGTGCCATAGGAAAACATACATTAAAATAATCAAGAATTTTCGGATCTTTTGTTGCATTATAACCATTTATTAATACTCTTTGCAAATGATCCTCTTTTTGCATATTATCTTCTGCGAACACTCTAAAAGGGTCTCCGGTTTTTCCAACATCACCGTTTTTAGGTACATGTATGTTGTCTAAGTTTAACTTGGTATAGCTTTGGTACATTTTTTTCATTACAGGGTGCTTTCGAATATCATATTTTGTATTTTTAATACCGGGATAATTACTCAAAATATCGGCTATACGATCAAATTCAACCAACCATAACCTGTTATACATAGGTGAACACTCATTACCAAATCCGTCACCGTTAACTTTGTTTTCTAATATGCCCAATATATTACATCCGGTATAGTATGTTTTTTGTACTCGTATAGGATCTTTTTCAAATTTTCGTCCGCCGTGTGCAAATAAAAACTCTAACCACTCTTGCGCCTCTTTACATTCTCCCATACATACGATAGCCATGGCTAAGGCGCTTTGGTGCATACCTTCATTCCCGGCAATACTTCCGTTTTTGATACTTGGATAAACCTCACGGACTATTCCGTTAATAATGGTGTCATAGATGTCTTTTACATCGATTTTTATAAATTCCGAAAAGAACTCTTTAATTTCATAACCATTCTCATTTATTACCGGAAGTACTGCATCTGCAGCATAACACAACATTCTTGCCACATATGTTTCCCATATGCATCCTATAGTTTTACCTTGTAATGAAAAGCCGTCTGTATTACGGTACGGTCTTCCGGGTAAGCGCATCCAAACGTTTAAATCCATACTAGGATACAGTAAAGCAACTTTGTATAATATTAATATGCAATATTTTGCGTATGTTATATCTCCCGTGTATACATATGCATCGGCCAAATGCATAACAGCAGCAGAAATAGACCTGTCGTTAATTCCCGCTTTATTATATAAATCCAACCAAGTTGCGAAATGATTATAGTAAGCGATAAAAGACCAGCGAGTTCCCTCTGTATCCACATACCCGCTACCGTCATCTACAAACCAATCCTTTCCTTTATCAGGATTTGATATGTTAATTAAAAACTTATTGTCAGCTAATTTCTTACGGAAAATACCGGTATCATCCAAACCACTTTCATAATAACTTTTAAAATCATTAGTAGGATATACACTGCCACAATTAGGGCACTCCACTTTCCACTTATTTTTATCGCTATGAACCGTCCAACCCATCGTGCCATATTTTATAAGGAAATCATCTCCACAGTTTGGACACCCGCTATTATCATGACCGGGTGTTAAACACCTGGGTATTTCGTTAGGTGTAGCTTTTGTCCACCAATAATTTTTTCCTTGTTCTAACAATGCATCTGCTAAATAGATACTTTCTTGACTAAGCTTTTTGATTTTATCAAATTTTCTAATATTATTGCGAATCAAGTCTATCTTATCTTTACTAAAAAAATTGCCACCCTGCATGTTAACACCTCCATTTTGAAAATTGGTGATATAATTGCATAATTCTATCACATAATGTATATATAAGTCTGTTTATATTGAAAAATATTATTTTTTTGGTCTGATTTTATAGTTTTAGTATGCAGATTTTAATTATTTAAGAGATCGGATATCTTTTATTTATTATCATAATAACATTATAATCTATAATAAGAAGCTTGAGAGAAATCTTAGTAATATCGGAAAAATGATTATAACACCAATTAATCTAATTAGTTGAAGCAGTGCCACTTTTGGGGTATCTACTCCTAATTCGTCAGCTACAAGAACCATCTCTGTAACTCCTCCCGGAGTACTGGCAAATAACGCCGTAGCCAAATCCATCTTACCCCATTTAAAAATTAAATAACCTACAATCAAATTTAAAAATATCAGACTGAAAACAAGGATAACACCGGGTATTAAAATATCTTTTAATCCAATTACATCATCAATTGTTATACTTGAACCTAAAACAGCTCCAACCGATATCTGTGTAAATTTTCTTGCTTTTACAGTCATAAATGTCTTGCCTGTCAATACACTTGCACAACCTACCGTCAACACCGATCCCATCATCGCACCCGCGGGGAGATCCAGCCAAATTCCTATTAGCCCTCCCATCGCACCTATGACAATTGTAAATATGCTTTTTAATATTTTATTTTTAACCGGGTAATTTACTGTAGCTTTATCATCATTACTTGTTGCAGATATTTGGTTTGACTGCGGTTCTTTGTTTGCAAATATACATTCGGATTTAAGTGTTTGTTGATTGTTTTGTTCATGATTTCTTTTTATAGAATTAGGTTTTTTGTCATATTCTTTTGCTTCACATAGTTCTATTAATCTATACCGCTTACATATTGCTCTTAACAAGACAGGGAAAAAACCCAGAATACAAAAAATCCTTAACAACTGCATAAGCACAACTTTTGGTGTATCCGCACCTAACTCGTCGGCGACTAAAGCCATATCAGTCATTCCACCGGGTGCACTTGCAAACAGTGATGTAGAAAGATCCAGATTACTTAAACGATATATTAGAAAACCTACGGCAGGAAACAGTATCGCCATGCTTACAATAAGAATAACTGCTGAAGAAAAAATATTTTTCATACCGTATACATCTTTTTTTGTCATCCTTGAACCGATTAGTGTTCCGGCAATGATACGGGTTAATACTCTCAAGTTGTCAGGAACATATCCCAAACCCCATATAATATTGTAAACAGAAACAGCTATCAGTGCACCTAATAGCGCTCCTGCCGGAACTTTAAGATATATACCTATAGTCCCGCCTATTATAGCTACTATGATAGTTAATATAAAAAAATGCATCTATCTCCTTGAGGTTATATATACAAAAGATTAAGTGCCCTTTTATAAAGCACATCATATTCACAACCACAACTGCCACATTCTTTATCAGCCTGCTTTATTGCATTGATTACTTTACTTTTATCTTCCTTTCCCTCAAGCCAAGCTTTTGCGGGAACCTCAATCAAATCCCAACCTGATTCTGCAAATTTTTTCATGATAGCTTTCAATTCATTTACATTTGTATTCATTTTTAATTCCCCTTAAAAATATTAATTTATATTACATAAATAATAAATCAAAACCTAAAAACATATTTCTTATTCTTGTATTTCAAGCACTTCCACCGGAACTTTATCAAATAAACAACTGACGGATTCCCGATAATGTATTCTATTTATTGTCTCTGCAAAAAGTGGCGCGACAGAAACGATTTTTATCTTTTCACTACCTATAATGTACGGATTGTATACCGAATCAGTTGAAATAACTTTTTCAATAATACTATTCTCTATACGTAAAACTCCTTTTTTATTTAGTAAAACATGAGATAAACATGCGTATATTCTTTTTGCACCACGTTCTTTTAATTCATCAGCTAAATCTATCAATGTTCCGCCTGAAATGCTAAAATCATCTACTATCAAAGCATTTTTACCTTGAACATTTCCAACAATCTCAATAATTTTGGCATTTTCATCGTGTCCGTCTCTTTCTTTATCTCCTATAGCTACAGGCAAACCCAGATACTTTGCATATCTTCTTGCTTGCTTGGCAAAGCCTGAATCAGGAGAAACCACGATCAAGTCGTCAATCATTAACGATTTTATATATTCGCATAGAATTGGCAGAGCAAATAGATGATCCACCGGTTTTTTAAAAAATCCTTGTATCTGAGGACTATGCAAATCCATTGTTATAACTCTGTCCGCACCGGCCAATTCAATACATTCCGCACATACCCGGCCTCGTATTGATACTCTGGGCTCATCCTTCTTATCTCCTTTGGCATATGAGAAGTATGGCATTACAACAGTAACCGAATAAGCACTTGCTCTTTTGAACGCATCTATCCAGAATAAAATTTCAGTGAATTCATCGTTAGGATGCAAACCTATAGACTGTACTAAATATACTTCCTTGTCACGGACAGTTTCCTCAACCTTAACATAAGTGTTTCCCTCACTAAACGTAATAACTTTTGCTTTTCCCGGTTCAGAACCTAAATATTTACATATTCTTTCGGCGAAAACCTTACCTGTACTGCCTGCAAAAACTTTAATCACACTTGATGTATTCATAATTTAACTCCATAAACAGTATTATATGTACTTATTCTGTATTGTTTGAGAAGCTTAGGACAAGTCATATGTGTATTTTACCATGTTCTGCAATTGAAAACAATGCCATTATTTATCGCAAAAAATTAAAAACTCTTCACTTACGTGATTGCCATTTTACACCATTTAAGAGTTGTTCGTATAGATCGTTATTTATATCAGTATTCAAGTTGTCGGCCGGTTGATGGTTGCAAAACTCTACAAACGGTATTTCATCAATTAACGCAATAGGCGTTTGTTCATTTGATTCTCCCATACATAGCACAGCTGAAGCAGCTAAAGAATCCGCTACATTAACTTGTGTCATTCTCAATTTGCGACCAAAAAGATCTACTTGTCCAATTTTACTATTTAGTCCCTTAAAACCGTAATAAGAAACACATTTACCCGTCACGCCCAACCTAAGAGGTGATGAAGTACTGTCAGTTATTATGATCCCTACATTTTCAATTTTATACTTGTCAATAATAAAATCTCGACACAGCTTGGCGGATTTTTGCGGATCCTTAGGCCATAATACATAATTACCGTTAGTATTCGATTCGTCGACACCGGCTGAAGGGAGTAATAGATTATTTTTTATGGTCAGATAAACACCGTACTTATTATTTTTTTTAGGGAGAAAATAATCTGCATCATTTTCGATAATCTCATCCTTGCTTGCACTACCAAACGGTATAACGCTACCCTCACAAAGCGAAACAACCTTTGAAGTTATTGCTACTACACTGTTGTTCGGAACGCTTGACAAAGATTCAAAAATTAAATCGGTAAGCTTTATAGAAGACACTTCTACAATTCTTGTTTTTATTGCTTGTACTCTCATGTTATATTTTTCCTTACAAATGCATTTCAAATCTTGATTATTTGGATTTGTATGACTATTATAATAGTTTAATCAGGCATCATCAATGCAATTTTCTATATTTGTAATCAATACATGTAAACAATTTTTTTAACGTTACATTATCATACATTAATTTATTTAACTTCAGATTAATATAACCTTTTGCACATTCTACACATATATGCTATGCTGTTTTATATTAAATGTGAATTTAACTGCAAAAAATAGTTATCGTTGTAGAATAAAATGTTAAATAATAACACAATAAATTTAGCGTTTGAAAGAAGGTTAGCTTTATGAAAACAGGATCCGTTTTTTTTAATACACGACTTAAAAATATCTTACAAAACAACATCAAAGAATATACTTGGGCTGAAGATGCGAAAAAACTAATTTTAAAAAATGCCGAACCTTGGTTATCTTATTCCGACAATGAACTGTGGGAGATGATGTTCGGTTCTACCATCCACCGCGCTTGGATGGTTTGGTCTGACGGATACTGCCCCTCTTGTGGTAAGGATGTCCGTATGTACAGTTGGAAAATAGACGCTTTGAATATTCCTTGGAAAGTAGCTTGCCCCCACTGTAAAGAATTATTCCCTAAAAATGACTTTTATAGTTTTTACAAATCAGGGTTGAACAAAAGTGGTGTTTTTAATCGAGATTTGGCGGACAATAACCTTTTATTCAATACAGAACATCCCGATCCTAAAGATCCTTTACATAAATTTGGTGTAGACGACGGTGAAGGTTACATAGAAAATAATAAAAGATGGCGGTTTATAGGCGCATACCTTATATACGGTCAATGGAAACAATTAATTGTAACCGGTGTAAAAAATCTATCAGCTGCTTATGCAGTGTCAAACGATCCGAAATATGCACGCAAAGCGGCTATTCTTTTAGATCGTATTGCCGATTTGTATCCTGACTTTGATTATGCAAAACAAGGCTCCGCATATGAGACATCTCACGGGTCGGGTTATGTTTCCACATGGCACGATGCGTGTGAAGAAACCCGCGAACTTGCTATGGCTTATGATTTAATATTCGATGCATTACCTAAAGACAGCGAACTTGTATCGTTTTTATCTGATAAATCCAAACAATTTGACATGAATAACTCAAAAGCATGTTTTGCAGATATTCAAAAGAATATAGAAAAAGGAATACTGGAAGATCCGTTAATTCATACAGAGCGCATTCATAATAATTATCCTCGCACCGAGGCTGCGATAATTATACTAAAAACAATATTAGATCGTAAAGAATTCGAAAAAGAAATTAATGATATGTTGGATGATATAATAGAAAAAGCAACAAGCGTAGACGGAGTTACAGGTGAAAAGGGAATGGCAGGTTACGCAGCTTATACAATTCATGGTTTGGCTTTGTTATTAGCACAATTCGACCGTATCAATCCGAATTTTCTGGTAGAGATAAAAAACAAACATGAAAATCTAACTCAAACTTATCGTTTCCATATTGATACATATTGTTTGAACCGTTATTATCCTCGCATTGGTGACACCGGTTCTTTTGCTCGTCCGGATGACAAATACGCAGGAGTTCAATTACAACCTCAAATAACGCTGAATCCGTCAATGTTTATGTTTTTGTATAGATTATATCAAATTACAAATGATGTGGCCTACATACAAACCATTTACAGAGAAAACGGCTCGGTTATTGAAGGACTCCCTTATGATTTGATGTGCTCCGATACACAAAAAATACAAAATGAAGTTAAAAGTATAATTGAAAAACATAGCTCTTCTCCGGTGTTGATGTCTATGGATAAACAGAATTGGCATCTGGCCTTATTAAGAAGCGGAAAGGCTGAAAACGAAAGGATTTTATGGATAGATTACGACTCCGGTGGGAAGCATTCTCATTCAGATGGTCTTAATATCGGATACTTTGCAAAAGGACTTGATATTTTACCTGATTTCGGTTATCCACCCGTCCAGTATGGCGGTTGGCGTTCTCCGAAAGCAAACTGGTATAAGATGAGTGCAGCTCATAATACAGTAGTTGTCGATGGAAAAAATCAAAAATCCGGTATTGAACCTATTGGCGGTAAAACAATTCTTTGGGGTATCGGAAAAAATGTAAAAGCCATTGGTATCGACGGAACCGCTATTACCGATTGTAAAAGATATGAAAGAACACTCCTTCTAATAGATCATTCGGATAAAGATTCTTATATCGTCGATCTGTTTAGGGTGGCAGGTGGCTCTCAACACGTAAAATTTACCGGAAGCTCCTTTGGCAGCATAAAAACTAAGGGTCTAAAACTTCAAACTGCTTCCGATTATAGCAATATGACTCAAATGAGAAATTGTACCGAGGATACACCTAATCCGGGCTGGTTTGTTGATTGGAAGTTAGAAGATAAATATAATCTTTTTGATTCGGAAGATAAGGAATTACATCTTAGATACATAGATCTTACTGAAGATGCAAAGGCCCAATTATCCGAAGCTTGGGTCGCAGTATCAGAGCATTTTGCCAATACAACAGAAAATTGGATACCTCGAGTATCAGTAAAAAGGGAGAATAATAAATCAGAGCTTGTATCTGATTTTATATCTGTTCTGGAACCGTATGAAAAATCACCGTTTATATGTAATACCACAAAAGTATCCGCTTATAAACCAAATGGAAAAAAATTTGGTAAAGGTCCTGTTGTTATAAATGTTCAACAAATAGGAGCCAAAGAAGATCTAATAGTGCTAAATGATATCAAGCAAAAAAGATATTTAAAAGTACCCTCTTGGGACCTTGAAGCAAACTGCTCTTGTTGTGTTTTAAGAAGATCTAAAAAAGGTCTTGAAACAATTTTTGCTACGGATTGTAGATACCTAAATGTCGATGGTTTAAAATTATGTTATAAAAAACCTGTTAGCATGGTTGAATTAGAAAAAACGCATGGAATTTGGAATATCCGTAAGAAATAAAATGTAGTATAAGGCGGGAACAATGATAAAATATTCGCAAATAAAAAAGATATTAGAAAATACTATACAAGATAATATAAATTACAATTTGGCGATTATTACACATTATTTACATACACATGGTTGTGATGCATCAAAGTTTTACGAAAAAAAAGCTATGGAATTTATAGAAAATATAAACATAATAAAAAACTCTTCTGAAATAGAGTGGGATATTCCATTTCCACCTATAAATTACCCAAAATTTTCATTCATTGATCTTTTTGCAGGTATTGGTGGTATGAGAATTGCCTTTCAAAATTTAGGAGGTCATTGTGTATTTTCATCTGAATGGGAAAAAAATGCACAATACACCTATGAATTAAATTTTGGAAAGGTTCCATTCGGTGATATAACAAAAATTAACGAAAAAGATGTTCCATATCATGATATATTGGTAGCGGGATTTCCTTGCCAAGCTTTTTCAATAGCAGGAAGAAGATATGGATTTGAAGATACACGTGGTACTTTATTCTTCGATGTTGCAAGGATAATTCATGAAAAACAACCAAAAGCTTTCTTATTGGAAAATGTTAAAGGTCTGGTAAATCACAATAAGGGAAAAACATTAAAAGTAATCTTAAATACGTTAAGAGAAGACTTAAACTATTTTGTTCCCGAACCAAAGATTATGAATGCAAAGGATTATGGAGTGCCACAAAATAGAGAAAGGATATTTATTGTAGGGTTTAGGAAGGATTTACAAATAAATTATTTTGAATATCCTGACCCTAAAAATAGCAAAGTGACTATTAAAGACATCATGGAGGAAGATATTGTGTCAACGAAATATTATTTATCGACACAATATTGGAAAACCCTTGTTGAACATAAAAAAAGACATGAGAGTAAAGGGAACGGTTTCGGATATCAGATAATTCCCCATGCCGGTATAGCAAATGCAATTGTTGTAGGAGGAATGGGTAGAGAACGAAATTTAATAATAGATAAGCGTTTAACCGATTTTACACCTGCAACGGCTATAAAAGGCGAAGTAAACCGCGAAGGCATACGCAAAATGACACCTAGAGAATGGGCTAGGTTACAAGGGTTTCCTGATGAATTTAAAATCGAAGTTGCAGATACACATGCTTACAAACAATTTGGTAACAGTGTTGCGATACCTGCAGTTCAAGCTACTGCAAGTAAAATCTTAGAATGTCTTAAACTATTATAGAGGTATCGTAATCTATTTGAATCAAAAAAAATTTATTAAGGTTTCACTACAATAAATCATTTACTGAGAACCACAGTGTACTAGTTATTGAAAATCCCTTCACTTTCACTAATTGATTTTAAATTAAGGATCAACGTTCTTTTATTTATTGCAATAAAATAGAGTTTTTGCAGTAGATTTTTTATTAATAAATATAGTGTTTTCGCAATTGCTTCAATTAATATTTTGTTATAATATATCAATTATAAACTAAGTAGAATGATTCCCGCCAATATGGTCACCATGCTAAAATTAGCCATCGGAGCAAGCTTTTCTTTCCTGAAAAATCTACTGTATGCAGTAAATAATAAAATTGAAGTACCTATGGCAACCGGATAAAGTACTGCCAACATCTGATCTTTTACCAGATAATCCATCGCCTTAAACTGTATTACAACAATTAAAAAATTAAATACAGCCGACATTAATGCTATAAGAATTGTTTTTCTCTGTATTTTAATTTTTTTACTTATGATTGGAATAAGTATCGATAACTTACCGAATTGAATTAAAGCGGGACGAATATTTGCAACATCAGTCCAACCGGCCCATCTGTTTGGGAGAGTATATATCGTAAGCTCAATACCACCTAATATAAAAGCTATTATCATAAATATAAACCACTTACTCGAAAAATCGCTTTTTTCTATCTTTTTCTCTTTAGTCAGACCAATTATTATAATAGATGCAACAATTAATACTACTCCCGTCAAACCTGCCGGATCCAGACGGTCATGCCAAAACAATACTGATAATAAGTATGGTATCACAAGGCAGCTTTCACCTAAACATAAACTTAACGAATGAGGTCCGGTGTTCATTGCGAACATGAGCATCATAATATAGCCTAATCCACAAAAACCTGAAATTACCAGAACAAGTACTGTTCGAACCGGATAGATCAAACCGGTGTCTAATACAACCCCCCAGTTGACACTGAAAACAGATGATATTATTAAAATAAAAAGTGGAGCAAGAAAATTAAAGACATAGATCTGCTTCCTATCACTTGAACCTAAACTGAAGGCTATTCCATTTACCAGTGCTAAAACCCCGGATAAAATACTCAATAATAATCCCAATTTATGTATGCTCCTACTACAAATTTTAACTCATAATAACAGATACAGCATGTTTTTTCAATTGATTGTGAAAGTAATTTTTTTAAGTGCCCATAGATTGGCGGTGTTGCCTCCGGCCGGTATGGACGTCGGTTGCAGGGACATATCTCAACTTATTATATCTGTTGCAGGGACGTATCTCAATTTATTATCATTAATAAGATAATGTATATTAAAAAAAGAAAGATACATCCCTATTTTACGTCGCTTTTTGGATTATTTGTCATACTTTCTAAGTAAATCGTCAAGTGCTTCACGTAGTAAAACCGCTTCTCCAATTTCTAGTTTTTTTGCAGTTTCAGACAGTTTTTCAAGTTGAAATTGAGTATAATGACTGGTTTTAGTAATCATTTTTTCCTCTCTGGCAAGGCACACTTGATTCCTACCATTCTTTTTAGCACGAATCATAGCGCCATCCGCTTTACGTATAATTTCAGCCACACGGTTCCCATCGTCAGGGAATGCTGATACACCTACGCTTACCGTTTGTGTTAAAGGTTTACCGTTACTTGTTTTAAAGTCAAGTTTTTCTTCAAATATCAGCTTTCGTACAGTTTCAGATTTTAAGAAGGCTTCTTCTTTCGAAAATCCGGGTAATAATACATCAAATTGATCACGCACATCACGAAATAACATACACGGTGGAGGGAAAACAAGCTGCAAATATTTCGAAATGACCCTAAACACCTCGTCTCCGGCTTCATAACCATAATCACGATTAATATCAAGTAAAGTATCAATGTCCAGCATAACAAAAGAAAATTCTTTTTCATTTGTTATTAACGCTTCCATTTCCGAATCAAGCTCCACACCCGAAATTAGACCTGTCAAAGCATCCATAGATTTATTCATACCGATTCCTCCATACATATAATAATATAACTTCTTTATTATAATTTATTATAATACATATGTCAATATATTATTTATAAGTCATATATAATAAATTAGATGTTTCAGGTAAAGTATTTTCTATGGCGGCAAGAGAGTTAAGGACAGCATTGCCCGATAGCTCTTAACCTTTTCCGAGCCGAAGAAGTCAGCCTTTTTTATTGGTTCTTACGAGTCTTTTTAAATTTTGCTCCTTTGAGAAAATCGTTGAATTGCAGATATTAACCGACAAGAATACGTTAACTATACGGTGAGAAACAAACCCCCACTTCAAAAATGTAAAGCATTTTAAGTGGTGGGTCGTTGACACTCAATTATTTCCACCCTTAGACTCAACCGCGGTTTATAATGAGTTTATTATCACCCGGTATGATATTTGCTTAAATTTTAAAGCATCTTCATCCCCTTTTTAGAACTTTGATTGTTGAATTTTTAGAGTGTTTCTCAATTGATTCTTTGATAATCCTGCCAATAACAACATTTCCGGACCCTTGCACCACAATATTTGCCGTATCTGTAGTTACATCAATCGCATCAACATCGCCCGAACCCCTTATGGTAACATCCAGTGAATCCAATTTACCTACACCTGTTTTGATATCTCCCGATCCGTTAATAGAAGCTTTAAAATTTCCGAATACTTCTTTACAATTCAAATCACCGGATCCGTTAATACCTATCTTCGAGTCGCCTATTCTTTTACCGGTAATATCCCCACTACCGTTTATTTTTGCTTCAAATTCATTAATATTGTCAACAGTTATATCTCCGGATCCGTTTACAGCAAAGTACCCCACATTAAAAGGCACCTCAATACTCACATTTCCGGAACCGTTTAACGAGGCTTTTATACTTTTACCGGCATCTTTCCCATAATTTATAATTACCGTGTTTCTCCCATGAATATTACTACTTGAATTGTTCTCATTAGAACACTTAATTGCTAAAATACCACCTATTTTTTCCAGCTTCAATCCCCCGATAAATATTGGTGAACCTGTAGCTTTTACATGTGTTTTATCATCATGTGATCCGGTAAGTGTAAAATCGGCATTACTAATAGTAAGATCAAAAGAATCAACACTTTCAAAAACATCCTTCATTTCGGTTTTACTCATGTCAATATTTTCATAGTATGCCGGAAATCCTTCAATAAAATCGAAACAAATATCACCGGGTCCTTTATTAATAACAGTCAATTGCCTGAGATCCGCACAACTTCCATCTTTGAAAACAACAGTATCTAGGCTGGTTACATCAGGTTCTTTTTCGGAATAACATGCCGTACCCCCAAAAACATGTACAAGTTTCAAGCTTTCTCCCTTACGCTCTTTAAATTTCGGTATATTTTTACTTTTTATCACATCATTAATACTGCCGTTATCCTCGTTGCCAAAGAGTTTTTCTATAGTCGTATTCAACACTTGTGCCAGTTGAGGTAATGCGGTTATCTCAGGGAAACTTATCTCATTCTCCCACTTTGATACTGCTTGGGCAGTAATATTTAGTTTAGTCGCAAGCTCCTCTTGGGTGAGACAGGATAGTTTACGATATGAAGCAATTCTTTTTCCAAATCCAATTACATTATACATTTACTGTACCTCCTGAAGATAAAAATCGGCATGCATGCTATATATTAAATATAATGTTTATATAAATGTTTATCAATATATCAATAGTTTATATTCCGAAAAATTTCCACATAAAAAATCAACCTTTGGTTGTATCAACTTTCGGTTGTTATATTTAACATATAATACAACTTAACAAACACCGGTGGAAAACTAATTCATTATATTAACTGTCCTTCAAGTGGTTGCGCAGTGCTTGCTTTCTATTCTTGTTTTAAATAACATAAATATCACTATCTTTTAATTTATCTGTTATTTAAAAAAAATTCGGTAAAATCTTTCTTTAAGTCTATACCATCTTCTTTTAAAATCTCTTTTGCCAGGTAATAACCGCTAGCCATAACACCTGCAATACCAAATCCGGGGAACACCCATTGTCCGACTAAATACAAATTTTTAATATCGGATTTTTGTTTTATGAACTTACCATAATATTTTTCTTCAATAGACCATCCCATAAAGGAACCGTTTTTACTGTATGTATATCTTTCAAAAGTTATTGGGGTAGACAACTCATGATACACGACAGCATTTATAAAGTCATTTCCCAGATGTTTCTCCAGTCGATTTATAATTGTGTCTTCAACCGATTTTTTTAGTTCCTTATATGCTTGACCCCGTCCTTTCTTTATTTCTGTTTTCCAATTATCTTTGTAGTGGTAATCCAAGGGAATCAATGCAACAAGCGGTCTATATTTATCTCCGTCTTTTTTAGGATATATGTTGATTACTATCGGTGCTGTTTTTTCTGTATATTCTTCAGGTTGTTTCTTATAGTTGATGCTATCTGTAATAACTATACTCTCGGTATTATCAAAATTGTACCTGTCATTTACAGACATAAATAAAGTACACGCTGAAGGGAATGTCTTTTTATTTGCAATCTTATGCCTTATATTTTTTAAGCGTTTTTCTTGCTCTTTTATCATATTATATGTAAAGTGTGGTGATACATTACTTATAATCTTTCCACGATATTCATCTCCGGCCTTAGTCCTAACCCCATATGCATATCCGTCATTTACAAGTATTTCAGTTACTTCAGTATTTAATTTCAATATACCACCCTTTTCATACAGGCTTTTTATCGCTGCATCAGGTATTGCCTGCATTCCCGACTTCGGATATTCGTTGTTACCGAACACACTCCACTGATAAGCAAAAGCCATAAATACCATGGGATACGGACAGTATGAGTAAATCGCCGATTTTAATTCATCAGAATCGGTAAATTGATCTAAAACCTTTTTCACGTCTTTAGTTCCATATTTCATAAACACCGGTTTTTGCTTAAACGATTTCATACCGAATTTTATTAGTTGAAACGGATTCATATCATAAGGAGGTTCCGGTGCTTCCATACCGGAAAACATTTCAGTGTTAATAGTTTCCATTATATTAAATAGTTTCTCAACATCAGCTTCATTATCTGGAAACTCTTTTTTAAAATCTTGTTTTATGTTCCCATGCCTGAATACATGCTTCTTACCATCCATATAAGTAATCATATCACCCCTGCACGGAACAGTTTCAACCTGTGGCGCTCCCCAATACTCCAAAAACTGTGGTATGGTCTGATTTTCTTTTAACTCAAATAATCCGTGTATTCCTAAATCAAACCGGACTCCTTTTCTTGCAAATGAAGATACAAACCCCCCGGGAATATTATGCTTTTCCAACACCAATACTCTTTTATTGTAACCGGTCAAAAAGTTAGCCGTACTTAAACCGCCCATTCCTGCTCCAATTATTATGAAATCATACTTTTCCATTACACCCTCCATACGAATCTTTTAACATAATATTTCTAAAATAAATAGTTAAGATTCTACTGTAAAAATTTTATTTTATTGCGATAAACCAACGAACATGGAACCGGAGTTGTAAAATCAATTAGTGAAGGTATTTTCAATGATTAGTACACTGTGGTTCACAGTAATTGAATTATTGCAGTGAGATCATTATTAATAATTAATTTTTTTATTATAATATCATAAAATCTTTTTATTAAAATAACATTTCTAGAAAAGAAACCAGAATACCAAAAATAAAAAATAAAAGCCAAAAACATTAAATGTTTCGGCTTTTATAAACTCTTTCGGTACGTCGATAAATACCAAATGATGTACATCCGGTTTTACAAAACATATATTTGTATATTTGTTTATGATTACATTTTGTAGCTAAATCATTTCAATTGAAATATACTTATTGTATACTGTTATAGTATTGGTAGGGTTTTACATCATCTCTATTCCAAATCTCAACCCATGATTCTAATCCCGCCGCATAAATCTGTTCTATGTAATGTTCCCACTCGGTATCCATGTTAGCTACCTGACCTGCCCAAATCTTTTTTGTAAAATCATTATGTACGGTATTTATTTGGGGTGATGTTTCATCTCGCAGTTTCTTGTATTCCACATACATCTCCGTAGGCATGGTAAACTCCGAATAATATTTGCCCGGTCTAATCCATAAGCTATCATGGTAATATCCACCTTCATTGTGTATTTCCCAAAAATCAATAAGTTGATTTGTGAAAGCATCGTAACTAAAATAGATCTTATTGTCGCTTACAAAGTTAATATTTCCAAATTGTCCGAACACATTGGTTCCCTTACCTGCATATTTGGCAGGTATCTTTTCAGGGTCGGTTAATATGATCGTACTTTTCATCGGTTCCCCTGCCCATTTATAGTGAACTCCTTCAATACCGAACTTATATCTCATCCAGTTTTCGCCAAAGTATGAATACTCCAGTAACTGTAAGATCCTTATAAGTTTGTCATCCGATACATCTATACCAATAGGATATGTATAACTTGCATTCCAGTTAAAAGTCCAATACGGTCTGAACTTTCCTTTTTCACCCGGCACAGGAGTAACCACAAACTTAGCTTCAGGTTCGTTTTGAAGTATTGACAAAGGGGGTCTGTTTACCGCCTGTAAGTTGTATCCAAGTATGGATGAGCCACACAAAGCATTCATAAATGCAGTTTTACCTGTTGCCCAAATAGCGAAAAGCTCATTTGCATAAGATTCTTTTCCAGGAATCCATTTCATATAACCTTTATCAAGCATTTCGGTCAAAAATATAAATGTATCCTTATAAGGTGTATATGCATAATACGGGACATAATCTCCTGTTACAGGGTCTTTGTAAAAGTGGTTGGCATCTTTGTCATATCCATACATTCCGTATGAGATGTAAATGTCATACCATGTGTTAGAATAGGCTGAGCCATAAGAATCATCAACACCGTTCCCATCCGGGTCGTCTTCTGTACAAGCCCTAAGTATTTCCTTAACATCGTCCACTGAGAATTTTGTACTCGAATAATATATATTATTACTGAATTCAGGGTTAGCAGATGGAATCATCGGTGTCAAGTCATCCATCCGATACCCGAGTTCTTCCAGCCAATCCAATCTCCACATCGGTATGTGTCCGGTATGAGTTGCCATGCATGTGAATGATGTCAAACCATAATACTCATCTTCTGTCTCCTCAACCTTATTAAAACACAGTCCAACAGGCTCACTTATCAATTGCTTATAATAACTCGGATAATATTGTTTTATTAAATTCAGTTTTACAGTCCTGCCTAAGCCTTGTTCATACAGATACTTACCACTTGTATAGTAAAATCCGTAATCCGGTACATCACCCGCAGCTAACATCATTTTTACCTGCTCCATATTATTGGAGTCCACCTGAACATTCCACATTTTCAAATCAATATTGAATTTTTCCTCCAACTCCAATTCATCCCATCGCCCTTCTACATACAAATGAGAGGAATATACTCCTACCAACCAGTTAATAGTCATTTTCTCTGCAAAGGGATTAACCGGTAAGGTGGTTTCCTCTTTTTTTGTTGTAGCTGCAGCAGTAGTGGTAGTTTTTGCAGTAGTTGTAACCGCAGTTACCTGACCGGAGGTTGTCACATCACTTTCCTGAGGTACTTCCGTTTCTGCGGTACACGCAGCAAGTCCTAAAATCATGGCAATAATAACCGTGAATACTAAAAATTTGTTTCTCATTTTTACACCTCCATTTTAAATTACTTAGAGTTATAAAGTCTAATTAACTCAGTCAAAATAAATTTTTAAGTCCATATCGGTAATACGAAATTCGTTCTTATCACTATTGTTGCAATTATAAAGTATCTTTATGTCATTTTCACCTAATACAAACCATTCAATGGGAACAATAAATTCATGCATCCCTTTTTTCCACCAATTCTTGTCATAAAAAACATGATCAGACGGGTTCTTTTTTCCTGATATAATTTCTATAGGAGCATCATTGTCAATTTTGTCAAATGCATCTTGTGTCAAATGTAAAGGACCGTTATCGTTAATATATAATGACAATATTTCATCTGTACTCAGTACCCGACAGAACAAAACAATATTCATATGCATGCGACAGTTCTCGGTTAATAGTTTTTGTATATCATCGGCGATTCTTACCTTTGCATATTTTATGTTCTCACCGATTGTCAAAACCATTGGAAATTGACCTTTTCTATTTATTACATAGTCCTTATCTTTATACATAAGCATTTCAGGACTTCCTAAATCATTGTACACAGACTTCCATGCATCGGTTTTCTTTTTCCAATCGTCACTTTTAGACCCATAATCACCTGAACCGGTAGCTATTTGTAAACCGTTGACTCCCGCTCTTAAAAGAAGAAAAGCTTTAGCATGAAACATCTCAACAGTCATATCTCTGTCATATCTGGTGACATGAGTTTTGTCATCTTCCGGTATAGGATCGGAATTAATGTATCCCAGGTAAGGTCTAACACACCCGTAAACCTTACATTC
>CAZJOD010000014.1:0-38132 GCA_964547525.1 uncultured Clostridiaceae bacterium
CCCTTCAAATATAAAGGAAATTAATAAAAAGGTGTGTAGAAACTTTACACAACCTTTTTAGTTTTGGAGGTCTATAAAATGAAAAAATGTTTAGGTTTATTGTATGTAATCTTGCTTGTCGTCCTTTTAGCAGCCTGCACAAAAACGTCCCCTGACACGGCACTTAATACGGTGCTTGAAACAACACTTGATACAGTGTTTGTTACACCTTTGGAAAGCACCTCTGTGACGTTACCGGTAGAGACTGTCTCGTTTTCCGATCCCGCCTTTGAAGCAAAGGTGCGTAAACTTTTAGAAAAGCCTGATGGTATAATCACCGTTACAGACGTCGAAGAAGTGGTTTATCTTGATCTTTCTCAATCGGAGAATGCACCTGAATCTGAAAAAATACACGATATAAGTTCATTGATATACTTTAAAAATTTACAGGAACTTATTATTGGTAACAATCTGATTGAAGACATAAGCGTTCTCTCCGAACTCCCTCATCTGGTATATATTGAAGCTGCACAAAACAAAATAAAGGATCTAGGTCCGTTGTCGGAACTTACCGCATTGAAACATGCCGTATTTTGGCAAAATCAGATTTCTGATCTTAGCCCTATCGCAGGATTAAAAAATCTCGAAGTATTCTCAATAACCGATAACAAGGTTACGGATATCACCCCTTTAAAAGATTTGACTGAGCTGTTCTGTCTTGAGTTGAGAGGAAACTATATTGTTGATTTCAGCCCGATCGCCGGTATACTGCCGAACATAAAAGAGAACGATGGGTTTGAAGTCATAATGCCGGGCGACATCATTCAATTTACTGACGCAGTACTTGAAGAAAGAGTTCGGCAAGCTATGAACAAACCTAAAGGCGAAATTACTGTTGCGGAGGCAATGCAGGTTACCGAGCTTTCGTTAAACAACGATTGGAATGAAAATATACCTGAAGAAATTAAGATTCATGACATCAGTTCGCTGAAATACTTTAAAAATCTATTTAAACTGGAAGCGGTATTTCATTCAATAGATGATATCAATGTTGTTAATTATATGCCTAATCTCGGTATCCTTGACATTAACGGAAGTCCCGGTTATGACTTATCTCCTGTTTCCAACCTGCACAATCTAATGTTGCTTAATATTAGCGGCTGGCGTGGGAGCGATTTGAGTCCTCTTAAAGGGCTCACAAAGTTGGAATGGTTAAATATTTCATATACAAAGGTCGTCAATATTGAACCTCTTATAGGGCTAACCAACCTTCACACCTTGTACGCCGAAGCGGCTATAGAAGATTTTAGTCCCATATCAAAACATAAAAATTTAAAAACTTTACACGTTTTGACCGGAGTTGAAGATAAATATATACCCGACCTGACTCCTCTGAAAGATATTTATCCGAACTTGACAGATAAAAATTTCGAAATAAAGTAATGGTATGTACAACAAAAAACTATATTTGTTTAAATTAACATAGTACAGTACGTGGTTTTGAGAAATCATCGGCACGGAATTCGCATGGAATGCATAAAATAAAGGAGAGCAACTATGAAAAAGAAGATTTTAGTTACTGCGACAAATTATTCAATGTACTGTTCAAAGGCTAAAGCTCTATTAGAAAAGAAAGGCTTTGAGATTATTGAAAATAACACAGGTAACCCTATGACCTTTGAACAACTCAAACCGCTTGTTAATGATGTATTCGGTGTAATCGCAGGCGTCGAAACCTGGAACGAGGATCTTTTCAACATTGCACCCGGATTAAAAATAATCAGCCGTTTCGGTGTCGGAGTAGATAATATCGATTTAATTACAGCGAAAAATTATGGAATCAAAGTGACAAATGCAAGCGGAGCTAACGCAGATTCGGTGGGAGAATATACGGTAGCTCTAATCCTTGCTGTTTTACGAAATATAGTATTCCTTGACAGATCGACAAGGGAAGGTCATTGGGAACGATTTATGGGTCATACCATACGAGGAAAAAAAGTTGGGTTAATTGGGTTTGGTGCTGTCGCTCAATATGTTGCCGGTTTATTGTACGCTTTTCAAGCCCAACTATATGCATATGATAAAAAACCGAATCTAGAAGCGGCAAAACGTTACGGGGTCACTTTTACTGATTTTACAGACATAATGAGCAACTGTGATATTATTAGTTTACATGTACCTTGTAACAAAGAAACAATTAATATGATAACTGAAGAACAGTTTAATATGATGAAAAATACATCTATCCTTATAAATACGGCAAGAGGTCCAATTATTGATGAAAATGCCCTTTATATCGCATTAAGGAATAAAAAAATAGCAGGTGCGGGTCTCGACGTGTTTTATACGGAACCGACCTCTCCTCAAAATCCATTATTTCACCTTGATAATATTATTGTGATGCCTCACACAGCAGCAGAAACTTATGAAACTTATCATGCTGTAAGTATGATTACCGCTCAAGCGATCATTGATTTTACATACGGTAAACAACCCCTGAATCTTCTTAATAACACAGGTAAGTTATGTTAAACAAGACACCACAAATCTTTAACCATGCTCTTTATATTTACAGAATTTCCGTACATATATTTTATTGACACTGTACACTTGTTCGCTTATAATAGTGTTGTTACACAATAAGAACATATGTAAAATATGAGCGAAAAAAGCTGACTGTGATACACGGCAGAAGGAGATACAATCCATGCATTATGCAGATTACAAAACAATCCTCTCTCCAAATAACGGAATGAACATATACCGTGGTTGCACTCACGGTTGCATTTACTGTGACAGCCGTTCCGCCTGTTATCAAATGAAGCACGACTTTGAGGACATCGAAATTAAACGTAACGCACCACAGATTCTGGAGGAACAGCTAAAACGCAAGCGTAATCGTTGCATGATTTCCACCGGGGCTATGTGTGATCCGTATATCCATCTTGAAGAAGAATTGCAAATGACTAGACAATGTCTAGAAGTTATAAATCGGTACTGTTTCGGATTGGCGATACAAACCAAATCCGCACGGATTTTACGTGACATTGACTTGCTAACTGCCATCAATGCCAAGACCAAATGTGTTGTTCAAATGACAATGACTACCTGTAATGAGGATTTATGCCGCATTATCGAACCTAACGTATCAACAACCAAGGAGCGCTTTGAAGTGCTTGAAACTTTAAAAAATGCCGGAATCCCCACTGTGGTGTGGCTGACACCTATTCTGCCGTTTATCAACGACACTGAGGAAAATATCCGCGGACTACTGGATTATTGCATTCAGGCAAAGGTTCAAGGTATACTTTGTTTTGGTTTTGGCGTAACTCTACGGGAAGGCGACAGGGAATATTTTTACCAAAAACTGGATGAGCATTTTCCGGGAATGAAACAGAAGTATATCAAAACCTTTGGCAACAGATATGAATGTAACAGCTCGAACAACGCCGGGTTGTGGACCATATTTGACGATGTATGCCAAAAGAACGGTATCCTATATCACTCGGATAAGGTATTTGCCTATTTGCGCCGGTTTGAAGAAAAAAAACGCCAAATGTCACTGTTCGATGACTTATAATAAGTATATTAAAAAGGCTTAAGAAACTGTTAAACTTTTTCTTTTCTCTTTCCTTGCTTAATTTGATGGTACCGTGTTTTTAAGACTTCACTTTTTAGCATACCTGTATCACGCATCAAGTCAAGTAATTTTTCTTCTTCAGATATTAAACCTATCCATCGTAGTCCTGATGACAAATAAAAATAGTATTCTTCATAACTTGCATTAGCTTTGATCTTAAGCCATTCAAATGTTGATGTTAAAAATTCTTCCCACAAATCACCACCGATATTCTTTGTTAACATAAACTCAGTCAGAAGGATATCAAGAGGAAAAAAATTTGTACAAAAACCCTTGTATACTTTCTTTAACAATTTAAAGGTTGTATAGTCCTTAGATAGCCCCAAAGCCAATGCCCAAAGAGCTTCCGGGTATGGAATATTAAAGGCGTTATTTTTTAGTTTACTCATATCAATAGAAAGAACTTTGTCACAGAATTTTTTATCACATTTACCATATACCTCACTTAGTATGACCGGTTTAGCTTTGTAAAGCATATCTTTTATATTACATAATTTTACCGATGCTTCTGTAATTTTTATTTCATCAAATGTTCCGGTAACTGCATTTATTCTATGTAATAGCTCTAATTGTTTTACAGCGTCGTTTAACTTACTATGTTGTTCAATCCCTTGTTCTTGACAGTTAATTGTTTTGTGTAAATCTTCATAAAGATAATGCTCATATTTGGCAGCTTCAGAAATAGCCATTTGTCGACACCGCTTATCATATTTATCGATATGATTTAAAATTGGTACCGCATTTATAGTTGAAGCTCTACTGTATCCCATAATGTTGCTAAACATATTTTGGGTTTCTGTAAGCGCATTGTTATATATACGATCGTTTTCTTTTCTTTTTTGCTTTGTTCTTACAGATGCATTCATGAAGGCTACAATTAATAATCCGATTATCCCACCTATGAACGCACCTATAACCCAATGTCCAAGAGCCCATATCAGCTCTCCAAAAATACCGGAAGTAACAGTGCCAAATTGTCCATCACTTCCAACCGTGTAGATACATTTTGATAAACCCAAAATAAAACCGTATAACATACCAAAACCAAAACCACTTTTATAACTTTTTTTCAAATATTTTCACTCCATTCTCTAAAAGCCTTAAAGCATACCGGTTAAGTAACACGCTTATAACAATATTATAATTAGTACAAGCCGGTTATTAAAACATCATGTTAACAAAAAATATCAGTTGAAAACTCAATATCTCCGTATACAAATTATAAGTATTAAACCGGTACACCTGAATTAAGCTAAGAATTGATGTACCTTATAAAACCTACAGGAACGGTTTCCCCATAAAACGATTCATGAAAGTATCCATCAATTGAATCGGATGTAATACCTTTATTTTCAGTTAAGCCTAAATAAGCCAATTGTAAATTATTTTGAAATTTCACCTTAAATTCTTTTATAAGTGCAGTTAAAGACAGATTTACTTCAAATTGCTGTGCCAATGGTAGATAATCACCTATCTGATATGCTATTATTTCATCTCTTAGCTTATTTTCTTCCGGACCATGAAACTTATATAGGTCTATATTGTTTCTTATCCAACTTAAGTAGGATTGAGGCCCGTATAAATAATTGAATTTCCTTACCTTTTCGGGATTGTCACAAAGCATTTCAAAGCTTCTTAGTATATCAGCCACTTTATCAAGAAACTTTGTGTCATTGTTTAATAATGATTCTTTCAACTGTAGGATGTGCTTATGTGCATTTCCCTTGCACTGAGCAATAAAAGCCAGCCTCCGGTCATCTCCGTCAATAATTTTTTTACACTCTATATAGAAATGATTTGCACTTTTCATCATCTCCGAGAATATTTGGTCTATAGTTTTCAAGCCATCGTATGTTTTAAGTGCATCATCTTCGATAAGACGATACATGGTATAGAAATAGCCAAGCTTTGGGTACTTGAGCATTTCGTCAATCTCTTCTACAACAGTAAGCTTGTCACTATCAACGGATTTAATGTCATTTTTGACTTTCCATGAAAGAATTTTACTTTGCAGCATTTGAGAAATATCTGTGTATACCTTTGGGAGACCGTTATGTATTATTTCAGCAATTTCAACTGTACTTTTATAGGTTGACCCACGCCAATACAAAGGTCCGCCATTGTTGAGCCAATGCAGGAATCTTGATAAACCAAGATCATGATTTGTCTTGGTCATAATGCTGTCGGAATCAATTTTACCGTTTGAGTTGAATCCTTCTACTATGTTTCTGGCATACATTGCCAGTGTTTGATCCTCACGATCAAAAAAAGCTGCTATTGTGCCCGTGTATAAATACCTTATAGCGGCATCCCAATTAGAAGCCATCGCATTTGTCAATTCAATCTGATTATTACATAGTTTCCCATTAAAATTAAAACTGTTTCTCCATACTTTATCGGGTGAAGGAAGAGGTTTGAGAAAATCCGTATTATCTACCCATTTGCAAACTTCATCATATCCAATCCGTTCAGACAAGGATGTTCTCGTTAACCAATATATAAGACGCTTAATATGCTCTGCTCCATTTTTATTTTCATTAACCGGTATATTTTTATGTTTGTCTAGTTGAATAAATATACCCGCTTGATCTCCACCGGAATATAACAAAGGAAATAAATGTTCACCGTTAAACAAGGTCCCTATAGTTAATCCCATGGAATAATAATCACTCTCTATTCCATACGCCCCTTGCATGACTTCCGGTGCCATATATCCGTGAGTACCGTCACGTCTTCTGGTGTGTGTATACGGGTATTCCTGCATCAATCTGCGAGCAATACCAAAATCTCCTACGACTAAAGTCCCATCCAGCCAAAATAAATTTTCAGGTTTTATGTCACGATGTACCCAATTTTCATTATGTGCGGTATGCAACGCCTTATTTATTCCCGGTATTACTTTATCTCTTAGCGTTACAAAATCAAGTTTCTTTTCTATACTCACACAAACCGGTAAAATATCTATATAGTTTTCATTCCTTGTATTGTCAATGCTTCGTACTTCTATACGCCCATAATCCAGGAGAGGCATAATATGCGAACGTTTATAATCAACATTTTTTGTCATAAACTCAGTTAGAGCCATACGGTTTCTTGTCAAATTGTCATCACTCGAATAAATCTTCGCTATACAAGCTTTTCCGGTTTTTTCATCTGTCGCATTATATAGTAGAGATTGGCCGCCAATTTTAGGTTTAGCAGCTTTAATATAAAATTTTCCACCGTTTATACCTGTAAAAACTACATCATCCGGCAAGTCAAACGCCGGTACATCCATCCCCATAATATTGGTATTATCCATCTCCAAACCCCCAATTAATATTCTTTTCTGACAAGGATGATGCTGATATTGTCAACCATTCCGTTTATTATAGCTTTTTCTATCAACTCTCGACACATATCCTGCAAAGAGATATTTTTACTGAGTATCTCCTCAATTTCCATTTCGGTCACAACATCACTTAGTCCGTCTGAGCATATAAGGAAAATATCCCGGTCGTCGACGCGACCTTTTCCAACTGAAATTTCAGGTTCAAAAGCTTCAACCGAGCCGACATATCTTGTAATTGTATGTCTTGTTTGTTCACCTATTTCGTCTTTTGAGGTTATAATACCTGCTGTAATCAGTTCACCTGCATATGAATGATCTTTTGAAAGCTGCATTATAAACGGGAAACGAAATCTATACACCTTAGAATCTCCCATATTAAATGAGATAAAATCATTCCCTGTAATAATTACTCCTGCAACGGTTGTAGACATTTTTCCGTGGGAAAAATCCTTATTTTGCTCTTTAACCACTCTCCTGTTGGCTTCATAAAAAGCTTCACGAACAGAATTTTCATCAGCCGAAACACTGCTTAGCTCTGAAAAACACCAAGCGGCAATCTCTGCGGCTTTATAGCCGCACTTCTCTCCGCCAACACCATCAAAGACGGCAACACAACATGAACCGACACATTCTTCCGAATGATAATCATTATCATATACCATGTTATTCACAAGTATCCTATCGTCATTTACTTTCTCTGTAGTTCCGACATCTGTAAAAGCTACAATACCAAACATAAAACATTTACCTCGTTACCCTGTAAATACAGCTCTACAGTTATTTTCTGTTTTAACTTTGTCTAATTTTATATACAATTTTTTATTGTGAACCGAATGCTCGAATATAAATTTTGCCAATGGGTTTAAATATAGGTTCTCCAACATGTTTCCAATACCTCGCCCACCATATTTTCGCACCTCGTCACTATGTGCTTGTGTGTAAAAAAAACTTTTGTCGTTAGCTTCGAGTATTATACTGATATTAGGATATTTTTTCATAACATCTCTATTAATCTTATTAATCTGAGCATCAACAATCTCATCTGAAATACCGGGCGATAAGAAATTAAAAACAACTACATTTTCACCGATCCTGTTAATAAATTCAGGTTTAAATTTACTTCTCATGGCATCTTTCACACTTTTTATGATTTCAACTAAATCGTCACCGGGGTTCATAACATAATCAATTTCCGTCTTACCTGTCAGAGAATTTATTTTTTCTTTCGTTATACCGATATTACTTGTAAAAAAGATCAAAGTTTCGGAAAAATAAACTGTTTGTCCTTGTCCATCAGTCATACGGCCATCTTCAAGTATTTGAAGAAATTTATCCATAATACCGGGATGAGCCTTGTCTATCTCATCAAAAAGAAGTATTGAAAAAGGATTTTGTTTCATTGCATTAGTCAACTGACCGCCTTGATCATATCCTATATAACCCGGAGGTGCTCCAAAAAGTTTTTGATCAGCGTGTTCCTCTCTGTATTCACTCATATCGAAACGGATATAACTGCTTTCATCACCGAAAAGGTGTGCTGTAACAGCTTTGACAAGCTCAGTCTTACCTGTTCCGGTCGGACCTGCTAAAAAAAGAATACCTTTTGGTTTTGTGTCAGATGAATGTTGAAGTCCGGATAATCCTGTAACAGATCGCTGAAGGATCTCCTCCATTTTATCTACAGCTTCCTTCTGACCCTTAACCCGCTCTTCAACAACTTGTCGGATATTTTTTGCCTTCTCAAAAAAAGTCTCCCAAGGATTATCTTTAAAGCCATACTTGTATAAATTGACGGTTTCAGAAAGTTTCAGGACAGGAGTTTGTTCTCTGATGATAAGTCGGCGCAGCTCATCAAGTTCAATAAGCTTCATACCACCTGTCAGATCAATAAATTTATCTTTTGCACGTTTATATTCGTCACTGTCTTTGTAATCGTTAATATACATTTCCGGAAATACCGAATCAACAAACGCTTTCCTCATATCTTTATCCGGAACCGGTATCGACAAGGTGCGTACCATTGGATTACCCTTGTAAAACCAATCAGGAAGGTCACCAAGTTTATTTACTATTAAAATCAAAGTATTTTTTCTATTAATAAGGGTTATGGAGTTCATAACACCCATATATAAATTTTGAAATATTACTTTTTCTCCGGCTGTTATGTTTGAAGGATCGGTTATAAACCTTGAAGCGTAATCCATAATACATACTATGGGAAAGACCTCAGTATGTCCGATTCGATTTGTCATAAGATGTCGTATAATCTCCGAGTTTTTTGTTTCTCTATATGATTCGTATGCCTGCGGTACTCTTTGGCTTTGATTTCTACCACCGGTATATATTTTTGCTTCCGCTTCTTCCATTTCTTTTGTATTATCCTCGATAAACCTGACCATATTCGCCAAACGACTTCTGGTAATCACCCTGTCTTTGTCCTGAAATTTAATCGACTCGTTAAACCCAAGCAAAGGATCGCAAAACAAAAAATGATATGCTCCCGCTTCATCGTCAAATAATCTGCAAATTACCTCATTGAGTTTTTTGAATCCTGCTAATACCTGATCTCCATTTTTGGTTCTGTTGAATACCGGATATTCGTCATTTATATTCCCCTCAATGATAAAAAGACTCTTTATTGCTTTAAAAGTCAATATCTCCTTTTGCCATCTGGGTACTTCTATTTTTTTATCCATTTCTTTATGAACCTCCTAAATTACCGGTCGATTGTGAATACCGACAGAAATGATTTTTTCCGAGTAGTAAAAATTCTGAACTGTTCTGCCTTTGCTGATGTATTCTTCATATTTTTTTTGCTTTTCCGGCTGAAAATAGTGAATGACTTGATTAGACGATCCTCTGAGAGCACTAAACCCGTCATTTTTTTCATCAATATATCTCCCGTCAATCAATACCGAAACATTTTGCTTCAATGTTTCTATTTGTTCCGGTGCTAACATATCCTCTATTTCAGCCAATGTATATCCTGTATATACAAGAATATCATTTGATATCATCTTCAAGTTCTCAATCAGAGCAAAAAAATCCTCTGTTTGTTCAATCGGATCTCCTCCTGTTATAGTAATCCCATCCACTCGGGAAGCACAAGCAACTTTAACACAATATTCAATAATAACATCCACGCTTATATCCTTAGCAGGATCAGCACACCACAACTCAGGATTGGCACAGGATTTGCATCTTTTTGAACAGCCAACCGTCCAAATCGAAAATCTCTTACCCGGTCCCAGTGTCTCAACCGGATAGATAATCCTGTCAATCTGCATTATTACAATCTCCAATTTTTATTTCATATTTAACACGACCCATTACCAGGATATCCTTACTTTTAATTTGGTATTGCCTACCTGTTTCAAGGAGTATACCATTGAGTTTTGTACCTAGCTGCCCTTGTTCATGCTTAATATACCATTTGTCTTTTTTCCTAATAAAGCCGGCATGCCTTCTTGATATACCGTCTTGCCTGCTAAAAAATTCAGGATGAACAGATCCCTGCCATCCAAGGATACCTTCATCTTCGTTAATTTCAATCCACTCTTTTGACCAAGTGTTTATGAGTGTCAATATCGGCTTGACGGCATTTTCCGATGACACTTCAATATAAATTATTGTTGGTATAGCTTCAATTTCTGCAATGTCTTTCTTATCACGAGGATCGTCACACCCGGGACATTCTTTAAAGGGGTATTTTTCATCGGGTTTTTCGGGAAAATCATAATACCAATTCCCATGGGGACAATTTACTCTCCATACGGTTTTTTTTATCTTCTCAACGCTTTGATGAAGCTCTTTCCCACAATTTTCACATACATCACTTTCCACAAGGTTTATCCATTCACATTGGGGACAGATAATTTCTTCCATTATTAACTCTCTCCTATTTTAGTGTTTGAACTCGATGTTGTAGTTTACTACGATCCCTTTGTCCCGCTATATCGTCAGACATTTCGGTACCGGTAATATGTTTAACCGAAATCAGACTATTATATTTTGCATCCGGTCTTTTATCTAATTTATTCTTCAATACTACACCTTCTTTTTCACATTCTTTACGAATCTCATCAAATTCAGGGCAAAGTTCCTCCTGCATGCGTAAAAGCAAACTGTTTTTATCGGTATTTTCTATGCTTTTACTCCCCATACTATTTATTAAAATAGGCTCACTACACTTTTGCTTGCCATCAAAAAGGTTAGCGTCGGCACCTATAACCTCAAACATTACAGTATTATCATTTTGTGAATAACGTGTATGAATAGCTATTGTAATTCCGGCCGAATTCACACCCGGTACAGCAAATATAGTGTGTTTCATTACATCCTTTTCACTGAAAATAACATCTTGCTGTAAGCGGTAACCTCTCTTTTTCATTACCTTTTCAATCGTTTTTCGGATATATTTTCTGTTCTCAATCTCCGCCTGACGATTTCTAATCCTGCTAATTTCAGCTTTCAAATCCAATAGTGAAGCAAAATTACAGACATCTGAGGTTTTTAACTCTTCACCGCTAATTTTACTCAATAAAGCTATCTCCGCCTGGTATTCTAAAAAAGTTTTGGCAAACTCCTCTCTGTTTTGTAGTATTGTACTTTTATGTATTAAAAACTGGTTTGCTATATTCAAAATATCGGACTCAGACATTTCATCTTCCATAGAGTGGCGAATTCCTTCAAGCCATTTACGATCTTCAAAGCAGACATAATCCATGCTTGTAATATCTTCTATTTGTGAAAGTAAACTCGTCTTTGAAATTTGAAAAAGCTTCGTTCTATCCGAATCGGATTTATGGTCGTGCAATTTATTAAACTCAAATTTATCTAAGGCATTAAGAAGCTGCGGATGTAGATTAACCAAATCCTTATATACCTTATTTTTCTCTTCGATATTTTGTTTTTGTTGTAAATATTCTCTGATGCGTCCAACCGGAGCTGAAATATTTCCTTCAGTATTACAAAAAATAGTTTTGCAGTTTTCGTTCATCTGCATCGATAAGTTATTGATCTTTGGAGCTTTTATTTGATCTTCGTCGGAATTCATAATTAAAGGACTAACAGTAGTAATAGCCGCTTCTATTTTATGTGCACATTCGACTAGTATTTCTTCAATATCGGTACAAGCATAACTAAGATCTGAAATGCCTTTGATCTTTTTAATAAGGATTTGATATTCTTGTTTCATTATTTGCATTTGTGTACGAATTAAAAAGATGCGTCCGAAGTGCTTAGAAAGCGCTTCAGCTCTTTCTCTTCTTTCTTTCTCAAGCAGTTCTGCTTTTTGACGAGCCAGAGTTGCTTCATCTATTTTAGGTCCGCTCATAAAACTAATGACCCCCTTATTTTTATGCCGTATATCTTTCTCACTATCTTTCAGTTAGTTATTTACTATTATTATTACATGGCATATCTTAACATAAGAGAACAAAAAATAATATAAAGTTTACCGAATACCGGCATACTATTTTATTTTCTTAAAAGCTTCGTATAACACTCATGTATTCCGTCCTTAACTTTTCTCTCTTGCAAAACAACGGGTATGTACAAAAATCAGTTATGCCATACAGAACTTTTATTTAATTGACGATAGATAATTATCTCTCTGAGTAATCTCTGCAGTATTTTGCTATGCTATCCGCTCCGGAATGATATTTTCTATCTTTGACACAATAGTATTCATCATACTTGTTTGTACTACGACGATCCAAATAAATACAGTCACCGCAGCATTTCGCGCAACATTTACCATTAGGAATGAAAATTTTTACCTTTTTCATAATTTACCTCCAATTTTTTTATGAATTATTTTTATGTTTTTATGATCAACTCTATATGTATCACCTTCCTTTATCACCACATACCAGTAGATTTCTACATGCTTTGGGATGACAATCGGAAAGTGGACGGTATATAGGTCACTACAGTTAATCTCAATAATTCTTTTTGCAAAATCAATATCAGCAAATGACAAATTTTTTTTCAAATAGGGATGGCTGTGTATTATACCGGCGAAAGTAACTTCTTCAGACTCCCATTTAAGAAGGATTTCATTTACTTTGTCAATATTTGGTATGTAAGTATTATCTCCTGTTAAAGCATGTTCATCATAATAAAACGAACTGATAATACCATTTTTAGAACCGAGTAATCCCCCCTTTTCAGGTTCATACGTTCCTAAAGTATTTTTTATACTTTGGTAAACCGACTCTCGTATATACACATTATGTTGGCAGATATTAAACATACCTCCTTGTCATAAACCATACTCAAAATATTATCGATTTTTTATTCAGCTATTTATTAAAACACGAAACTCAATACATATTAAGCTCTTTAACTTTAGTATACTATTAAATAGTGTTATTTAACACTAAAAATATCAATCAAAGGTCTTATACCTTCCTATTTTATTGGATTCCTATATTCTCCTGTTAAAATATTATTCCACCATTCCTTATTATCAAGATACCATACTATAGTCTTGTTAATACCATCTAAAAAATCGGTTTCAGGTAACCAGCCAAAACGCCGGTAAATCTTAGTCGGATCTATGGCATATCGCATATCATGACCTTTACGATCAGCTACATATGTAATTAATGTTTCAGGCTTATTAAGCTCCTTACAGATCAGCTTTACAATATCAATATTTCTCATTTCATTGTGCCCGCCTATATTGAATATCTCACCAACACATTCATTATGTAATATCAAATCTATTGCACGACAATGATCCTCTACATATAACCAATCACGTACATTTTCCCCCTTACCGTACACAGGTAAAGATTTATCGTTTAATGCATTAACAATCATCAAGGGTATTAGTTTTTCCGGAAAATGATAGGGTCCGTAATTGTTAGAACATCGGCTAATTGTTATAGGTAAACCATATGTTCTATGATATGCAAGTACCAACAGATCGGCCGCCGCTTTAGATGCACTGTACGGACTGCTGGTATGAATAGGAGTGGTTTCGGTAAAAAGCATATCAGGGCGATCCAATGGAAGATCACCGTATACTTCATCTGTTGAAACTTGATGAAAACGCTTTATACCATATTTACGGCATCCATCCATCAAAACTTGGGTACCGAGTATGTTTGTCATAAGAAAAACTTCAGGATTTTCAATAGAGCGGTCTACATGGCTTTCTGCGGCAAAATTTACTATGATATCCGGATGTTCATCTTCAAAAACTTTATATACAGCCAACCTGTCACAAATATTCACTTTATAAAAACAAAAGTTTGGATTTTTAAGAGCTTCTGTAAGAGTGTTTAAATTACCTGCATATGTCAGGCAATCCATACAAATAATACGATAAGACGGATATTTTTTTAGCATATGATATATAAAATTACTGCCGATAAATCCGGCACCACCTGTTACTAATACAATCATAAAATAACCTCCATTGATTTATATATATAATTATACACTATTGAAGCAGGCTCAGTGTTAATTGTGCCAATTAATTTTTATATATCCGTTGATAATACGTCAATGCGGTGCTAAAACCGGGTATTATTTTACAAAGAAATTATGTCTCTTATATTTTTTTAATTTAGTATTGTTGATTTACTGCAATAATTATTTAATTATTTATTTCGCAAACGATATGAAACTAGCAAGGCTGTCCCGATAAACAGTAATAATAAAGCGTATCGTATAAACCAAAGGTTAGAAAGAAAAATCGCAATAAAAGCAAATCCCGAACATAAGACTATACCCGGTAAATATGTTGTAAATTTTATATTATATCCTTTGATAATTTTCCTTGCCACAAATTCATGTAGACCAAATAATATAACATAAGAAAGGAATGTAGCATAAGCCGCGCCAATTAACCCTGTTTTTTTAATAAAAAGATAATTTAACATCATATTAATCATAGCGGATGCTACAGTACAAACCGCAACCCATTTTAAGTTTTTTGAAAACTGTTCATAAGCCAATGGGAATCTGTATAAGTATTGAAAAAACACACCCGCCGTAATAATCACTAGACTATTTAATCCACCCCAATATTGACTTGGTGCCATGATTTTTAAAATTTCCGGAGCAATGAGCATAACCACTATAAAAACACAGCATACCATCAATATGTATTTTTTAGCCATGCCGTTTATTATTCTGTTTTCACCGGCTTTTGTCATGTCAAGGTATCTAGGTGACCATATATTATTACAAACATCCGCAAACAAAATGCCTAAAACGCCTATATTATATGCAACAGTGTATATACCCGCAGCATCATCTCCAATCATGCTTTTTAAAAACAATCTGTCTGATTGCCCTATAATAATGTTGGACAATAGATGAATAATCAAAGGAAAACTTAAAGCCAGCGCATATTTCCAATGAGAAAGACTCACCTTGCTCTTATTACCCGGTATAAACGTTTTCATTACATACAATAAAGCAATTGTATACGCCACCGTCCCCCCGTATATTTTGCCTAAGAATTTTTCTTCTTTGATACTAAGGACCAAAAATAATCCTGTTACAACGGTACACAGTGCTATCAGAATAGAAAATACCACATTTTTTTTCGGTTGTTTTGTCTGGATGGTATACACCGAGTAAGTTGTTACACACGACATACCGAAAGCTTGCGTTAAAAGATGCGGAATGAGCCGTATATCTATGTTTAACAGACTAGCAACAGATCTTCTTATGATTATACTCACGGAGGCAATGACTAGACCGCTTAATAAAGACATTACAACAATACTTTTCATGTATCCGCCAAATTCATCCGGTTTCATATGAACTCTGGCGGTTGCGATCGAACCGCTTGTCTGAAGCCCTATAAATACGGCAAAAAATGCCGTCCAGGTATAAAAAACCGTTGTAATACCATAATCCGAGGTAGTTAACAGTCTTGTAAATATAGGAGTACTTAAAAAGCTGATACCGTTAAGTAAAATGGTACCCAGCATATATACAAAGAAATCAGATGTCATATCATTCTTTTTTATAAATTTATCTATCGATATTCCTTTCATTTATACCCGCCTTTTTACCGTATATACATCTTCCACCACAAAGCCAATGTATAAAGTGTCCAGATCTTCATCACATTTCTCTCTTTTAAAATATGATTAACAGCATCTTTACTCAAATAGTCCGTACCGGTTAAAAACTCATTAATATGACTATCAATAGTATCTTTAAAAGCACCTTTATACCAGTCGCTTATTGGAAGTGCAAACCCTACTTTCTTTCTACTTAAAATTTCATCCGGGATAATTCCTCTTACCGCTTTTTTAAGCAATGTTTTGTGCCGTGTGATTTTTTTTATTTTCATTCTTTCCGGTATGTTCATAACAAGCTCCACAAATTTATGGTCCAAAAAAGGAACCCGTGCTTCCAGACCCACACCCATTCCTGTTTTATCAACCTTGGTAAGTAAGAGATCCGGCATGCGGATATTCAAATCGAGGTATGTCATCCAATTTAACGCTGATTTTTTATCCGCATTTTTCATGAACCGGTCATAAAAAGGGCGTATAACCTCAAATGATGTATGTCCTTTTATTTTATCTTTTATCCTGTCACTTAAAAGCTCTTGCTTTTCAGCTTCGGTAAATAAATCGTTAGTACCTGTAAAAGCGCAAAAACCTTCTGCGCATCTTCTGAAAAGTTCATAACGGAAACTTTTCTTTCCCCATAATTTTTCACAAACAGGAAGTGCTAACTTTTTCAACCATTTTGATTTAATAATTCTGTTGTACTTTTCCGCAGCATAAAAATATGTCCATAAAGGATAACCGTAAAACAGTTCATCGGCTCCTTCACCGATCTGACATACTATTACACCGTTTTCCCTTGCCAATTTAGAAACATAGTATTGAGCACCGCTTACCGGATCGGCCAAAGGTTCACCGAAAAGCTCAATTATAAAAGGCATGGTTTTTAATATATCATCGCCGGAAATTCGTACTACATAGTGTTTCGCACCTAATCGATCCGCCGTTTCCTTAGCATATTTGACTTCATCGATATCGTCTCTCGAGTCACCTTCGAAACAAACCGTAAAAGCTTGTAAAGGCAGTTTGCCAGAATCTGAAAACAGTGTCGCATTTAAGCAGGAATCAATACCGCCTGACAGAAAAACGCCCACAGGTACATCACTTTCTTTTCTATATTCAACCGACTTTTTCAGTTCTTTTATAAGCATGTCACATATTGTCTTCTCCGAGGAGAACCTCAAATCTATTTTTTCATCCGACATATCCCAGTATCTGTGTGTCTTTATGTTTCCCTCTTTATTAATACACAGCCATGTACCGGATGAAAGCTTGTGAATCCCTTCAAACATCGTATCAGGTGCCGGTACCGTAAGGAAAGACAGGTAATCGTATATTCCCTTTTCATTAACTTTTCTTACTTGATCCGGATCTTCCAAAATGGCGTTTATATCGGATGAAAAAACGATCCTTCCATGGTGTATGCTATAATACAAAGGTTTTACACCCAACCGGTCACGAACCAGCCACAATTCCTTATTTTTGTCATCCCATACCGCTATTGCGAACATTCCTCTGAATTTTTTCAAACAGTCGATTCCCCATTCTTCAAAAGCGTGTACAACGGTTTCGGTATCCGAATGGTGTGTTTTCCAACAGTATTTATTCAATACTTCCAATTCTTTTCGGATTTCGGCGTGGTTATATATCTCCCCGTTGTATGAAACAATAAGAGTACCGTCTTCATTTGTCATAGGTTGAGCCGCATATTCAGAAAGATCAATGATGGACAGCCTGGTATGTGCCAATCCCGTTTTACGATCTTGTGTAATAAAGAAACCTTTTCCGTCCGGTCCTCTTTTAGCCATAACATTAGTTTCAATCATTCTATTCAAGTATTTTCGATCAATATAAAAATTATTATGATCAAAAACAAAAACACCTGCTATTCCACACATGGTACTACTCCTTAGCTGTATTAAAGTCGTCGTTCCGCTCTAATTCAAATATTCGTACTTCACCTAAGCCATTTATACAATCTTCTCCCTTTTTACCGTATCCTGAATTAATGGTAAGAACCACAGCCGTTGCCGGTATACGCATACCATATTCCGGACAGTACCTGGAAGCTACCAAATTAACTTGTGCTTTTGTATGCATATACAGTGTAAAATCCCCGCAATATAAAAAGATAACTCCGTAATCCTTCACTTCTACCTGTATATCAGGGTGTATATGATAATATATCTTGACCTGTTTCCCCTTAGTATGTTTCTTCAATATCAATGAATCTTTAACATAAAGAGAATCTTCTACTTTGACACTTCTTACATGCAATGCATTTTTATAGCCGTCATGCCGACCCATAAAAACTTTCGGTTCATAAAAATGTACCTTTCCTACAGCTTTTCTTTCTTCATAATTCCAGTCGTTTGATATTTCGTTTTGCTCCTCACCCTCAACCGACAGAGTGCTGTGGGAGGATGTTTTCATATTATCCAATCTGGCTTTACCTTCCGATATATATGAATACACTCCGGTATCTACAATAATTTCTTTTCCCTTGTACTTTGCAGTGATCGATAATTGATCATTGTGAAAGTGGGTTCCCATGAATTTCTTCAAAAAACCATCCGCTAACGCATCACACCGTACCGATACCTGCCATAAATCATTTTCCGGCTTGAACAATCCAAAAGAAGGTGTGTCGGAACTTTGTAACAATGCTATATTACTTTGTATCTCATTTTCCACCGGCTCCAAATTTAATCTTTTGGCTATATTCCATACGAAAGAGCAGTCACGACTATCGTATATAAAGTATTCCGGTAAAGGTAATACCCTACCGGAGTCATTATCTCCGATACCGATAAGTCTGTTTTCAAAAGACGCATAACGACAAAAACAATTCATACGTTTTGCGGCGTCAATTAAAAAGTTATGCTTTTCGGCTTTTTCATTTAAAAACATAAACAAAATCAACGATTCGGTGATATATTTGTGATAATGAGTAGATCCCTCGTATAAAGCTCCGTCTTTCAACAAGGCGGTATTTAAAAATTCTTTCAATTCATCATACACAGAGTTTTTCAATTTATTTAAAATCTGATCTTCGGTGCAGCTTTCAAGCACCCATAACAACCCCAACAAGTTGAAAAAATAATGGTTGTTTGAAAAAACAATTTGTTTTTCCAGGTGTTGTAAGATATACTGACAGCAATTTTTTAAAAAATTCGCCGTGTCGTGCCTGTTATATGTTATTTCATATGTATTCAGTATCTTACACGCTTCTACGTAATTTATCGCACAAATTGCAACTTCCATAGCGCAGGTCCGTTCAAATACATGGGACATCCGTTCAGTATCAAATATATAGCTTGTAGCTTTTTCATACAAACCGGCATAAAGCGCATCGACCGGAAGATCAAGGCCTCTTTTTAACTCCCACGTCACCTTGATATCTTTACATGCATCTTCGTTACCCCCTTCATAGTCCAAGGTTTTTCTTTGTCCGGATCGTATTCTTTCTCCATCGTTTTTAACATCTCCCTTATATATCTCACTAAACAGTGACAATCCTTTCACCGTAAAAACTTCCCCGGGAATATCATTTATTATCTCACAAGATTTTGCTTTGGATAATTTATAGCAAACAAGCTTGAACACCACATAAATACCTATAAAAAACCCATATTTTCTAAAGATTATCAATACGTTTTTTATCATAATTATATCCTTTCGATATCGTGATCCGAGTTTTTCACAAATTCATCATACCGGGATAAAAATTTATTATAATAAAATTCGTATTGATCACTACATAGGGAAATGATGTCATCGGCTGTCGTAACAACAAAATGTACTTCAGAAAAGCAACGACCGGAATTTTTTATTACATCGGTGTCAATACCGTCCACATCTGCAATTATACACATTTTACCCGACATTAACGCTTCGAATAATATGGAGGAGGTCATTGTGATACAAACATCCGAAGCCGATATGAGCTCTTCCACATTGTATTTTTTATCCGCCGTTTGTATAAATGAATACTTATTTTCAAAATCGTAAAACCGTTCAATCATATCCTGCCTGTAATGTGGTTTAATAAAAAGTTTTATTTTATCATCAAGCTTTCTCTCGGTAACCTTTTCGGCCAGATCCGAAATCAATTGCAGATACCTTGGTGTATATTGATCCGGCTGAGTAAACAAAGTAACATTTCTTACATCCGATATACATATATTTATATCGGGCTTTTTTCGTATCGGTAAGTAAAATAAAAAGCCGGGATTTGTTTTTCTATATAATTCATAGACACTTTTAGAGTATAGATAATATGTATCAGCAAGGTAAAGGTTCGGAAGCATATTTACCCTCATGGCTACATATTGAAAATTAATATGTTTTAAGTTAAATCTTTTTGCCGCTTTGTAACAGACTGCAATATCCTCTCCAAATGTCATGTCCGTAACCAGACAGGCGTTTTTATCAAAACTAAGCTCATTTAAAGTATTACAAAGCTCGGTGTAAAAACATAAATATCCAAAATTAAGGGTTTTTAGCGCACGGGTAAATGTTTTGGCACACAAATCCGTTTCTTTACCGTGTATTGTAATCTTAAGCTTTTTTATATCTTTTTCAAACGGAGATAAAAAAATTGTCTCCCGTATTATTTTAAAAAGATCTTTGTAGCCTAAACGTTTTCTGATTAAGATATGTGAATTATCAGATTCACCAAAATCATCGGGAGCGATATAAAAAGGTCGGGCACCGAACCGTTCTTTTAACAAACCTTTAAGGTGTGTATACTGTAATTTCAAGTTACATACACACACATACATAAGAGGCTCTTTAGGTGTTTCATTCATTTTCAAACGGTACCGAAAAGCACAAACACAGGCTTTTCTCAAAATGCTTTTTATTAGAAAATAATCCTCCCGCAGTACATTTAACAACTTAAAAGCAAAAGCGTTTTTCCGACTCTCCCGGCTTACAGGTATCATATCCTTGAACACATGATACAAGATCGGGTTAAACAACCAAGATGTCTTATAGAATTTTTTTACCCCTTCTCCTTCTCCGTGGACAAAGGTGATAACCGGATGGTTACTACCGCCTTTTAAAATCAACCGCTTTATACCTTCATTATCAACAATAGCGGCTATTTGACGACAGATTGAATATACAGGATCAAAAAAACATGAAAAAACTTCATTTCGATGTATATGGTAAGCGCTTTTAACACTTGAAAAAAGTGTGTTTACCGCCCGGGCTGCGTTACCTTCGGCATCATCTATATAAAAGTCGGCTATATATACCTTGCATTTTCCCTTAAGGCTGTTATACACACAAAGACTTCGTGTTAAAACAACATCATGTGACAAAAGTTTCTTTTCATCCCAAACTTTATCCCAAAAAACGAACAGACGCTTTTCATCACCTTCCGGATTTTTCTTTGCAGCTGTTTCTATATGCGTTACGGCATCTTTTACAACTTTTTCACAGTAAAAATCAGTGTAAGGCAAGACTTTTCGGTCCAGACACTCTTTTACATAAACAAGTTTTTTTGCAATCTCTCCCGCATCGTTTAAAACAGTATGAATCCGGCCTAAACTCTCTAAATATTCAGTGTTTTTGTCTTTCTTCTCATAAATGTATAAAACGTGTTTATCAGTGGCCAGGTAATGAAATATTTTACCCGGCAGCTGTGTACTTTCCGGTTTGTTCCCCACACAAACCAATATGTCACATGCTTCTTCCCTTTTGAGCACATCCTTCCCTGATATCCTTCCTTTAATTGAGATATGGGGTTGCTCCTTTAAAGTAAGATCCGATCTTCCTACTATTTCGAATGTAAATCCTTCCTCCGATTTACAAGCCGCACTATAAAACGGCAATATATTTCGATCCTTCGATCTGAAATCCCCGTAATAGCCCACCTTTATCTCATTGCTTCGGCGTTTGGCATATACTCTTTCTTTAGCATATGCTGTGGGAACAAAAGTCATCTTATCCGCAACTTCTTTATATAGCTTTTGCTGTGTAAAAAGTGTCATAGGTGATGTGTATAAAATGGCATCGGCAAGGCTTAAAAGTCTTTTTTCTTCTCTTCTTACGATAAAACCCGGTAAAAAATTAGTTCTGTTTATATCCGCATAAAAAGGATCTCCCCAATATTGAATCCACTTTTTAGCAGATACTTTATTTTTCTTTATTAAAACATCTGCAATCAAATGAGCTACCTTTGAGTCCGAAGAACTGAACATATATGCGAATTCCCTGTCTAACCCCCGGAAATTTCCGATATGCCGGATATATCGTCTGCAGCCGTCATAAAGCAAAAAACCTGAAATAAATCTTTTCAGCATTAAAACAAAAGACTTTATACCAAATTTTGAAACTTCCTTGTATAAGACCGGTTCCTGTTCTTTCGCATCTATCAAATGGTGAAAAGTTACTCCCGAAAACCCGTCTTGCTCTCCTCTTACTTTCACGGGAGATAAAGTATGAACGCAAAACCCACAACGGCAGAGTCCTTGGACAAACGCTCGGTTGCGTATGGCAGCCGATGTATCGGCGGCAATTGATTCTGTCGTTATATACAATACTTTTTCTCTCGTCATTGACCTTCACCCCGCTGTTTACTTTTCATACAGCTTTTCAAAAAATAGTACGCTTTCCCGGACCGGTCGTATAAATACGCCTTTATACCGTACAAGATATACAGCATGAATACCGCTTTTTTTTCAATACAGAACAACGTAAGCTTTGACAACATATCAAAAGCTCGGATTTCTAACGTGTCTTTGGTCACATCTTCACTAAACACGATTTGTTTTATACCGTCCATACGCAATATCCGATTCTTTTCCCACATGAAAAGATTACTTAATCTGATCTTTATACAAGTTAAAAGGTATGCATGTACATATGGCTTATATTTTTCATATAATCCGCTTTTAATGTAAAAATCCTTATACTTTTCATACATATAAAGTGTTTCATTCCACAAATCTGGTCTTTTTTTTCGGGTCAAGGATTCAGTATTACATGAAACATAATTATACAAGGGTTTTGAGACAGTGGAAAACGCTCGGCAGCACCGGATGGCATCCAGGTTGAAAACAAAATCTTCTCCCAATGTCCGGTATTCGTCAAATAGCAGTGCATTGTCTCTTATAATCGATGTTTTATACAATTTGTTCCAAGGCGGATTAAAATACGGTGCCTGTGCCGCATTCAAGAGAAATTCATAGAATTTTTCCCTGTCATATGAACGATCTTCATCACCTATTGTGACGGCATTTTTTACCGTGCCTTCCACTTCATAATATCCGCACACCACCATATCGCTGCCATACCGTATCGCGCTATCCACCATATGAGATATCATATCGGTTTCCGGATAATCGTCACTGTCAATGAACAGTATAAATGTACCGGTTGCCGCCATAAGTCCGGTATTTCGCGCGGAACCGGCTCCTTTGTTTTCTTTATGCAATACGGTAATCCTTTCATCTTTTTTTGCATAAGCGTCACATATACTACCCGAACCGTCCGTGGACCCGTCATTCACCAGAATAATCCTCAGATTATGAAAGGTTTGCCGTAAAATCTTGTCAATGCATTTTTCCAAGTGATTTTCCGCGTTATATACCGGTACAACCACACTAACAGTGATTTCCATGTTATTTAACCTCTTTTATTTTAAATCATTGGTTATGTAATCAAATCCTTGTGTCGTAGAAAATATTTTTGTATATCTCTTTTAATGTTTGCATATATGCTTTGATATTAAAAATTTCTTCCGCTTTGTTGCATGCACCGATTGCTTTTTGTTCCCTGTACGATTTCTCCGACAATAACCGTAGTATCTCCCCTTCAAAAGCTTCATCCGTTTCACACAACATACCACAGCTATCATCCACCAATTCGGTCAATCCACCTACTGCAGAAGCTACAACCGGCACGCCTAACACCATAGCTTCCGCCGCGGCCAAACCGAATCCTTCCCATAAAGAAGTCACACATAAAACTTTGGATAAAGCTAAAATTTTATACGGGTTTTGCAAGAAACCGGTACATGTAATGTTATTCGTCAGCTCCGCTTCCTTGATCATACCGTAGTATTGCTCCCGGTAATCTCCGGTCCCAATGATCACAGCTTGTATATGCGGTATCTTTTTTTTCAAAGCTGCAATGATTTTTAAAAAGCGGGGTATGTTTTTACATGGTAAAAAGCTGCCCATAAAAGCAATATCATATGAAGGTATATTGTCTTGTTTTACACATTCCGCTTTTTCGCGGATCGATTTTATATCAATCGGGTTATAAATGATAGCAGACTTTTTTATAAGATTCGTCCCGAAAACATACTCTCTCATGATCGAATTGGAAACAGTCAGAATTTTTCGGTACCTAATAGAAGAAAGGTAATATGCAACCGATACGGGATTAAATGTCCGCATCCATGGTGCATTACTGTGTAAATGAGATAAAACAGGTGTACCTATGCAGACCCCACCACATAATATGCTTGCCGTTAAGTCGTGAGCATGAAGAATATCCGGTTTAAAACACCGCACAACTCGCCCTATATCAACAATACCTCGGTTTTTAAGCGGAAAGAAAGGTATTTTCTTTTCTTCCAATATATCTCTTATAGGACCGTCCTTTGAAGCGTAAGCAAATGTAAAATCGTCTTTGAGCTTCTCAATGACTGTGATCACTACATTTTCCGCTCCGGAATAAGCACAGCTGTTTAAAACATGCAACACACGTTTTTCCATATTCACCTCTTTACATCGGGTATCTTTTCATATATGCCCTTCATTTCACTTAAAATACGAGGAAGTGTAAACTTTTCAACAGTCTTTACATTCACATCACCCATCCTGTCAGCTGTGAGTCGGTCTTCTTTTACTTTCTTCACCGCATCCGCAAACCCTTGTACATCCTTGGGGCTTACCAAAAAACCTCCCGACTTGTCCTTTATCAAATCGGTGTTTCCTCGTATATTCGAGCAAATCACAGGCAGTTTGCATGACATGGCTTCCATTAAAGATAAGCATAGACCTTCCCTGTATGAAGGTAATATGAATACATCCGATAAATTGTATATCTCGTCTACATCATCTCGAAAACCTAGAAGTTTTACATTATCTTTAACATTATAATCATTTACACAGGCGGTCAGATACATCATTTTTATACCGTACCCACATATTATATAATATATATCCGGATCATTCAGCAGTGAAACGGCACGGATTACAGTTTCATGATTCTTATTTTCGTTCAGCTCCCCAACAGACAAAATTACAAAGGCATCTTCAGGCAAACCCAGTGATCGCCTGTTATATACTTTACGTGATGAGTCGGGAAAAAAACGTTTCGTATCCACTCCCACACCGGGAATATACAGTATTTCTTTTGCTTTTATTTGTTTTTTAGCTCTATCATAATCTTCGGCGTTGATTGTAATCAATATATCGGTATATCTTGCCAAAAACTTTTCAGCCGGATAATACATCATATAGTTTAATAAAGGAGCCCCTTTATAAAAATGAAAACCATGGGCGGTATATAAAACCTTCAAACCTTTTTTACGAAATCCCTTGGCAATCCATCGACCATATGCACCTGCAACAGGTGTATGGAAATGAACGGCGTCATATGCGTTGTTTCGGATTATATTTTTAAGCTTTCTGCATGCTTTTCTATTGAGCGCCGATAAAGGTGTTCGCCTAAAAGGCAGATCATATACATTATCTGCATATTCTTCCAGCCCTTCCACATCTTTTTGGCCGGCAACATCCACCCTGCATCCCATTTCTTTAAGCATACGGATGTGGGGGATCATAAAAGTCTTAATAGTTGTCAATATAGTTGAACAAATCAATATTTTTTTCATACCGCTTCACTTTCTTTTATTCGTTTAATAATAATTCCGCAAGTTTAAAATCCAGATATCCGTCTATATCAATTGATCTTTCTTTGGGCATTATATACGCATAGCTTTTTTCGGTATAAAGATATTCTATATTATTTATAAAATGATCTTGTGTCAAAAGGTATATAGCTCCGTTTAGCCTGTAATACTTTCCCTTATTTTGTCTGTATCCTGCAAAATACTCTCTGTCGATAAAGTTTTGTATACATAACGAATCATCAATGGTATTGGCTAATCCGGGTGAATGAGTGCATTCGCACACACTTACTAAAAAATCGGCGTTTTTATCTTGAAACAATTTCACAGCCTGCAAAATGTCTTCTGCATTCCTAAGAGGAGAGGTGGGTTGCAGCACACAAATCACATCATAAAAACGATTAATTTTACAATAACTATCAAGAACCTCTCTCACTACACACCACGTGGATGCGGTATCGCCGGAATTCTCAAGTGATCGTAAAAAAGGAACTTCCGCTCCATATAGCTCGGATATTTTAGCATAATGCAAAGAATCGGTGGATACCATGACCGTATCGAAACAATTACTTTTCAATGCAGCCTCAATGGTATATGCAACCAAAGGCTTCCCGTTCAATTCTATTATATTTTTATCTTTCATCCCTTTAGAGCCGCTTCGGGCCGGTATGATTGCCACGAACTTTTTTTTCATTATTTATCCTCGAAAAATCTAAAATTTTTAACAAGAGTCGGATTTACCGTCTTTATTTATCATAGTAAGCGGTCAAAAGCATATGAAGCACCGAACAAGTTTTTATCAAGAATGTACACGAGAAAAAACACTACTGTAATCAGACTTGTTTCCTGCTACATCAACCGCTTTTATCATATATTCATATGTTTGACCCGGTATGGGATCCTTATGTGTATATTGCGGTTTATCCGTAGTAGTAATCCTTTTACCGTTACAATATACTTCATATCCTTTTATACCCGCATTGTCCGTCGATACATTCCACGCAAGCGTTACCGAGGTTTCGGTCTCTTCGGTTACCCTTATATACCAAGGTGTAGAAGGCTGTTCGATATCTTCCACAGTGGTTACAGCTATTGTTTTACTACTTTCGGAAACATTACCCGCCGCATCATATGCGATTATGTAATATTCATATTCCCTTCCGGGTATCAAGGATTTACTTATGTATTCCGTTTTACCGGTTGTCGTTAATTTCTTATCGTTTCGATAAATCTCATATGTCTTAATACCTACATTGTCTTTTGAAGCTTCCCAAACGAGAGTTACAGTGGTATGAGTAACCTCCGTCGCTTTTAATTTTGAAGGAGCCGTAGGCGGCTCAAAGTCTTCTACGGTTATAACAACCACCGAATCGGTGAATTCGGAAAAATTACCGGAATTATCATATGCCCTGATATAGTATGTATAACTTTGCCCCGGAACCAACCCCTTGCCGGTGTATACCGTTAGGGGGGTTGTTGCGATTCTTTTCTCATCACGGTAAATCTGATAACCTACAACTCTGATGTTATCTTTGGATGCATCCCAAGTAAGAGAAACGGTTGTCGCGGTAACATCCGAAACAATAAAATTTTGTGGTGTTGTAGGGATTTCGGTATAATCCTTTTCCAGATCGGATTTAAGATAAAACCCCGAAACCATAACAACAGATATACACAAAACGATACCCGTTAAACGCATAATCGAGAACTTCTTTTGTGCCACAGCATAATCGGTTATATTAAACAAGCAATAAAAAAATAAAAGCATTTCGGGAGCGAAGCTGTGCATATTCGAATATAGCAGTTTAACAACATATACAATCAAAACCCAATATGAAAATTGAACGGTAACAGGTGCGTGTTTTATCTTGCTCGTTAATGACAGCAGATAGGCATATCCCGCCACCACAAGGCTTAAAAGCAAAACACCGCCTTTTAAAAGAAAATTCGACCATCCGCTATGCAAAGCATACCTTACAAAACCCAATCCTTCGTGAAAACCCAGTACACCTTCACCCAATAAAATATTTTTATAGCTTTTTACCGCAAGATAATTTTTTGTCTCAATCCAACGATCAAAGGTGGATAAGTCCTCTCCTGTTTTTAAAATTCTTTCGATTACCTTATTGAGTAAGATCAACAGCTCATCTCCGAAAAAGTATATAGCCGCCCCTGACACGGCAAGTAATGATATAAAGGTATAAAGCAAGACTTTTTTCTTATTCTTATGAATTAACAAGATTAAAATTATTACTGCGAGTAAAACCACAGAATCAAATATGATATACCGTTTCAAAACAAGAAGGTTTAATACAATCGATCCCGCCCAATACAAAACACTTAATAAAATATGTTTGCCTTTTAACAAAGAACTGATAACAAAAGGAATAACAGCCCAATATAAGGCGATGTAAAAAAACAATTCATCCCATGAGTACTTTCTGCGTAAAGCATCTTCCACATCGACACCTATGCCGAAATATACATATATTAAAGAAAGAATAGAAACTACGGAAAGACATATAAAGAAATTATGCCAGACTTTTATATCATAAACGGAAAAGAAAAAAGCGCCAACCATGCCGATATAAATGGATGTTATATAAACCGATCCGGATAAGTTTAAACGAGTGTCCGGTATACTCATAACAAAAATCAAGCCTATGCATGCAAGAAACACATATCTGTATATAGTCATTTTGGGACGAATAAATATAGCTAACAAAAAAACAGTAAATAAAGACATTCCTTGAACGATATAATAAAGTACAAAGGGAATAATCCCCTTATTACAATAATATTCTATAATAATTCCGGATGATAAAAATATAAAGGATAAGGTTATAAATACTTTGAAGACAACACTGTCTTTTATACCGATCTTTTGATCCACCTTATGTATCTCCCCCGCATTTACCATAATGTATGTCTGATGCTTGTAATGATATCACATCGGCAATCATCTTACAATACACAGCAATACCTGTGAATACACTGTTATCCTTTTTAATAAAATAAGGTTTTTGCGGTAATTCATCTTTTTATTGAAAAGTAAAAAACAATTCATTCGATAAAGAACCGGGGCTATACAGGAAAAGTACGAGATCATAACTATTGACATTTAAATAATCAAATAAAGTTGTATTTTTAAAATGTCTTAAGTCAATCATGTCAACCTCTTTAAAGTTGAGAGATAAAAATGCGGAAAAAGGTAGTGCGTACGAGTCTTTTATAATCAACAGTTTACCTTCGTTTCGGTTTAAATTCCTAATTTGGGTTACCGGGTAATCTCCGGCTAAATATGCCGAGAATCGGCTGGTATCGATGGGTGTATCGGCTTTTAGAAATTCTTTCATAATAATCGAATCATTAAAACTTCCTTCTTGTTTCCTTTTTATAGATCCGTCATCATTTAAAATTTGAACACTGTAATTTGTTTTAAAATCCGGAATCAAGTATAAAAAATCGTCTACACCTGCATACAGCCTACCGACTCTTATTCCTTGCGAACCTAACCAGGATCTTTCCAACTTAAGTCTTTTAAAGTTAGTTATGTTTGTAGTATCTACATCATAATCAATGTTGTACATTTCAAATAAATAATTCATTACATTACCGTATGCCCAAAAAGCCGTCTCAACTTTCCAATGATGATCGGTATTATAAAATAAATTATTATAGTCCAAGCCTTCTTTTAATATTTCATCCCTTAAATCCAAATAAGGTATATTAAGGGTTTGCAACCCGCTTATAAAGTTGTCTACATTAATATTGGTCGTATCAACGACTCCTTGCGGTAGTTGACTGTCATATTTATCGACCTTAAAAGGTGCTTGAACATATAGCATATTCATATTTTTAGAGGATACGAAATCATATAACAATTTCATGTTGTATAAATTCGCCGTGTGATCATTCATATCAAAATTCCAGGTGAGTTGTCCGTTTTTCATTTTATATACTGTAAGGCTACCTTCGGCATCTTGTATCATACGCTTATTCATTACTTTTTGAAAGCCCCCATATATATTTACCAAACTACTTTCAAAAATAATATTGCTGCTATAAAGCCATTCAATATATGCTTTAGCTCTATTAAGCAAAGATAACCCTTTTTTTATATAACTGTTTTCATTTATCATATCGGTATCATTATGAGAAATTTTAACACCCTTCTCATAATTGGTGTGTTGATTCATAGCCGCCACTTGCACCGGTATAGGCGATTCCGAAAAGATTCTAATGTATATTGAATTCAGGACCTTTATTCCCGTTCCGACAGATATAATAAATAGAATTGTTAAAAATAATACGGCGGTTGTCTGTTTACTGTCAAATTTCATATTTAAAACACCTGTCCCTCCTAAAAATTAAAATAAATAAACGGATTATATGATCCTTTAATAATATAAGACATTGATAATATGAATAATGCTATATGTATAACAGGATACAAAATTTTTTGAACTTTAGAAATTTTTAATTTGTTCGTTACCCATTTTGAAACAGGCATTGAAAATATTATTGCAAAAATGTATAAATATATATTTTCCCTAAGATACCCGACTGCAAAATCATCTAACAAACCGCTACCTGTAAATCCAAACATAACCTTTAAATAATCCAAAGCACCGGTTATGCTGTCGGCTCTAAAAAGAACCCACCCGGCTATAACGACTAATAATACATATACTCTCGTAAAACAGTTTTTTCCATTGATTCTTTTATCGAAATCCGTCAGTTTTTCAATACTTAACAAAATAAAATAGAACAACCCCCATAATACGAACGTCCAACTTGCACCATGCCATAAACCCGTAAGAGACCACACAACAAACAAATTAAAAACCAACTTTAATTTGGTATCCACTTTACTGCCGCCCATCGGAAAGTAAACATAATCCCTAAACCAGGTACCAAGTGATATATGCCATCTTCTCCAGAACTCCGAAACAGACCTTGATATATAAGGAAAGTTGAAGTTTTCAAGAAAGTGAAATCCAAACATCCTGCCCAACCCTATTGCCATGTCGGAATACCCGGCAAAATCAAAGAAAATTTGGAATGAATATGCCAGCACACCTAACCATGCAAACCCTACGGACAACTCACCGGTCGGCATGGCAAAAGAACGGTCTGCGATAATCGCCATGTTATTGGCAATTAAAACTTTCTTACTCAGTCCTATAATAAATCTTTGAACACCTTCTGAAAAATCTTCAAAATTCTCGTTACGATAATTTATCTGTTCGGATACTGTCTTGTACCTAACTATCGGGCCTGCAATTAATTGAGGGAAAAAAGATATATAAAAAGCTACATCCAATAGATTATGTTGAACTTCCGCATCTTTCCTATACACATCTAAAACATAAGATACCGCTTGGAAAGTAAAGAAAGATATTCCTATCGGCAAAAGGATATTCGGAACGGGTATTGTCGTTTTCATTATGTGATTTAGGTTTTTTAAAAAAAACATTAAATATTTGAATATAAACATGATAGAAAAGTTGACGAGCAACATGCTGATTATGATAATTTTTGATTTTACTTTATTATGTCTATGTTTATCGACAGACAGTCCAAAAAACCAATTGCCTATTATAGATAATATCATTACTAAAACAAATACCGGTTCTCCCCATGCATAAAATCCCAGACTGGCAACAAGTAAAAATAAATTTCTTGAGCGTCTTTTCTTTAATATAAGAAAGTATATTACTAACACTACAGGTAGAAATAAAAATAAGAATATACTACCGGAAAATAACATGTTATATACTCCTATCTTTAGTTGTTCTTATTGCAGCTAATCCCTCACAGGATACAATGTTTTTTACCACCCCGAGTTCTTCAGCCCATTTTCTTACCTCCACAGTTTTCCATGGCCCTGTGTTATATCCTTTGCCGGCATTATTATCATAAAGCCATTTTGGTGTAGGCCATAAGCAAACTTTCGGTTGTATTCTTTCGTATACTTCTCTTGTGACACCATTTTGCCCATGATGCGCCATCTGAACGTAATCCGCTCTTAACATATTCCCTTTATGATTATTTAAAAGCTTTATACCTCCTTGAGTACCAAGGTCACCAAGAAAGAGCACCGATTTATGATCAGATTCTACTTTAAAGGCTACAGATGAATTGTTTACGGCATTTTTTACTATATCATAATTCCTTATACCTAAAACTGTTATACTCATAGTTGCTAAATTAAATACTTCTCCCGAATTAATATCTATGATATCAAGATTATTTGTAGCTCTGTTATATAAGTCGTAACATTCCGAGTACTCAGGTTCATTTTTATATAACCATTCGATATCAGGAATAGATGATAATATTTGTTTGACTGTAATACCTTCAGGTTTTAATAAGATATCAGTTAACGCCTCAACATGATCCGGATGAGGATGAGTTATTATCCACATATAAACATTATTACCCAGGAATTCTAAAAAATTTCTAAGATACTGAGTTTCTGAATGTGTCCCTCCGTCAATAACAATTATTTTATTATCTTCAGTTTTAATTATGTATGACATAATCTGTGACAAGCCTTGCTCCGGCAATTGCCATAATGTGAAATCCAATTTTAAATACACCTCTGTCATAAATATTTCAGTTTATACTTATAGTAACACAAAACCACAATAAACTGTAAAAATGTACATACAACAACCGAAAAAGATTGTATATATTGATTTTATTAATTCACCGGTCTTATCTCTAAATAGTAATGTTCTCCGGCAAGATCAAGCGCCACTTTATTGATCCCTTGAGGCAAGTTGAAGCCGTAATTTTGACGTATGATTTCAATACGATTTGTAGAAGTTAACTCTGCTGTCAACTCTCCAAAATGAAGATTGCTTCCTAAGCGGGTTACCATATCGTAACCTTGTATACCCTTATTATCCGAGCCTGAGCAAGCAAAGTCATAGCTTGGCTCCTTATGCATATCCGCTGTGACTATAATAACTCCACCGGCGGGAATGGTTACCTCAAACTCCATATAGAATACACGTTGCAAATTTTTAGTTTCTGAAATAATATCTTCTATCATTCCATATTGGTAGCGATCACGAACTGACTCGGAAAGTAAGCCGTATTGAACCATAAATTCTGAAACGGCACCAACGAACATCTCTTTCGATACGGCAATCTCCCTCTCACTGTTATATTGATCTAGAAAATTATTAATGAGTTCGCTCAGCACATCCGACAGAACTCGCACTTCCCGTGTTACGGTCGCTGACACTCCTGCAAGCTCATTTCCCTTCTCACATGCACCGTTTTTGTATCCCTGTAAAACATAATCTGTTATATCGTCACCAATTATAATCAGTAACTTTTTATCACTGCGTTTGCTTACACCATTTGGTACAAAATAGCTGTATCTTCTAAAACCGTCATCACTGAATTCTCCACCGTTAAAGCCATATTGTAAAACGGTAGTCTTATCAGGGTCAATAATAAAGGATACTGCTTGGGTTGCCGCATCGTACTCTTTTGGTGATTTAAAATCGGTAAAGTTATAAACCGTTACCTGCTGAGAAAGAACGGGGTAAGGAGTAAATGCATTTATTTTATAACTACCGTCTTGCAAAAGCTCCTTGTAACCTTCCCAATTATTTAGCTCTATTATGTTGGAACTTCCGTCCGGATCTCCCGCACCGTAAACCCCGGTAAACCCTCCCGAATAGCCACCGGCATACAGTGTATGCGGCACTTCCTGTCCGTTTACGGTAATGATAGGTCTTTGATCTTGTAACTCATCAAACCTTCCTGCAAACGGATAAATAACTTTAACAGTTTTTTCTTCCGAAGAAGAATTACTAAGGGTATAACTGTCCATTACCTGTGCACCCCAAACACGAATACTATCCTCATGTGGCAGCGAAAAATCATAGAGAATATTACGCTTAGCGATTATTGTGTTATCTTCTTCACTTAAGGTCATAGGAAATACAGGTCCCGCATATGACATAAAAATACTGTTCCCTTGATGTCCTGTCCCGCCACTTCCTGTATTTCCTCCAAAAGGTAAAAGATTTTTCAATAAAAGTACTCCGCTAATGCTAATGATTATAACTGCACAAGCGGCAATTGCAATCCCGTTTTTCCAACCCTTAGCTTTCTTTTTAAGCCGGGTTGTTCTTGCTTCTTCAATATATTTTTCATCAACATAAGTTAACGCATCAAAGATTTTTCTTTCTTTCATAACGATATATCCTCCTGTTCCAGCGCCTTTTTCAAGCCTTGCCGCAAACGATACAAACGGCCTGCCAACTTATTCGCCGATGTTCCGCATTCCTTGGCAAGCGAACTTACAGCATCTCCAAACCAGTAACGTCGTAAAAACAGGACACGGTTATCAGTGGACAATGTGCCAAGCCATGTGTCAATTATTTTTGCCTGCTCTTTAGCATCAATTACATTCTCAACCGTTTGAGTGGCGGGAATACAATCACCAAGTTCATAAAGCAGTAGTTCTGCGCCACCATAACGCTTTTTGGCTCTTTGCTCATTCCAACGGTTAATCGAAAGATTACGGGTGATTCGCCCGAGGTATGCACCTAGAGAATTTGGTTTTTCTGGAGGAATGGCATTCCATGCTTTGCCGTAAGTATCATTTACGATTTCTTCGCTATCCCAATGATTTGACAGAATATTTAACGCAATACCATGGAGCATTCGCCCATACTTGGTGTCGGTTTCTTTTATTGCCGTTTCAATACGAGCGTTATACAGTTCTATAATTTGCAAGTCCTCCATATGCATCCTCCTTTCACTGAGAATAAAGTCCTTCACTTATATAGACAGGATTTTTTTGAATATATTCGTTATATAAAATAAAAAATTATAAATAGCGATATAGTTAGATATATTTATATATTAGGTGTCTTTGATATCTCTTTGGCATAAGCAACAATCGATTCGATATGTTTTTTATCTACATAATTAATCGGATTATAAAAACCCTCTAGAATCGCTTCTTCATCTTTTGTTTTATTCTCTTTCTTTTCCATGATTTTTTTGAATACATTTAACATCGCTTTAGAAATACCTTTTACTTTAGAAAAATCAACACCACCGGGCAGATAGAAGAATTTATGAAATGCCAACTGTTCTTCGCTAAAGTTATTAACTTTAATATCATTAATATCTTTCTCAACATTATTGTTGCCCGCACAGGCAAAAATGATTATCGGTTTTTCTTTGAACCATGCAAGAACCTTTTTATTTTTGTTCATTTTACCCATATATACACCACTACCAAAAATAACATTTTGATAGTCATTTATTTCTGTCTTTTTAAATTCAGAAAATCTCTTAATTCCCAACCTAGTTCTTCGGCAATCCAAGTTGCGTACTGCAAAGTGTTTCCATATTTACTTTTATATAATACTATATTTTTCATTTCTTTTTTCCTTTCTTCAATGTTTTGATTACATTATCTGCGGCAATTTTTCCGGTTAAAATGCCAATTGGCAAGCCTGAAGGGCTAAATGTCCATTGACCTGCTTGTAGTACATCCGGAATCGGCGTATAACATGATTTTTTGATTTGGTTCATCTTGTTTACAGCCGGTATATCATCATTGGTAAAAGCCCAGCCGGTTATCCCTCCGTCAAGATTACCGGTTAACCTTTCAATGGTAAGGGGTGTGGAACTAAAGTGGAAAATTACTTTGTCATTGATGTTTTCATAAATACTGTTGTTAAGAACAGTAATGATCTTTTTTTCGGTGAAATTTTTAAACTCATCATAAAAACCTATGGATTTAATATTATTTATAAAATCATAATCCATCAGAACACTAACAACCAATCCGGTTTTTCCCTTCGGTGCAAGTTCTTCGTTGCGCAATGAAGGAATGGCTATTTCATATGTAGTGTACTCCAGGTACTCGTTCATCCAATCAATAATTTCTTTTTTATCGGTTGCTTTACTTACGATTTTAAGTTTTTCAAAGATCTTTGATTGGCCGGTTTTTTTAGGTGTATAAAAGCTATGACCACTTGATCTTTTTCGGAAGTATTCTTTGTCCAAATCAACAGCTAAAAACAGTGAATAAATTGAATCACCTCCCCTTTTTCCACTGAGAAGATTTTTTTGACCCTCGATTCTTCTTTTAATTTCATTGTCATTGATTGTTTCCATGTCTATCGATTGATATAACCTGTTAAGATCGGCCGCCCAAATTAGTTGATCATATTCATAGAGCCGGTCATTCTGATCATAAACCGATTTATTAAAGATATCAATTTTTTTGATATCTGTATCTGTTTTGATTGTACCTTCTGATTTGATGATATAATCCCTTATCTTTTCTACCAAATCATATGTTCCATTAACCGGGTATTCATAATCCAAATACAGACTAAAATAACTCAGGGCAAAAAAAGCGGGAGTTTTTTGAAAAAAATGCTGACTTATGATATCAATCAGTGATTGTTTATCGGTTAACCGACTTAGATAATCATAAACGGGTATATTAAATTTTTTGATTTTACCGGATTTAGCAATAAATTTAAATAACCAAGGAATTAACGTTTTAAGTAGATATTCTTTATCTTTTTTTAGATCTTTAAATAACGGATTTTCAATTCCATATAAAACATTCATGTAATCCATAACCTTTTTTATTTCATCAAGTATGGCATCAATATCATTTTCATTGTCAGGATAAAGCTTTACAAGCATTTCTCTATAGTCATTTAAACTGTCAATTGTTTCAACACGAATCAATTCTTTCTCGATTCCAATAGTTACAGTGCTTTTAACAAATTCAACATTTAAATCGAGCTGCTTTAACATCGGCTTTACAATTCCCGAATCAACAATACCTCTAACACCGGCATCAAACAAAAAACCGTCGTTGTAAAATGAACTTACTAAACCACCTACAATACCTTGTTTTTCGCAAACCAATATTTTATAGCCGTTTTTTGCTAGAAAAGCCGCACTTGTCAATCCGGCTATTCCACCACCAACAATAATTACATCATATCTCATACAGTCACACATCCTTTTTTTCTAAGCCGGTCATTTCCATACTCAACTGTAGGATTATTTTCTGATTTTTCATATTCAGAGCATGTTTTGCAGGTTTTTCTTCAATAGTTAAATTAAAAAATTTACCGCTTATTTTACTTAATTCATTCGATGAAGCTAAATAAAAAACAGCTTCACCGGATATCTTCGGATCCTTTAGAAAGTGCCAAATTACATTATGTAAAAACCAACGATATAGTCTACCGTTATTATTACCTATGTTAGTTCTTACACCACCCGGGTGCATAGCATTAATAGTAACACCCGTACTTTTCAAGTCCTCGGCTAATTGCCAAACTGTTAATAATTGTGCGGTTTTTGAAGCTCCGTAGCTTCTTAACCCGGTATAGATTCGTTTTTCCCAGTTCAAATCATTTACATTTAACCCGTTAAATCGATGTCCCTCAGAATTGACTTGAATAATTCTTGAAGGCGAAGATTCAATCATTCTGTTTAATAAGAGCTTTGTAAGCAAAAAGGTTGCCAGATGGTTAACACAAAAAACCATTTCAAAACCGTCTTGATTTAATATTCTTTTTGTTAAATGTATACCGGCACTGTTAATCAATACGTCAATTTTCGGATATTTATCCAAAATTGCCATAGCCGCATCTTCCACTTGCTTTAAATTGGAAAAATCGGCTATATAATAATCGACAAACACTTTATACTCTTTTTCTACCTCTTCTTTGACAGCCTTGGCTTTATTCTCATTTCTGACCACCATCACAATATTCGCTCCTTTAGCCGCTAAAGCTTTTACAGCTTCATAACCAACACCGGATGTGGCACCGGAGATAACGCATAGTTTTCCATCCATGGATTCATCACTATGTTTTTGAACTGCTTTACTGTTTTTTAAAAACACCAGTTGTTCAGGTAGTTTTACCATTTTGATTCTCCTATCCGAAAAATACTCTCATAAATTGGCGATAGATTCGTCTTATAATCGGAATTCCATCATAAATATCACCCCAAAGATCGTAATAATCTCTTTGCTCAATGATCAGACCTTCATTGCCAAAAGTTAATCTTGTAGCACCATAAATCGGTTTTTTGGGGAAAATCCGAAAAGACATTGTCATCTTCCAATCCATCATCACAATATTATCGGTTCCAATAATATTATAGATATCCATTTTCAAACTCTTGCATCGCTTTGCTAAACGATTACACATTGCTTCAAACTCCGGTTTACCTTCAATT
>CAZJOD010000015.1:0-37854 GCA_964547525.1 uncultured Clostridiaceae bacterium
ATAACCTGGACGAATCGAGAATGTTCGCTTTGTCAACACTGACTACATTCTTATTTCTCTTTAAAGCCGCTTTCATAGCAACTTCAACTATTCTTTCTATTTCAGGTATCGAATAAAACATGGTATCATAAGCACCGTCACCTTCTACGCCTCTTTTACCGAAATATATACCTCCTGTCAATTCACGAACAACCAATATATCCAAACCGTCTTTGGTAATATCTTCTTTTAAAGGGCAGGCATCCGCAAGCTGAGGAAACAGTACGGCAGGTCTGAGATTTGCAAACAAATTTAAAGATTTTCTAAGACCTAACAAGGCTTTTTCCGGTCGTTTATCCACGGGAAGCTCATCCCACTTATAACCTCCAACAGCACCTAAAAGCACTGCATCACTGTTTTTGGCTTTCTCTACCGTTTCCTCGGGAAGAGGATCTCCGAATTTGTCATATGCACAACCACCGGCATATAAATAAGTATATTTAAACTCCAAACCGAACTTTTTTGCAATACAATCCAGTACTTTAACCGCTTCTTTGGTTACTTCGGGACCTATTCCGTCTCCGGGTATAACAGCTATATTATATGTCATCTTTTCCACTCCTTATTTGATATTATACCTTTAGGTATGGCACACCCATAAACCCCGGTATATATTTATCATTTATCCGCTAAAGTGTTTAATAAACCGCCTGCGGAAATAATTTTCCGAAGAAATTCCGGAAATGGTCTTGCGTTGAAAACTTTACCTGTTGTCACATTTGTAATGGTACCGGATGAAACATCGATATTAACCTCATCACCCGGATTTATACCGTCTACAGCTTCTTCACATTCCATTATAGCCAAACCTGTGTTTATTGAGTTTCTAAAAAATATCCGGGCGAACGATTTTGCCACAACACAGCTGATTCCGCTAGCTTTTATAGCGATAGGAGCATGTTCACGAGACGAACCGCATCCAAAGTTTATACCGGCTACCATTATGTCACCTTCTTTTACCCGATTAACAAATTCCGAATCGATATCTTCCATGCAATGTTGCGCCAAGTCTTTCGCATTGGTTGTATTTAAGTATCTTGCCGGTATTATGACATCCGTATCCACATGATCACCGTATTTAAATGCTTTACCATGTATTTTCATTTTATTTTACCTCCTGTTGGTTTTAATTGATCACTTTAAAGTTCATCAGGGCCGGCGATTCTTCCTAAGATCGCACTGGCCGCCGCAACTGCGGGACCCGCCAAATAAACTTCCGATTTAACATGACCCATTCTGCCTACAAAGTTTCTGTTGGTGGTGGCGACAGCCCTTTCACCTTCGGCCAAAATACCCATGTGCCCTCCCAGACAAGGTCCACAGGTAGGGGTACTCACTACGCAACCGGCATTTACGAATATCTCAAAATATCCCAATTTCATTGCTTCAAGATAAATTTTTTGGGTTGCCGGGAATATAATCGTTCTAACTCCCTTTTTAACTTTTCTATCTTTTAATATCTCCGCAGCTATTCTTAAATCGGATAGTCTTCCGTTGGTACACGAACCAATAACCACCTGATCAATATCTATACCTGTAGATTCCGACACCGGGCGTGTATTTTCCGGCAAATGAGGAAACGCTACCGTCAGGGGTATTTCCGACAAATCAATTTCATATGTTTTTTCATATTCCGCATCTTCATCAGCCTCAAAAACCTCATATTCTTTTATAGAGTGCTCCTTAATGTATAGTAACGTAACATCGTCAACAGGAAAAATACCGTTTTTGGCTCCGGCTTCTATTGCCATATTCGCAATAGTAAATCTGTCATCTATGGAAAGAGAGGCTATTCCGTCTCCGGTAAATTCCATAGATTTGTAAAGAGCACCGTCAACACCGATCATACCGATAATATGCAATATAACATCTTTACCACTAACATAAGGTTGTAATTTGCCATTTAGCACAAACCTTAACGCGGCGGGAACTTTGAACCAACAATAACCTGTAGCCATTGCCGCAGCTATATCTGTGCTTCCCACACCTGTGGAAAAAGCACCTAAAGCACCATAGGTGCAAGTATGAGAATCGGCTCCTATAACAACATCCCCGGCCGTAACCAAACCTTTTTCAGGTAACAAGGCATGTTCAATCCCCATTTCACCTACTTCAAAATAATTCTCTATTCCCATTTTTACTGCAAATTGCCTCATGCATTTACAATTTTCCGCCGCTTTAATGTCCTTATTCGGTGTAAAATGATCGGGAACCAGGGCGATCTTTTTCTTATCAAAGACATTTTGAATATTCATCTTTTCCATTTCTTTAATGGCAACCGGTGCGGTCACATCATTTCCCAATACCATATCGGTTTTACAGTTGATGAACTGTCCCGCTTCAACCTTGGCTAGATTTGATTTTTTAGCCAATATTTTTTGTGTCATTGTCATTCCCATAATCATTTCTCCTTGTATTTAGATTTGGTTTCCCATAGTTTATATTCGATGGAATCTATCAAAGCTATCAGACTCGCTTCTATAACGTCGGTAGACACACCCAAAGTAGTCCATTTGTTTTCACCGTCACCGGACTCAATAACAACACGTACTTTTGCTGCAGTGGCTTTCTTTGTGTCTAACACTCTGACCTTATAATCCAGCAAAGTTATATCCTTCAATTCCGGAAAGAATTCGCTTAAAGCTTCCCTTAAAGCTTTATCCAATGCGTTAACCGGGCCGTTTCCTTCGGCCGCCGCCATTCTGTCGGCTCCGTTTACATTGACTTTGACCACCGCATAAGATCCAAATGCCTTTTTGTATTCCGTATGCTCATCAATAACTTTAAAATGTATCAGTGAAAAACTCTGCTTTCTAAACCCTAATTCCTTTGATACAATTAGTTCGAAGCTGTTTTCAGCACCTTCAAAGCTATATCCTTCTTGTTCTAAATCTTTTAACTTATCCATAAGATTGCCAAGCGCCTCTTTATCGTTGACAAGCTCGGGAAAACGGTGCGAAAGCTTAATGGAAAGTGCACTTCGCCCGGCGACTTCAGATAAAAGAAAGCTTCTTTTATTCCCTACCGTTTCGGGTTTAATATGTTCAAAAGATCCCTCTGCCTTTCTTACTCCGTCTATGTGCATTCCCCCTTTATGGGCGAATGCATCATTACCTACATACGGTAATTTTTCATTTAAAGCAAGATTTGATATCTCCGCCGCTTCTCTGGCCAACCTGGTAAGTTGTGATATTTTTTCTTCGGGTATACAACTATATCCCATTTTTAATTGCAAATTGGGGATAATTGATGTCAATCGTGCATTGCCACACCTTTCTCCAAAGCCGATAAATGTACCTTGAACATGACATGCTCCGTTTTTTACAGCGATCAATGAATTTGCCACGGCCAATTCCGAATCGTTGTGCGCATGTATCCCAACCGCGGTATTAGTATTCTCTTTAATGTATCCAACTATTTCTTCCACTTCATGAGTCAAAGCTCCACCATTGGTATCGCACAAAACCAAACAATCCGCTCCGCCTTCTTCAGCCGCTTTTAAAACCTCAACGGCATAAGAAGGATTATTCTTATACCCGTCAAAGAAATGTTCCGCATCAAAAATAACTTCTTTTCCTTGCTTTTTAAAAAATGCAACGGTGTCCCGTACCATATTTAAATTTTCAGATAATTCGGTTTGCAAAACTTCTGTCACATGAAGATCCCATGACTTTCCGAATATAGCCACAACATCGGTACCGGCTGATAATAGCGCCTGTACTCCGGGATCCTCAGCCGCTTCACAATTTTTTCTTCTCGTACTACCGAATGCGGTTAATTTTGCATATTGTAACTTTATATCCCGTGCTTTTTCAAAAAACTCTCTCTCTTTCGGATTAGAAGCAGGGTTCCCGGCTTCTATATAATCCATTCCTATTGAGTCCAACAATCTTAACATATGTATCTTGTCGGATAACGAATAGGAGATACCCTTCGCTTGGGCGCCGTCCCTTAAAGTCGAGTCAAAAACATATACCTTATTATTACCCATATATATCTACCTTCCAATCCTGCTGTCTTGTTTACGGAGAACCGGCTTAAAACTCCTCGTTTATCGGTATTAGTTTTATAGCCTTTTTATATCTTTTTATTATTTTCTGTATAACACCGGTTTTTTATAAACACCGATTCCCCGTAAAAAATGATATATAGCCTGTTAAATCTATCTGAAATTCAACTTTTGTTATTCTTTATCCTTGTTGTACCAAGGCATCATGGCTCTTAACTTCTTACCTGTTTTTTCTATCAAATGTTCGCTTTCAATTCTTCTTTTTGCCATAAACGAAGGTCTTCCCGCTTTATTTTCCAAAATCCAGTTTCTTGCGAACTCACCTTCTTGTATTTCTTTTAATACTTTTTTCATTTCTTTACGAGTCTCATCGGTGATCATTCTTTTACCGACGGTATAGTCGCCATATTCCGCGGTATCACTTATTGAATATCTCATATATGACAATCCGCCTTGGTTCACCATATCGATAATAAGTTTCATTTCATGTAAACACTCAAAATATGCACTTTCCGGTTCATAACCCGCTTCTACCAACGTGTCAAATCCCGCTTTCATTAATTCCGTTACTCCACCGCATAATACACATTGTTCTCCGAACAAATCGGTTTCGGTTTCTTCTTTAAATGTAGTCTGTAATATACCCGCTCTGTCACCGCCTATCCCTTGGGCATAAGCTAAAGCAACATCCATGGTATCTTTGGAATAATCCTGATATACGGCTACAAGACACGGCACTCCTTGCCCTAAAACATATTGAGATCTTACAGTATGACCAGGTCCCTTAGGTGCGACCATAAAAACATTCACATTTTTAGGAGGTATAATCTGTCCGTAATGAATATTAAATCCATGTGCGAACATAAGATATTTACCCTCTGTCAATTCCGGTAGAACGGATTCTTGATATATTAAAGGTTGTTTTTCATCATTTACCAATAATACTATAACATCAGCTTGTTTTGCAGCTTCACGGGCAACAGCTACTTTTAATCCCGCTTTTTCCGCTTTCTCCCATGAACCGCTTCCTTCATATAATCCCACGATGACATCGAACCCGGACTCATGAAGATTTAATGCATGTGCGTGCCCCTGACTACCATAACCTATTACGGCAATCTTTTTGTCCGACAATTTTTCACTTTTACAATCCTCTTTGTAATATAATTTGGCCATTATATAATCCTCCGCCTAGTTTATTTTAATATTTTAATCGTGATACCGATATCGACATCCGTATCAAAACTCAAGGTTAATCATTAATCGTGCCGTCCCCTCTTTCAACAGCCACCATACCCGTTCGAGCCACCTCTACTATGCCGAACTCTTCCATTTTGGTTAAGGCTTGATTGATCTCCTCAAAACTGCCATAGACCTGAACCATAGATGTCTCCGATCCGAAATCAACAACTCTTGCCGACAGCATGTCGACTTTTTCCATAAGTTTAATTCTTTGAGACGACTCGGTTCTTACTTTTATTAAAGCCATCTCCCTTAATACCGAATCTTCTTTTTTTAGTATCTTTACTTTTTTTACATCAATAAGTTTCTTTAATTGATTTATAACCTGCCCCAGTAATCTGTCATCCGCTTTGACCACAATAGTAATTCTGGATGTTTCCGGGTCGGTGGTAACACCTACCGTAATACTGTCGATGTTATATCCTCTTCTTCTGAACAATCCTGATATACGGTACAAAACACCGGGATGATTAGATACCAGAAACGATACGATATGGTTTTCCATGGCAACCTCCTTTAATATATAATTTATAACAAGTATTATTACCTGTATTATTGTAAGTTTTACTTGATTATTTAGTAAGGCCCTCGGCTGCATCGAGCATCCTCGAGCCGCCGTACATTTTTAAAATCAAGTTTAAAAATAAATCCTATTTTTATATCATATTTAAAAAACCCCGTCTCTTCTATATATTAGAAGAGACGGGGTATAATATAATCATATCCCTTTTCGTCCGTCCATCAACGTCTCACCAGTCTCTAACAAGCCCTTCGTCTATAACGGGACTTCCCGTTTGTCTCTACTTTTAATTCAAGACAACAGCTCCAAAGTGATTTTTATATTCGGAATTTATTTGCTCACACTAACCGCAAACTTTCTGTAAAATTCTTGTGAATATAACTGTCTTTATCATTGCTTTATAATTTACATTGCATTATACTCCCATTCAAATCCCATGTCAAGTAATTTGCAAAAAATATTTTTTAAAAATTTTTTAGCAAAAACAGTTGCATTTTTACACTTTTTAAGTGCGTCATAAAAATAATCGGTTATAATCATCCTGTACAAACGATAAATTGCGATTTCACGTCTTAAATAATAAAAATACCTTTGTTACCCTCAAACCATGTATTTTTTGACGGGAAATTATATTGACAAATAATAAATTATATGGTAGTATTACTTACTAATAGCACTTGATATTAGTACCTAGTAATATTTTTTAATAGTCCCACATATACTATTGTAATTAGATATAAACTCTATAGTTTTACGGAATGATTATTATATATGTTAGGTCCGAAGGAGAAAATTATATGAAGACAGACGAAATTTATGAGTTTCTTAAAAAAATAAATGATTTGAACTTTACCGAACTGGATATACAAACTGATGAATTTAAAATAAATATGAAAAGAAAAACCACCGAGTTTAACACATCAATTACCGATGTACGCCAACCTCTAACATCCGGGCAGGTCGAAAAAAATGATAAAGCTTCAACATTAATCGATCAGTCGGAATATATAACGGCACCAATCTCCGGTATTTTCTACCGTGCAAGTGAACCGGGTGCTGAACCTTTTGTCAAAGAAGGAGACAAAGTAAAAAAAGGTTCTACACTATGTTTTTTAGAAGCTATGAAAACTATGAACGAAATCAAAGCCGGTAAAGATTGTATTATTACGGGTGTATTAGTTGAAAACAACACTCGGGTCGATGCGGGAGATAAGCTGTTTAAGTTTGTAGGAGAGCTCTAAATGGAAAACATTTTGATTGCGAATCGCGGTGAAATAGCCGTAAGAATAATAAGAACATGCAAAAAACTCGGATTAAGAACCATAGCGGTGTATTCCGAAGCCGATGAAGGAGCGTTTCATACAAAAGTGGCAGATGAAGCGGTATGTATCGGCAGATGGGAGCCGGATAACAGCTATCTTAATATAAAGACAATTTTGGCAGTGGCAAAAGCATACAATGTATCGGCTATTCACCCCGGTGTAGGTTTTTTATCTGAAATTCCCGCTTTTCGTAAATCTTGTGACGAAGAGGGAATTGTTTTTATAGGGCCGGACGCAAGTTCCATCGAACTTTTAGGCGATAAACAGCAAGCGCGACTTACAATGATAAAACATAATATTCCCGTGATACCCGGATCTCCCGGAGTTATTAAGTCATTTAAAGAAGCGGAAGAAACCGCGGAGAAAATCGGATTCCCCGTTATGTTAAAAGCGATAAACGGTGGAGGCGGTGTGGGAATACGGATAGTAAACAATATGCAAGAGCTTATGACTCAATATCATTTGGCTGTAAGAGAAGCGAAAAACGCTTTCGGTAACGACAGTCTATATATCGAATCATATTTGCAAAACACTCGCCACATTGAAGTACAAATATTAGCCGACTCTTACGGAAATACTTTGCATTTCGGTACAAGAGAATGCAGTTTGCAAAGAAAGAATCAAAAGCTGACAGAAGAAGCCCCGGCACCTTTTATATCCGAAGAAACTCGACAGAGTATAGAAGAATCAGCCGTCAAGATAGCAAAAACCGTTGGTTACAAAAATGCCGGTACTGTAGAATTTTTACTTACTCAAGATGAGAAATTCTATTTTATGGAGATGAATACAAGAATTCAAGTGGAACATCCTGTGACCGAAAGTATATACGGTATAGATCTTATACAAGCTCAAATCCAGGTGGCCTTCGGTCATAAACTGATTTTATCCCAAAAGGACATATTTCATCGCGGGCATGCCATTGAATGCAGAATTAACGCCGAGAAGCCGGAAGAAGGCTTCAGACCTTCACCGGGTTTGATTACAGGAATGGATCTACCGGGGGGTAACGGTGTTAGAGTTGACTCCGGTTTTACATCAGGTAATAAAATAACTCCTTTCTACGATTCCTTGGTTATGAAAATCATATGCCGTGGAGATAATCGTAAAGAAGCGATAAGGCTATCCGTACAGGCATTAGATGAATTGGATGTAAAAGGAATAGATACAAACAAAGAATTTACAAAGAAAATATTGCAACATAAAGATTTTCAACAAGGCTCCATTTATACAAAATGGATAGAAGACATTTTTCTTGCTAAATATATGGAGAACAAAGTATGAAGCTTTTTAACGAAACAATAGAAAATAAATATATAAGCGGATTATCTGCTATTACAACTCCGCTAAAACTACAATGTGACAGTTGTAAAAAAGAAATATTGGCTGAAATAACATATGCCAACCACTCTACTTGTCCTTATTGCGGCTATCTGTACCGAATGCCGGCTCGCAGAAGAATAGCAATGACAGCGGATCCCGGCAGTTTTACAGAACTTGACAGAGATTTGAAAACCAAAGATCCCCTAAGATTCCCCGAATATCAACAAAAGGTCACCAAAGCGCGTCAAGCGGCAAATTTACCTGAAGCTATCGTTACGGGTTATTGTACTGTAAAAGGTCAAAAGACCGCTATAGCTGTTATGGACTCATATTTTATGATGGGCAGTATGGGAACCACAGTAGGAGAAAAAATAGTTCGAATGACCGAATATGCTACTGAAAACAATCTACCGGTAGTAATATTTTGTTCCTCCGGAGGCGCCCGAATGCAAGAAGGAATGTATTCTCTTCTTCAAATGTCGAGAACTACCATTGCTTTGTCAAAACATAGTGAAGCGGGTCTTTTATATGTAAGTGTATTAACAAATCCCACTACCGGTGGAGTAACGGCAAGTTTTGCCATGCAAGGAGATGTAATACTGGCCGAACCTAACGCTTTAATAGGTTTTGCAGGACCTAGAGTCATACAACAAACAGTTAATAAAACATTGCCCGAAGGATTTCAAACATCGGAATATTTATATGAACACGGAATTATTGACAGAATCGTTCCAAGACCGGAACTGAAAGATACTCTTTATCAGTTGCTTGCGTTCCACAACAAGGATGCGGCGGATATTAGAAAGGAGAATTAAATTATGGAAGCTATATCAAACGAAGCAAGGTTAAATAATCAACCCTCTCAGAAAGTTTTTCCGCTTTCTAGGAACTATGAAAGCGCATGGGAATGTGTTAAAAGAGCGAGGATGCAAAACCGACCCCAAGCAAGGGAATATATGGATAAATTATTTGAAAACCACTTTGAATTAAAAGGTGACAGATGTTTCGGAGATGATTCGTCTATCATCACTTCCATCGCTTGGTTCGACGGAATACCGGTTACGGTTATAGGACAACAAAAAGGTCATACATTACCTGAAAGAATGACTTGTAATTTTGGCATGCCTCACCCCGAAGGATATAGGAAATCAATAAGAGCGTTACGACAAGCGGAAAAGTTCAATCGTCCGGTTATTTGTTTTGTAGATACACCCGGAGCTTTTTGCGGAGTCGAAGCCGAAGAAAGAGGGCAAGGTCTTATTATTGCACAACACTTAAATGTTATGGCTACACTTAAGGTTCCTGTAATCTCGGTAATAATAGGAGAAGGAGGTAGTGGCGGCGCTTTGGCATTAACATTATCCGACAGGTTAATAATGCTGGAAAACAGCTATTTTTCCGTTATATCACCGGAGGGATGTGCGTCAATACTTTTTAAAGACAGTTCATTGGCACCTGATGCCGCAGACAGTTTAAAACTTACCGCAAAAGATTTGTACAATTTTGAAATGGCTGATTATTTGATATCAGAAAATGAGAATTTCTGTAAAGATAATATGGATGATACAATTTTTGAACTGAAAAAAATATTAGAAGAAAATATACGCGAATTGAGAAAATTGTCTTCTAACGAATTGATAGAGCAAAGACACACAAAATATTTGCAGATGAAAGGATGTTCATAAATTGATAGCACCGGTAAAAATTGCGGGAATCGGTGAAGGATTACCGAAAACGATTATTACGAATAAAATGATGGAAGATGTGGTCGATACCAGTGACGAATGGATAAAACAAAGGACCGGCATACAACAAAGACATATACTAACAGATGATAGTATTGTATCCATTAGTATAAAAGCTTGTATGAACGCTTTGGATTCGGCAGGTGTAACGCCCGATGAAATAGGTATGACAGTTGCATGTACTTTATCATCCGATTATATAACACCTTCCTTGGCGGGCTGTATTCAAAAATCCTTGGGCTTGCCTTACGGCCCGGCCTTTGATCTTTCCGCGGGATGTACGGGCTTTATATATGCCCTTGTAAGTGCCGCTTCCTTAATGGATACATTAGCCGTTGATACGGCTTTAGTGGTTTCCGGAGAAGGGCTTTCAAGAAAAATAAACTGGTCGGATCGAGCATCGTGTGTTTTGTTCGGTGACGGTGCAGGAGCCGTAGTCTTAAAAAAAAGTAAGACCGCTTGTTTAAATTACCCACTTTTAATGGGCAAAAGCGACACGAACGACGTTTTGGTAATAAAAAACAAACTTGACGATACGCCTTGGCATGTATATGATAAAGAACAAAACGATAAACTTCAAATGAAAGGCAGAGAAGTATTTGAATTTGCATCTGAAGTTCTGGCAACCACATTGGAGTACCTAAAAGAAAAATGTGGAGACAAACCTTTTAATAAAATCATACCTCATCAGGCAAATACCAGAATAATAGATTATGTATCACGAATAACGGGTTTTAAACAAGACCAATTCTTTTTAAATTTATCCCGTTTTGCCAATACTTCTTCAGCCAGTATCCCGCTGGCTTTATGGGACGCTTACAATCAAGGATGGCTTGTGTCGGGTGACAGACTCGCCTTGGTCGGTTTCGGTTCGGGATTGACATGGGGTGGCGTTGTTGTTGACTGGACACTTGATATATAAACTCAAAAACATATATTTAATTTAACGGAGGATTTATCATGAAAGAAATAGTAACAAAAATATTAATGGATCAATTGGACTTAACAAGGGAAGAGATCACCAAAGACAAATCGTTTTCTGACGATTTCACAATGGACTCTTTGGATATGGTGGAAATGCTAATCGAATTAGAAAAAGCTACAAATATCAAAATTGAAAATGAAGAATTGGAAAATATCCAAACAGTAGGTGACTTGGTTTCTTTCTTAGAGGAAAAGAAAAATGCAAAGTAAATTTAACAGTTTAACAAGAATTTTAAAGACAAAGTATCCCTTAATACAAGGAGGTATGGCTTGGATATCCGATGCATGCTTAGCTGCATCGGTATCGAACGCAGGGGGTTTGGGCGTGATCGCAGCCGGTAATGCTCCGACTTCATGGGTTAAGGAACAAATTCGTCTTATAAGAACAAAAACCGACCGTCCTTTCGGACTGAACATAATGCTGTTAAGCCCGTATGCCGACGAAATAGCGGCTTTAGCTTCGGAGGAAAAAGTACCGGTGGTTATAACAGGTGCGGGAAACCCCGGAAAGTACATTAAAGCTTGGAAAGAAAACGGTATTATTACGGCTCCTGTCGTAGCGAGTAGTGCATTGGCAATAATGATGGAAAAAACGGGAGTCGATTTTGTAATAGCCGAAGGATGTGAAGCCGGCGGACATATAGGAGAGATGACTTCTATGGTTCTTACACCGGATATTGTACGTTCGGTTTCTATTCCGGTTGTCGCGGCAGGGGGCATTTGTGATGCAAATTCCGTAGCCGCTGCATTTTGTCTTGGCGCATCAGGTGTTCAGGTAGGCACAAGATTTATTTTATCTACAGACTGTAACGCTCACATTAATTATAAAGAAAAAATAATCAAGTCCAAAGATATTGACAGCCGTGTTACCGGAAGAGTGACAGGGCACCCTGTGCGTATATTGAGAAATAACCTTAGCAGAAAAATGTCCGCTCTTGAATTTGAAGAAAACGCAGCTGAGAAAATAGAAAAACTCGGCGAAGGATCTTTACGTAAAGCGGTTGTTGACGGAGATGTCAGGGAAGGTTCGGTTATGTCCGGACAGTGTGCATGCTTGCTGGATAAGGTGCAAACCACCGAAGAAATAATTAAAGAATTATTCGACACAGACATATTCCGAACTATGGGTTCAGGTATTTTGAATTTAGCTGAAACTTACCAATAAGCGTTGAAATAACCGAATCTAAAACTTTATAATAAAATATGTCAAAAGGAATATACTACCGGGTCATTCTTAACGACACGGATACCCTTTGATAACATAAAAATAGTCAGGAGTGTGGGAAAGTTGGCAAAAACAGCATTGGTTACAGGAGCGTCCGGTGGGATCGGAGAAGCCGTGGCTTTAGAATTGGCACGTTCAGGATATGATATCGGTATACATTATAGAAGTAACGAAGCTAAAGCTGTGGAATTGAAAAAAACTATAAGCGAAACGACAACTCAAAAAGCCGTATTGATCAAAGGAGATTTGTCGAAAGCAGCCGACTGTAAATATGTGGTTGATACTTGCATAAAAGAGTTGGGTGGATTATACGCATTGATAAACAACGCAGGATTAACAGATGATACTTTGTTGATGCGCATGAAGGACGAACAATTTGAAAAAGTTATGAATGCGAATCTTAACAGCTGTTTTTATTGTACAAGAGAGGCTCTGTCATACCTGCTAAAAGCCCGGGAAGGACGTATAATTAATATTTCATCTATTGTGGGAATTACCGGCAACATCGGTCAAGCCAATTATGCGGCTTCAAAGGCTGCTATTATCGGGTTCAGTAAATCATGTGCGAAAGAAACGGCCAGAAGGGGTATTTGTGTGAACGTTGTGGCTCCGGGATATGTACAAACAGCCATGACCGAAAGCTTAAGCGATGAGATCAAGAAAACCATGCTGGATCATATACCTCTGAAAAGATTCGGCACACCGGAGGATATTGCAGGCGTGGTCGGCTTTTTATGCAGTGATGCCGCTTCATATATTACAGGGCAGGTAATCGTTGTAGACGGTGGAATGGTAATGTAAAGGGATAGGAGAGTTCATTATATGAAAAACAAAGTGACGGTTACCGGAATGGGGACGATATGTCCTATAGGTAACAATGTGGAAATAGCGTTTAAATCGGCCGCAAACGGAGTGTGCGGTATAAGTACGGCTACAAGGTTTGACACCGGGCTTACGGGAATAACGGTAGCGGGTGAGGTAAAAGATTTAGAATCGGTGTTACCTGTTAGTAAAAGGGAAGCCCGTCGCCTTGATTTGTTCACCCAATTTGCCATCACCGCAGCTTATGAGGCTTGGAGTAATGCAAATATAAAAGAAGAAGATTTTGATAGTGAACGTGTAGGAGTTTTTTTAGGAAGTGGTATGGGAGGCCTGGAAACTATATGTGAGCAAGATCGTTTATTGTGTAGCCAAGGTTCACTTGGTGTTTCACCTATGTTCATACCGAAAACCATTATAAATATAGCTGCAGGCATGATTGCTATAAAATTAGGGCTTCACGGACCGTGTTACGGTATAGTATCCGCTTGTTCTTCAGGCACCGACGCCATAGGACAGGCTTATTACGCAATAAAAGAAGGGCGTTTGGATGCGGTTCTCGTCGGAGGTACGGAGGCTGTTTTAAATGATTTAGCCGTACAGGGTTTTCACCAAATGCAAGCTTTATCAGAAAGTACCGACCCTGCCAGAGCGTGTATTCCCTTTGACGAAGAAAGACAAGGCTTTGTTATGGGTGAAGGCGCCGCCTTCTTACTATTAGAAAGTGAAGAATCGGCATTAAGACGTAATGCTATCATATACGGAGAAATTGCCGGCTTCGGTCAAACATGTGACGCATACCATGTTACCGCACCTTTTAGTGAGGGTACATATGCCGCACGCGCCATGGAGCTGGCTATAAACGACGCCGGCATACAAAAAGAACAGGTTGGATATATCAATGCTCATGGCACCGGTACACCGCTAAACGACAGTATTGAATCAACAGCTATTAAAAAATGCTTCGGAGAACACAGTAAATCCCTGCTTGTGAGTTCAACCAAGTCTATGACTGCACATATGCTAGGTGCCGCGGGAGCTTTAGAAGCGGTATTGACGCTTAAAGCATTACAAAATAATATCGCTCCTCCTACTATGGGTTTGATTAAAGAAGGCGAAGGATGCGATCTCGACTATGTTAAAGGCTGTAGAAGAACAATGAATACACAATACGCTTTATCGAACTCATTCGGATTCGGGGGACATAACAGTTCTTTATTGTTCAAGAAAGGAGTGTAGATAAAATAATGCTTGGTATTGAAGAAATAAAAAAAATACTTCCCCATAGAGAACCCTTTTTGTTAATTGATAGAATTGACGAGTTGGAAATAGGTAAAAGAGCGGTATCAAGAAAAGCTGTAAGTGGAAACGAATGGTTTTTTATGGGACATTTTAAGGACACAAAAATAATGCCGGGAGTATTAATGCTTGAAGCGGTAGCTCAAACAGGCGCCGTTGCCTTACTGACAATGGACGAAATGAAGGGAAAGCTGGCGTTTTTAGGAAAAATTAAAAATGCTAAATTTGTTAAAAAAGTAATTCCGGGCGATGTTATAGTTATAGACGCTGAAATCGAGAGTCTATACAAAAATATAGGAACCGGAAAAGGGAGAGCTACAGTTGACGGAGAATTAGCGGTAGAATGTTCGTTTATATTTGCTATTTCAGATCAACCGGAGCAACAATAAATCTTACATTTTGCATTAGTACCAAATGATAGCTCTTACTTACAGGGGGTTTTATACCCCTTTTATTTGTAACGTTTTTTAACCGGTTTATCGTTATGATTCTACCGCAATAACTCTTTTTCGCAGTAAAATCTTATTATTTATTTTTTTCTATATATTCTTTTACCATATTTAGCGCTATGGCATACCCTTTTATACCTTTACCGTAGATTTGTCCTATACACGCCGATGCTGTGACCGAATGCCTCCTGAAATCTTCTCTTTTGTGTATATCACTGATATGGACTTCAACGGCAGGCAACCCTACGGCTTTTAACGCGTCCAATAAAGCTATACTATAATGAGTATATGCTGCAGGATTAATAACAATACCGTCAAATGCACCATACGCTTGTTGTATCAGATCAATTAATTTTCCTTCATAATTACTCTGATGTATCTCTACGTCAATACCAAGCACTCCGGCTTCTTCATATATGCTTTTACACAATGTATCATATCCTGTTTTACCATATATTTCAGGCTCTCTGACACCTAACATATTTAAATTAGGTCCGTTTAATACCAAAATTTTCATAATTCCTCCATATAACGCCTAAAAAGTACACATCATTTTAACTTCCTCGTATACTTTACTTGTGATTTCTGTGTCTATTTTTTTATCCATCCAAATTTCTTGTGCGGCTACCGCTTGAGATACAAGCATATATAATCCGTTGACAACTCTGCCGCACTTTTTTTCCACCGTTTTCATTAATCGGGTCTTTGCAGGATTATATATTAAATCAACCAGCGCATCCATAGGAGGAATTCGACTCTCATTTAAAGGAGATTCTTCATTATTAGGATACATTCCCACCGGAGTGCAATTTACAGTTAATTTCAAACTATTTAAATCGTAAACATCTTCATATGTTATTATTTTTGCTTTGTCAAATATATTTTGAACTTCATCCGCTTTTTTTCTGGTCGCCATATAAATAGTTGACACATGCAAATCCGACATACAGGTGTAAACGGTACGTGCGGAACCTCCATCTCCTAATATCAATACATTGCCACCTGCCACTTTTATACTGTCCCGTTCCAATGTATCGGTAAACCCTTTATAATCGGTGTTATACCCGGATAATCCGGTTGAATCCGGTTTAATGGTGTTTACAGCTCCTATTTTCAAGGCTTCACAAGATATTTTGTCCATATAGGGTATCACAAGCTGCTTATACGGTATGGTAACATTAATTCCGGATATTCCTCTTATTTTTAACGTTTTTAAAAAGTGCCGTATTTCTCGGGAATTAATCTGGTGCAGCATATAATCACCTTTTATTTCGGTATATTTGAAAATCGCCCGGTGTATCATGGGTGAGTAGCTGTGACCCAGTGGAAATCCTATAAGTCCGAACAAATTATTAAACATAGAACCACCTCAATATATTTCTGTATACTTTCTATAGTTTCCTAATATTCTATATGATTTGCAATAAATCTCCAGATGGCACAGCGCTTTCTTCACATTCGAATCATCGGGGTTTCCTTCTAGATCCATGTGGAAAAAGTAATGCCAAGGCTCGGTCCATATGGGCCTGGATTCCAGCTTTATCAAGTTGACATTGTTATCTGCAAACCCTTGTATTGCCGAATATAAAGATCCCGGTATGTTTTTTACAATAAAAACAAGGCTTATTTTATCCGCATACGGTATTTTTTGATGAGACAAAGATAACACTGCAAATCTGGTAAAATTATTACTGTTATCGTGTATGTTCGAATCCAATATAGTTAATCCGTATATTAAAGCGGCTCTTTTTGACGCTATAGCCGCTAATGCTTTATCTCCTTTTTGAGATACGTCCTTTGCCGCAATAGCCGTATTGGAGCTTGTTTCCAGTTCCCATGCTTTTGCTTTTAAGTACCGACCGCACTGTTCCAAGCCTTGTGGATGAGATTTGACTTTTTTTACAGTATTCAATTCCGCACCCTGCACGCCCAGTAAGTAATGTTCTATCCTTTTAACTATTTCACCGGTGATATATAGATCCTTTTCACGTATCAAGTCAACAACCTGATTAATACTTCCTGTAGATGAATTCTCAATCGGTAACACAGCATAATCGGCCTTAGATTTCAATAAAGTATCGGTTACTTCTTCAAAGCCGGGTTTTCCTGTAAAATCATTGTCAACACCGAAATATTTTAAAGCCGCTTCCTCTGTGTACGATCCGGGAACACCCGGATATACAATTTTTTTATTACTCAAAAATTCACCTCCACTTTATTACATCCATCCAGGCATCCACCAAACATAATGCGCAACACGCTTCAATGACAGGAACCGCCCTAGGCACAATACAAGGATCATGTCTTCCTTTCACCGTGATTTCAGTGTCTTCCATAGTCTGAAGATTAACAGATTTCTGTGGTTTATATATTGATGGAACGGGCTTTATCGCCGTTGTAAATATAATTGGCATTCCGACGGTTATACCACCCAATATACCACCGTTATTATTTGTCTCCATTACCACCTTCCCGTCTTTGATGCGATACGGATCGTTTGCACAGGTACCTTTCATTTTAGTTATATCAAAACCTGCACCAAAAGAAATACCTTTTACGGCCGGAACCGAAAAAACAAGTGAAGCGATTTTACTTTCTAAAGCATCAAATATAGGACTTCCTATACCTGCGGGAACTCCTAGCGCCACACAGGTTATTTCACCCCCTACAGAATCTCCTTGCGACCTCACTTGAGATACGGTATCTTCTATTCTCTTTGCGGTACACTTGCCTAATACGGGTAATGCTTGCAGCTTAAAGTTCCTTATTACATCTTCGGAAACATTGGTAAGATCCAAAGGTTCACTTTCAACATCAGCTATACTTTTAATATACGCACCTATCACAATTCCTTTTTCTTTTAACATCTGTTCAGCCAATGCGCCTGCAAAAACCAAAGGTGCGGTTAATCTTCCTGAAAAATGTCCTCCGCCTCTATGATCGTTATATCCTCTATAACGTACTTTGCCGGTATAATCGGCATGCCCGGGTCTAGGTATATCTTCAAGCTTCCCATAATCTTCAGAACGTGTATCACTGTTATAAATCACCGCACAAACCGGGGTCCCTGTTGTATAACCGTTATATATTCCACTTAGTATTTCAACCGTATCTTTCTCCTGCCTTTTTGTAGCCAATCTATTCCCGGCAGGCGCCCGGCGTCCCATTTGAAAATTTATTTCTTCCATATCCGGTTTTATTCCCGGAGGAACTCCGTCTAAGATAACACCTATTCCTTTTCCATGAGATTCTCCAAATATCGATATCTTTAAATTAGTACCCCACTGGCTACTCATAAAGCTTTCCCTCCAAGCTTCTTATAATCATCCCAAAATTCCGGATACGATTTGTTTATAGCATCGCCACCCTCCAACATAAAGGAGTTGCAACATGCACTAACCGCTATGGCAGCCATCATTGCAATCCTATGATCACCGTAACTTGATACATCGGAGCCATGCAAGCCTGCAACACCGTTAAACTCAAAACCTTCATCAGTAGTTTTAGCATCCGCTCCTAATTTTCTAAGAACACCTGTTATAGACTCTATTCTGTCGGATTCTTTTATACGAAGTCTCCCTGCGCCTGTTATTCTACTTCTTCCCTTAGCTAAAGCACATAACAAACATAAGACAGGCGCCAGGTCCGGACAATTTGTAATATTTAAATCACAACCGGTTAATTTTGATGGATTAACATATAAAGTTCGGTCATGAAAACCTATATCAGCTCCCATCCGTTTAACAAAATCCAAAATCACTTTATCCCCTTGACAGGAATTTTGATCAAGACCTAATATGGTTACACCGTTACCAAGTATCCCCGCAGCTATATGAAAGGCCGCCTGAGACCAATCTCCTTCAACGGTAACTTCAGTTTGCTTATAAGTGCTGTTTCCAGGTATAAAATACCTTTGCCCGGCTTCCTTTTCGATTATATTTATACCGAATTTTTTTAAAACATCCAAAGTAATGTCAACATACGGTGCGGACTCTAAAGGACCGTCAATCTCAATAACCGAATCTCCGGGTATCAATGGCAAAGCCATCAACAAACCTGTTACAAATTGAGAACTCAGATTACCCGGTAATCGATATACACCTGCATTGAGGTTGCCTGCGACCGTCAAAGGAAAACCTTTTTCCGCCGTACTCCAAGTTATACCGTTTTTCTCAAATATATCTTTGTAAGGTGTCAGCGGTCTTTCTCCCAACCGTCCTTCCCCTGTAAATATCGCACCTTTATTAACTGCCAACGCCATGGGGATAGCAAATCTCAAAGTGGATCCTGATTCTTTACAGTCTATTACCGGCAAGGGTTTGACAGTTCCGATACCGTTTTTTATTAACAAAGAGTTTTTATCTTTACATATATCAACTTCCTTACCTAATGCGGTAAGAACATTCAAAGTCGCTTTTATATCATCTGACAAACTTATATTATTTATGACACATTCTCCCCTCAAAGGAACAGTTGCCATAAGCAGTCTGTGCGCTTGGCTTTTAGAAGGAGGCACAGTTATTTGACCTGCCAATTTTTGAGGCGTAAGTTTTAATTTCATATTAATCACACCATCCTAAAAATTTTACGACTTTATCAATTTCCGTTTTATATATAAAACACGAACCTATTTCATTTAGTAAAACCAGGTTAATTTTCCCCTTTCTCGCCTTTTTGTCTCTTAGAACAAACTCAGCCGCCGATTGGCGATTTATTTGAGGCATCTCGGTAGGAAGATCATAAAGATTGCAAACATATGCCAATTCTTCTGCAATACCCGACCGGACTAATCCGTTAACTTCAGCTCGCCTCATTATTTCCACCATACCTATTGCAACTGCAAAACCATGAGATAAATTTTCATAACCTGACAAACTCTCTAAAACATGTGCTATGGTGTGCCCAAAATTTAATATCATCCTTTTTCCGTTATCTTCCGTATCTTCCTCCACTACCTGTTTCTTTACACTACAAGACTTAAAAATCAAATCGGTAAGATATTCTGTAATACAATCGCTTCGTGTTTTTAAAATTTCGAACATTTCGGGATCCCATATACATGCGTATTTTATCATTTCGGCCATACCTGATGAGAAGTTAGGACAATCCAATGTAAGTAACAGTTCAGGATCTATACAAACAAGATCGGGTTGCTTAAAAGCTCCAACCATATTCTTACCCCATTTCAGATCTATCGCCGTTTTCCCGCCGATACTGCTGTCTATCTGTGCTAATAATGTTGTAGGAACCTGTACCAAACCCATTCCTCGCTGCCATGTTGCAGCTGCAAAACCGGCTAAATCACCGATGACTCCTCCCCCTAAAGCCATTATCAGATCATTTCGTAAAAAACCGTTTTTACCCAATTCATCATAAACACTAAGCAATCCTGATACGGATTTTGACTTCTCACCCGGCGGTAATATCAGTTTTGTAACAAGTATTCCTTCCTCTTTCATGTTTTGTAAAATCTGTTCGCCATAAAAGCTGTCAACATTGCGATCGGTTACTATTAACACCTTTGAACCAAGAAAAGATTTTCGAACATACTTTGGAATACACTTAAATATCTTAGGTCCTATATAAACATTAGAAACATGGTTTTGGGTATTAATTTCAAGATGCTCCGTCCTTTTCATTTTTCGATACCTCCCTATCAGTCTCATCTTCAAAAACGTTAACTGCCGATTTGTCTCATTTTATCATATAGATACCAATCATATATATTATTGTTTCAATTCTTCGGCATTTTTTCCGGTTCTATCAAGCAATATATTTATTTCATTCATTAAGTTTCTATATGTTTCCGGTTTCAGCGATTGAGCACCGTCTGATAATGCCATAGCAGGATTAGGATGAACTTCAATCATTAATCCGTCGGCTCCGGCCACAACTGCAGCTTTCGCCAATGGTTCCACCATCCACCAAAGACCGGTTGCGTGACTGGGGTCTGCCAGGACCGGAAGATGGCTATAATGCTTAACCATGGGTATGGCACTTACATCAAAAGTGTTTCTTGTATAATTTTCAAATGTTCTGATTCCTCTCTCACAGAGAATTACATTCTTATTACCCTCAGATATGATATACTCGGCGGACATTAACCATTCTTCCATGGTTGCCGATAATCCACGCTTTAGGATAACAGGTTTGTCGGTTCGCCCTAATTCCTTTAACAAAGAAAAATTTTGCATATTACGTGCACCTATTTGTATTATATCAACATCTTCAACAAATCTTTCAAGCCAATCAACCGATAATAACTCTGATACTATATAAAGACCGGTTTCTTTTTTTGCCAGTTTAAGAAGCTCAAGCCCTTTACTTCCAAGTCCTTGGAAGCTATATGGTGAAGTTCGAGGTTTGAAAGCACCTCCTCTTAAGAATTTAGCACCGGATTTTTTCACTTCGTGTGCAACCGCCAGTAATTGTTCCTCACTTTCTACCGAACAAGGCCCTGCAATCATTGTGAATTCTTTACCTCCTATTTCACAATCACCCACTTTAACTGTCGAGTTATCCGGATGGAAAAGTCTGTTTACCTGTTTGTAAGGTTCTTGTACTCGGATTAATCTGTGTACGATTCCCGAACTTTCTATACTTCCTTCGTTTACCGTTCTGGTATCACCAATTAAAGCAAGGATTGTGTAATCTACACCTTTAGTTCTTTCCACCCTGATGTTTTCATTTTCCAGGGTTTTCATCAACTCCAATATCTTATCTTCTTCAGTTTTAGGTTTTAATACCAATATCATAAATCGTTCCTCCTTTTTTTATTTTTCTTTTTTCAAAAAAAAACAATCCGTATCAAATTATACGTACTAAAAAAGCGGGGGCTGAATCAGCCTCCCGCTTATATCCGTGTACTTAGCATTACGGTGTCCTGATTCGCCCGGTGGTAAATTTAAAAAACGCAAAAAAACCGAAGCAAAAAAAGCTACGGAACATATATAAAGCGTTTAATTTAATTGTGGGCAAACAGGTTAACATCTTGTTAGTTACCTCGCAAACTATAATTTTATATATTATATGACTGTACGGTTTCATATGTCAAGTATTTTTTTTGAATCAAGAAAAATAGTAAAATGAAAAATTAAAGTCTATCTTTGATAGGGTCTCGCCAGATATTAGTTTTTCAAAAAATTATTAAAAGGCCTTAATTGCAAAAACCGGTTTTATTGCAATTAACTAACGAACATTGAACCAAAGTCGGAAAAATTATACCTTATGCCGCGACATTGTAAATCCAACCCAAACCGTATTAGTGAAGTTATTGTTTTTAGCATTTTATATCACGGATTTATACCTAGTACCTTAAATATGGAATAACACAGGCTTCTTTCAAATATGTCATAAATTACCATGAGTCCTAGAACAACTGTTATGACAGATAAAGAAACATAATATACAATATGTTTTTTGTCTCCCGATTTAATCATTTTTCGTATTTCAAAAATGCTAGTTATTATCAAAACAAATATAAGTATTATCAATTTATCACCTCTTTTTAATAAATACCGAAAAATATAAAGTACCTATTCATTACCTCAATTTTATGGGATCGACTATATTATAAGTATTCCTTAAATTTGATATCACTTTCACATCGACTTCAAGCTCCTTAAATATATCATGCCATTTATACTTGATTAAAGACCACTCATTGGGATATTGCCTGTAATATATATTTCCTAATCCTGTTACATCGGAATTAATGTTTTGCAGATATTTCATAGTGTCAATGACTTCTTTTTTAATTATTTCCTGCACTTTATCTTCTATTATTTCGATATGATTAAGATCAAATAATCTTATGCCTCCGGTATACTCCGGTATGTTAAAATTTACTCTGATATCTATATTAACGGTTTTATAATCTCTTGATAATTTAACCTTTGTTCTAGAATGAGTTACTTCCACCGATAATCTCGCTCCGTCTACAGTATCGATAACTATAGGTGTCGATCTTATTTCATTAATAATCCAATTAATACCTCTGGAATATTCAATGGGTGCATACTCAATTAATTCGGCATTATGATTAAAAATAGCATAACCGTCCAATTTAATATCTTTTTTAGAAGAACCACCTTCTTTTTCTGGTGATTCGTCTGTTGTTTTTTCAGTAGTTACAAGACAAGGGAGTAATACATGATATCCTTCGGAATGGTATCTCCTTAAATAATCTTTTATGCTCATTTCTTTAGCGATCGACATCATCTTGTCGTCGTCAAACAGATATTTTATTTTATCATCCATACTCGGGTTTACCGTATCGGTATTTTTTATAAATTCACGAGCCGTAGAGTTTTTTGCTACCACTAAAAAATCTGACAGCCTGTTTTCATGATTTCTCATAAAAAAATCTAGAAATTCCGATATACCGTTTTTTGCCGCTTCGTCACCTATTATAATGTACTGCAAATGTACCCAAGTCAAATGCTTATCCGCATATGTGTGCATTTTCCTCTTGGCTTCAAAAATAGTCTTACCTTCGGCCTCGTATATCTTAACACCTTCTTCCCCTCCACCTCCTTCGGCACCGGGTTTTGTTGTAATGCACATTACGGTAAGTTCCACCATATCATCTTTTGTATCTACACCAACCACAAGTATAGGTTGAAGTTGCTCGATAGGTATGCGGTTAGGCATTTCATTACAGCTTACAAGTAAAAATGATATAAATATCGTTATAAAAATGCACAATCTTCGCACTGCTTTATTTTTTCCTTTCCTTATTTTTAGGGTTGAGATAAGACGGTCTTCTATTGATTGCACTTAACGGAAACCTAATGAACGAGTCTTCAAGCTGTATTTTTGTAGGGTTTACATAGGGAGCCAGATATGAAACTCCTAAACATTCCAATCTGGCTAAACTGTATAACAATAGAATCAATCCGGAAGCCAATCCGTATAACCCCAGTACCGCCGATGCTATGGTTATGAAACCTTGCCATATCCATACCGCAAAATTAGAATCTTTGTTAGGAACAGCCAAAGCGGCAATTGATGCAGCCGCAATAACAACAATAACACCGGGTGAAACCAACTGTGCCTGTACCGCCGCTTGTCCCAAAACGATACCGCCTACTATGGAAATTGCCGAACCCATTACAGAGGGTATCTGCATACTTGCTTGTATTAATATATAAAATGTAAAACTCATGATCAGTATTTCCATCACCGTATTAAAGGGTGTTCCGATTTTGGCCGCACCTATAGCCGTTAGTAAAGCAAACGGTATCATTTCAGGGTGGTACTCGGTAATGGCAACATATATGCCCGGTAAAAGCAGTGTAAGGACAAAACATGAATACCTGAGCAATCTGAAAAAAGACGCCAAAGCAAAATTTATATTATAATCAAAAGGTGAATGAAATAAATCTCCGAAAACCGTTGGTAATATAAATGCATACGGGATACCGTTCATAATAACCGCAACTTTTCCTTCCATCAAACTTGCACATACTGCTGACGGACTCTCGGTACTTTTAGCTTGTGGAAACATTGTGTATTTATGCTCTACAATATTTTCATAAACATCTTGCAACGATAAAATATCTCCCTGATTTATTTTATCTATCCTCTCCTTTACAGCTTTAACAAACTCTTGGTTACATATATTATTCATGTATATAACACTTACGGTTGTGTTACTTTGAATTCCAATATCGGTTTCATATACCGCCAAGTGCCTGCTCTTAATTTTTTGTCTTATTAAAGAGACATTGGTTCTACTGTTTTCAATAAAAGAGTCTTTGGGTGATTTGTATGTGTTCTCTTCTTGACCTGATGAAACCGATCGTTTTTCAAAGCCCTTGGTTTCAAAAGCCAACGCTTTTTCTATATCTTCAAATAAAATTATTGTAAATCCTGCTAATAAAGTGCTAAGTAATTTTTCCATTTCATCTATTTCAACCATTGACCCGTGATATACTCCACCGTCCATGGCAATGTTGTAAACTTCGTACATTGTAACAGCCCTTTTAAACAGTGTGTTTTCGTTTAAAGGCTTTAAAATATCAACATTAATTGATTGCTGATTTACCAATCCGTCAACATAGATCAATACCACTTTCAGTGTGGGTTCACCACGGACCTGACAGGTTTTATATTTAACGTCGTCATGGCAATCAAAGATACTTTTTATATTTTCCAAATTGATTTTCATTTCTTGAACTTTTTGATCATTCACAATTTTTATATCCTTTCTTTTATATCATAAATAAACTCACCTAAATTATTTTTCTCGCTTTTGCCGTCAAGTAGACTGCAAAAGGCAACCCTACGGCAAGTATATTATTCACAGGTACAGCAATTTGTCGTGAAAATGTCTGTAACTCTACAATATTACTGCTAAAAATTTGAGAAAAGAAAAACATAAAAATTAAAAACACAGAAAATAACGGTAGCTCATCTTTAATTTTTAAAATACCTCTTAACAAATGTAATATACAATAACAAAAAAATGATATATTAATGAATTCGGCTAATAACCAAAAAGACATAAATAAGGCTTCCATACCTGTTACCTTGTTTAAAACAATAACACCTTTTATCGCTTGGAAAAACGGATAGTTTAGCTTTTCCGTCACATTCCATCCAAAAATAGCTAATGTCCAAAAGATTATCAATGTTGAGGCTGTAATTAAAAATATACCCGCTCTGATAAATTCTCTGTTAATTTTATCGTGTAATATAATTTTATCGTTAAATATAAGAAGGAATGAAACATATCCCATTATCGCTGTAACATAAAAAGACCCGGTAAAAAATTGAGAAAAATCCCGTACATATATAGGCGTTACATTTTCTATCTTAATATCATTAAGCAAAAGTACTAAAAGTAACAAAAATTGAACTAACAATAAGACGAACACTATCTTATTCATTCTACCTACGACAGCTATCCCGGATCTAAGTATGATGAAAATCGATAAAATACCGAAAAACAAAAAGATTCGATAATCGGTTCCGGTATATATTGTGGATGTTAATTGGTCTGTTGAGTACCTTATATATAAAGCCATTAATAAAATTAAATATACCGTCAAGACAATGGTAATAACTTTAGCCAAGGGGTTACCGAACACATTACTCATTATATCCGCATATGAACGGCCTTCAAACTTTTTCATTAGTGTAACTACAACCGCTATAAGAGGTACATATATGATACAGCTTATCAAAGGTATAAGCCATGCAGCCTCATGCGCAGTTTCGATGGTTAACTGTGTAATCAATCTTGTTGTAGGCGCATATGTGAACACTATATATAACAATATACACTCTGATAAAGTTAATCTTTGTTTTTTTAAATAATCACTCATTGGTACCGCCTTAAATTCAAAGAATGTTAATGGTTATTATTCTCTTAAAGAATATTATTATGCAAAACTGACAAAGTTCCCGATTGAGCAGTGCTAAACACAGCAGATTATTTCAATTAATCAACCGTTCCTTGTTAAAGCTTAACCGTCACCGTTTACATTCTCTTGACGCCTTAATTCCTCATTTTCATCTTTTAAGCGATCGACTTCACTTTCTAAGTGTTTTATCTGACTTTCCAAATTGGCAATCTGTACGTTTTGATTCTGAGCATCACATCCGGCTACATACAGCGTACAAAAAATTATTAACAATAAAAATGTTTTTTTCACAAGTATCCTCCGTAAAAATTTTTGCATGTTATAATTTTCGTATAAAACCAAAAGATTATACATATTATTGTTGTTTTCATAAATAGTTTATGATTTCACTGCAATAACTTATTTACTGAAAACGGCGCTGAAATAAATCGGGTTTGGATTTTCGATGTCGTGACATATGGTACTTTGTTTTCAATGTTCGTTCTTTTATTGCAGTAAAATAGATTTTTTGCTGCATAATCAGTTTATATATTATGTTTAGACCGGATTTTTTTAAAAGATTCCACCTAAAAGAATTTAGCGTTGAACCGACTTTGCCAATCGGTTCAAATATAATATAAATAATCATATTATAAAACACACTAGTCTTTAAAATTAGCCAAAGTTATGTAAAAAATCTGAAAGCCCTTGTATAACAAGAGCTTTCAGATTTTTTATGGCGGAGAAGGCGGGATTCGAACCCGCGCTAGAGATATAACCCCTACTAACGGTTTAGCAAACCGCCCCCTTCAGCCTACTTGGGTACTTCTCCATATATTATATATTGGCGGAGAGACTGGGATTCGAACCCAGGGTAGGCTCGCGCCTACGCCGGTTTTCAAGACCGGTGCCTTAAACCAACTCGACCATCTCTCCATCAACGGCAGATATTAATATAACATAAAACAAAAGACATTGTCAATAATAACACAGAAAAATATTCAAAAATCCATAACTTACCTATATGCAGTCAATGCTTACGCATTAATACAAATTTGTCACAACTTGATTAATATCCTGTGTTGGTTGCCGGCAATTAAAATTTTCACAAACATATGCAGTTATTTTATCATTTACCAAATAATTTTTCAACCTTGGAATCACATCGGTAGACTCGTCGCTGCCGTCATATAACATACAAGTTGTAAAGGGAAGAAACTTCTTATCAATTCTCTGACGTGTACGCTGTAATTCGGTTTTATCTCTACCTGTTAGTACAATTTGTCGTGTGCCGTAGTATGTCATAATAAATGCATTTAAAAAATAAATATGCGATACAGGTTGTTCTTTAATAATGGAACCGAAAGCTTTAAACAATTTATCAGCTTGTTCTTTTAACTTATATTCTTCGGTGTATTCATAAAACGTCAAAAGATTCATTGCCGCAACCGCATTTCCGGCCGGGACTGCACCGTCATAATGTTCCTTTGCTCTAACAAGCAATTCCTCGTTATCGGTTCCGTAAAAATAATATCCTGCGTTTTGATCATCCCAAAACAATTTATAGGTTATATCATTCAATTCCAGACTTTTTTTCAAATATTCAGGGTCGGATGTAGATCTGTATAATTCGTTTAATCCCCAAATAAAATAAACATAATCATCCAAATATCCTTTGGCGGAATTTACCCCATCCTTATACCCGTTTAATAGCCTACCGTCTTCATCTGTCATGGCTTTCAATATGAACTTTACAGCATTTTTCGCAGACACAATATAATCGCTTCTTGACAATATCCTACCTCCTATGGCCAATGCGGCAATCATCATGCCGTTCCAAGAGGTCAGAATCTTTGTATCTTTAAAAGGACGCACTCTTTTTTGCCGATGGTCATAAAGGGATGAAATTATATCTTCCAATTCTCTTTTTAATCCGGTTTCATTTATCTTTGACAGATCGGTATTTATTAGATTTAAAATGTTAAAGCCTTCAAAATTCCCTGCAGGGGAAACATCGTAAATATTGCTTAATGTTTTTAATCGATTATCATTTAAAATTTTTGACAGCTCTTTGTACGACCAAACGTAATATTTCCCCTCAATTCCCTCCGAATCGGCATCTTCCGCGGAATAAAACGCTCCTTCCGGCGAAGTCATATCTCTTAATATATACCGAAACACTTTTTCCGCTATTTCTTTGTATAATTCATTTCCGGTTAAAGCAAAGCATTCTGAGTAAGCTATAGAAAGCAATGCATTATCATAAAGCATTTTTTCAAAATGTGGAACCAACCATTTATTATCAGTGGAATACCTGGAAAAACCGAATCCTACATGATCAAAAATACCTCCTTTATATATAGATTGCAATGTGTGTTCCACCATACTTAACGCATTTTGATCATTCGTCATTTTGTAATACCGCAGCAGGAAAAAAATATAATGGGGTGTGGGAAACTTAGGTGCATAACCGAATCCACCGTACTTTGGTTCAAAATATGACTTTATTTGTTCATACACATCGTTGATAATTTGTGGATCTATATTTTCAGATTTTATTGAGGTTTCTTGTTTTAAGAATAACTCGGTTTTCTGCGCACCGTCTATAAGCCGAGTCCGATCGTTTTTCCACATGTCGGAAATGTTATGCAATAGGTCTATAAAGCCCGGGTATCGTCCTTGAGATTCTTTCGGAAAATATGTTCCCGCATAAAAAGGCTTTTTGTCCGGAGTCATAAATACACTTAACGGCCATCCTCCCGAACCGGTTAACGCTTGACATACCTTCATATATATAATATCTATATCCGGTCTTAATTCACGATCCACCTTTACCGATACGAAATTATCATTTAGTATTCTTGCCGTTTCTTTATCTTCAAAAGATTCTTTTTCCATTACATGACACCAATGACAAGTTGAATAACCTATGCTTAAAAAAACAGGTTTGTCTTCCACCTTTGCTTTTTCGAACGCTTCGGTTGCCCACGGGTACCAATCAACAGGATTATAAGCATGTTGTAACAGATAAGGAGATTTTTCACTTGCCAGTCTATTAGGGACCTTAGAATTTATCATAGGGTATCCACCTTTCTTAAGATCAAAAATTAATAATATTGTTATTATTTGTTCATTACAAAAATATTATTTGATAAAAATGATTATATATTCAGGCTTTATAACAGCTTAATTGTTGTTCTTGTGGGTTATATTGGGTTATAATATATTTAAAGCCGGGTAGGATTATTTTGGAATAACAAAAAATTCGGTCTATTTATTAAAATTTTGCCTAAAGGCTAATATAATAGTAATGAAAAGTTACATGTTTTTAGCAAAATTGCAATATAGGAGGGAACAAATATTGATACCCCACAGTTCGAATATAAAAGACTTATTAACATTTTTATCTGTTAATCCCTCTACAGGTTTAACTTTAGAGGAAGTGTCTTCCCGTTTAGACGAATACGGAGAAAACAAGTTAAGAGAAAAAAAGAAAAAAACAATTGCAGCACGATTTTTTGATCAGTTTAAGGATGTAATGATCATTATTTTGCTTATTGCAGCTGCAATCTCTTTTGTAGTTGCGATTTTTGAAGGTAATGTAAGAGAATTTTTCGAACCTCTTTTAATTCTTTTAATTGTCATACTAAATGCGATTATGGGTGTTCTACAGGAAAGCAAAGCGGAAAAAGCGTTAGATGCGTTAAAAAATCTTTCTTCTCCCAATGCAAAGGTTATTAGAAACGGCAAGGAGGAGATTATAAACGCATCCGAGCTTGTTCCCGGAGATATAATAAATTTAGAGGCGGGAGACTTTATCCCTGCGGATGCAAGGTTACTACAATCGTCAAGCTTAAAAACAGAGGAGTCGGCATTAACCGGTGAGTCGGTTCCTTCTGAAAAAGATGCAGATTCAAAACCGGACGAAAAAGCATCTTTAGGTGATCGAATAAATATGATTTACTCAGGTTGTAGTGTAACATACGGACGCGCAAAAGCCCTCGTCACGGCAACAGGTATGAACACAGAAATGGGTAAAATTGCAAATTTGTTGGAAACGGCCGAAGATACCCGAACACCGTTACAAGATAAACTTGCACAGCTAGGAAAATATCTTGGCATTATCGCACTTGTTGCGTGTGTCATCGTTTTTGTTATCGGTATAGTTAGTGGTATACATGTTTTGGAAATTTTTATGATTGCGGTTTCTCTCGCTGTATCTGCTATCCCTGAAGGGTTACCGGCTATAGTGACTATTGTATTATCAATAGGTGTTCAACAAATGGTTGCAAAAAATGCAATTATAAGAAAGCTTCCTGCCGTTGAAACTTTAGGCGGCGCATCTGTTATATGCTCGGATAAAACCGGTACTCTGACTCAAAACAGGATGACATTAATAGAAGTATACTCGGACATATCGGGAGAAGTTAAAAACATCACAGAGGGGAATAACAATGAGCATATAAAAACTATCCTGTTGCATGGTATGTTATGTAGTAACGGCTCGGTAGAAATTGATAAAGACTCTGAAAGACATATAGGTGATCCTACTGAAACATCAATAGTTTTGGCAGCTTTAAAAAACGGTATGCCAAAAAATGAATATAATGATATGTATCCTCGTCTTGCGGAATTACCCTTTGATTCCGATCGAAAGCTTATGTCGGTTGTAAATAAAATAGACGGCAAAAATATTGTTACTGTAAAGGGAGCTTTCGACGTTTTAGCGTCCAAGTGCATAAAAGGTAATATTGAAGATGCAAAAATTATATCAGATGAAATGGGGCGGAAAGCTTTACGTGTTCTTGCAATAGCAGTAAAGGAAATAGCTATTTTACCTAATAATCCTTCAACTCTTGATCTGGAAAGCAATTTAGTCTTCATCGGATTAACCGGTATGATAGATCCTCCTCGTCCGGAAGCTAAAGATGCTGTTTTAACATGTAAAAGAGCGGGAATAAAGCCGGTTATGATCACAGGTGATCATGTTGTTACCGCCTCTGCAATAGCCAAAGAATTAGGTATTTTAACCGGCAGTGACAAAGCGGTTACTGGAACCGAACTTTCTGCTATGTCCGACCTGGAATTAAGTAACCGGGTACGTGATATTTCGGTCTATGCGAGAGTCTCTCCGGAAGATAAGATAAGAATTGTTAGAGCATGGCAAAACATAGGCGAAGTGGTTTCAATGACCGGAGACGGAGTTAATGACGCACCGGCTCTTAAAGCCGCGGATATCGGTTGTGCAATGGGCATTACAGGGACTGATGTGGCAAAAGGTGCTTCTGACATGATATTAACGGATGATAATTTTGCAACCATTGTAGAAGCGGTTAAACAAGGCCGCGGAATTTATTCCAATATAAGAAAGGTTGTCGCCTTTTTATTAGGTACAAATATAGGCGAAATATTGACTGTTTTTACATCTATGCTCTTTTGGCAAAGGTCTCCGCTTTTATCAATGCAACTTCTATGGATTAATCTTGTTACCGACAGCCTACCCGCAATTGCATTAGGAATGGAAAAAACCGAAGATGATGTGATGGAAAAGAAACCTAAACCCAAAAATGAAAGTATTTTTGCCAACGGTTTAGGAATACGTATAGTCTTACAAGGAGCTATGTTTGCAATTTTGACTTTAATAGGCTTCAAACTGGGAGAAGCATTCACAGAAACTGTAGAAGGCGGTCGGACAATGGCTTTTATTATACTGGCAATGACTCAAATCGTTCATTCCTTTAATATGAGGTCTGATAGATCTCTATTTACCATTGGGTTTTTCAGTAATAAAAAACTAAATATATTTTCTCTCATATCAACAGCCTTAGTGGTGTTGGTAGTTTTTGTTCCTCCCATAACCGAAGCATTCGGAATGATAAGCTTACCCGGAATATTATACCGGAATGCAATTTTTCTTTCTTTGGTTCCGTTGGTTGTGTTAGAGCTTACAAAAGCTTGGGGTATAATTAGACACAATAAATAGACCTAATAAAAAGTATGTTTATTTTACCGTCCGGCCTTTTTTCTTTTGACCATTTTTAACCTAAAATACTCTTCTCTTTCTTGTTCATCAAGAATACTCCTAATAGTTTTGACAGTTTGTGTAAATTCAGGAATTCTAATGTTATGCAAAGCGTTAGCTCGTTTTTGTGTTTTCTTAATTTCCGTTGCAAGACGATATACCGTATTTTCTATGGCGGCAAATTCATATACCAGGTATTTTACTTCCTGGAATTTTCTTACCGCTATATCAAAAGCATTATTGGTACTAAAAAAACTGTATGAAGGCTCTAACGCTTTTTTATCATATTTAACGGTAGGCACTTCAACTCCCATGACACTTCTCAATAGGATTGTGAAGTCTTTAGCTTCAGCCATAGACATGGCTATATTTTCAACCGTGTTGATACCTTCGGTCATATTTGCCACTTGCAACGCTTCATACGCTTCTTTAAAAATGAAATTTATATTCTGTTCCATTTCTTTAGCTTTATCAATTAAAGTCATCATTTCCCGGATCAAGACATTTCTTTTCTGATCCAGTAATTCATACCCTTTTTTTGCTAATTCCAATGAAGCTTTAACATTAAGCAGATTTGATTTTGTAGGTGATATATCCATAGGCCTAACACTATCCTCTGTAATATTTATTTAAGGTTTCAGGCTTTATTCTCTCTAATTCTTCTTTTGGTAGTACAGAGATGATATCCCATACCAAGTCTAAAGATAAAATAATGTTCCTATCCTCGTCATATCTTTGTTTAACCAATTTCTCTTCAAAATTCTTCCCAAACTCAAGATATTTTTTATCAATTTCAGAAAGCTCGTCTTCTCCGATGACTTGTGAGAGTGCTTTGATATCTTGAACCTTTGAATAAGCGGAAAAAATCTGGTTCGATACTTCGGAGTGGTCTTCTCTGGTAAAACCTTCTCCGATTCCATCCTTCATCAGTCTTGAAAGTGACGGCAATATGTTTATCGGGGGATAAATTCCTCGCTTATCCAAGTTTTCACTTAAAACAATTTGACCTTCGGTAATATATCCGGTTAAATCGGGAATGGGGTGAGTTATATCATTATTTGGCATAGTCAAAATAGGAATTTGAGTGATCGAGCCGTCACTTCCCTTTATCATACCGGCTCTTTCATATATACTTGCCAAATCGGAATATAGATACCCGGGGTATCCTCTTCTTCCCGGAACCTCCTCTCTTGATGACGACAGTTCCCTTAACGCTTCACAATAATTTGTCATATCGGTTATAACCACCAGTATGTGCATCCCCAAATCAAATGCCAGATATTCGGCTGCCGTTAAAGCACATCGAGGGGTGGCCAACCTTTCGACTATGGGTTCGTCAGCCAAATTCATAAACATTACCACATTACCTGAGACACCTGTTTTTATAAATGCATTTCTAAAAAAATCAGCATCGGTATGCTTTATACCGATCGCACAAAAAACAATAGCAAACTTCTCGTCAGATTTATCCGAAAGTTTTGCCTGATTTACGATTTGTGCGGCTAATCGATCATGAGGCAACCCACTACCGGAAAATATAGGTAATTTTTGTCCGCGAATAAGTGTTGTAAAACCGTCTATTGCAGATAAACCGGTTTGAATATAATTTCTAGGATATACTCGTGAAACCGGATTTATAGGCATGCCGTTTATATTCCTTACCACATCTCCGAATACGGGCCCTAGACCGTCTTTAGGTTGGCCGATTCCGTTAAATACTCGTCCTAAAATGTTTTTTGACAAAGTTATTTCCAAAGGATTGCCTGTGAATTTTATAGCGGTATTATTTATCGATAATCCTGCGGTACTTTCAAACACTTGGATTATTACCCGTTCTTCATCTATCGCCACGACTTTTCCTTGTCTTTTTTCATCAGAAACGGTAATTTCTACGATTTCGTCAAAAGATGCATCTTTTACACCGGACAAAACCAATAAAGGTCCTTCAAGTTTATCCAGTTTTAAAAATTGCCTTTTCAATCTTTTGTCCCCTCTCATTCATATTGTCTACCTAAATCGGTAAACCTTCTATTAATATCATCCTGTAAATTATCAAACATTTCATTATTATCACCAGGTATGTTATATTTCATTTTTATAATTTCATTATACAATTGTGCACCTTTTATTTTTGATACAGGTATTCCTTTTTTTAGTACTTCCAAGCCTTTCTCATAAACAAGATCAATAATTTTTAGCATCCTGTATTGCTTTTTAATAGGCACAAATGTATCTTCTTTATGAAATGCGTTTTGCTGTAAAAAGCCCACTCTGATCATTGCCGCAATCTCGAGGATAAATCGCTGATCGTCAGGCAACACATCTTCACCTACTAACTTAACTATCTCAAGCAATCTGTTTTCTTCCAACAAAATCCTCATCATTTTATTTCTAAGTATTATCATGTCTTCGGCAATATTCTTAGAATACCACCCTTCTAAATCCGGCAAGTATTTGCTATAACTTTTCAACCAATTAACAGAAGGGTAGTGTCTTGAATAAGCTAATCCTTTATCTAAGCCCCAAAAAACGCCTGTAAACCTTCGGGTATTCTCTGTAACAGGTTCTGAAAACTCTCCCCCGGGAGGAGAAACCGCACCTATCAAAGTTATCGATCCCTCGGTTTTATTCAAGTTTGTAACATATCCCGCTCTTTCGTAAAATTCGGCCAATCTGGATGGTAAATATGCCGGAAAACCCTCTTCGGCCGGCATTTCCTCTAAACGTCCCGATATCTCTCTTAAAGCCTCGGCCCAACGGGATGTAGAATCGGCCATCATTGCGACATGATAACCCATATCTCTGAAATATTCAGCTATGGTTATTCCGGTATAAATGGAAGCTTCCCTTGCCGCAACAGGCATATTTGAAGTGTTTGCTATTAAAACCGTTCTGTCCATTAAAGGTCTGCCCGATTTAGGATCGATCAGTTCGGGGAATTCCTCCAATACCGCTGTCATCTCATTTCCACGTTCTCCGCATCCGACATATATTATAATGTCGGCATCCGACCATTTGGCAAGTTGGTGCTGTGTCATAGTCTTACCGGTTCCGAATCCACCCGGTATTGCGGCAGCACCTCCTTTTGCAATCGGGAAAAATGTATCCAGTACCCTTTGTCCGGTTATCAACGGCTTATCCATATGCAATCTTTCGTATATTGGTCTGGGTATTCTGACAGGCCATTCTTGGTATTGTCTAATTTGCAGTACACGTCCTTTTATATTTTTTATATTTATTAAAACATCACTTAAAGTATATTTCCCATCGGGCGCAGCGAATACAACTTCACCGGATATACCGGGAGGAACGGTCAGCCTGTGTTCTATTAAATGAGTTTCTTGGACGGAACCGTAAACTTGACCTTGAGACACTATGTCACCAATCTTTACCATTATCTTTACATCCCATATCTTTTCCACGTCAAGAGAAACCGGCCCGACGCCTTGCGGAATGTAAGTTTTGTATTTTCCTACAATTCCTTCTAACGGCCTTTGAATACCGTCAAAAATGTTACCAATAATACCGGGTCCCAATCTTACAGACAAAGGTTTTCCGGTGGAGATCACTTCTTCGTTAATACGGAGTCCTGCCGTATCCTCGTATACTTGAACAGTCGCTTCGTCCTTGTCCAACGATATAACTTCACCTATGAGTCTTTTTTGCCCTACCGTTACCATATCTCGCATTTTAAACGACGATATGTTTTTTGCTTTAATCACAGGCCCGTTAATGTATGAAATTTTTCCGACATCCATATTCAATCATATCACCCGCTTTACAAATTATCATTCAGCACTTTACCGATCAAATTTTTATGTTCATATATCATGGCTGAGAACGAGCAATCCATCCTATACAGACCGTCTTTATCTTCCACCAGACATCCTCCGATAATATCACTATCTGTTACCTTAACGGTATATATCAATCCTGCAAAATTTTTTTCTAAAAAAATTTTTATATCTTTTTTATATTTATTAAAATCTTTTTTGGTAGTATAAATGACACCTTCACCGACTTGCAAGTTCTTGATTCCCGAATCTATACATTTTAAAAGTATACCAAGATACTCCAAAGTATCGGTAAACGTTCTTGCAAACTCATAAATCTCCGCTAGAAATTGCTCATATATTCTAAATCTTTTTTCTATTACGAACCGTTCTTTTTTCATTACAGCTTTATGGATATCTTGTTTTTTCTCAGCTTCGGATTTTAGCAAGGCTTCTTTAACAAGCGATTCACCTGAAACTACGGCATTTGCTTTTTCCAAGTCCACGAATTCTTTATTTTCTTTGTAAAATTGTTCATATTTAGACTCTGTCTCTTTTTTTACTTTCTCCAGGATTTTGTCGGAAAATATTTTTAATTTTTCCTCTACTGTGATCATTATACACCATTCCTTAAATCTTAATTCCTATAGAATCTCTTATATACCGTATAATCCTGTCCTTTTCCATCATACTTCCGTGTCTATCCGGAATCTCGATGATTATGGGAACAGGTAAATCATGTTTAACTTTATATACTTCTTCCTTTACCAATGCGGCATTTTTTTCAGTGATTAAAATAATACCCATTTCACTGTCCTCAGCGGCTTTTTTTAATTCTCTCAATATTTCAACACGTTCATGAACAACCACACCGGTTATTCCGGCAAGCCTCATACCAACCTGTGTATCCACATTGTCACTGATTAAAAAAACCTTCATATTAAATCCTTCCTAGAATCATGATCGATATAATTAATCCGTATATAGCAATACCCTCTGCAAGCCCTACGAAAATTAGTGATTTACCAAGCATACCCGGTTCCTCGGAAACCGCTCCTAAAGCCGATGATCCTACAGAGCCCACTGCTACACCTGTGCCGATTGTAGCCAATCCTGTCGATAACGCAGCTGCTATAAAACCCAAGCCGCTTGCTTCGGACAAACCGGCGCCCGCTGTTTCCGCTGCTTTTGACACTTTAGGTATCATAATAATTACCGTCGCCATAATCAAAGGTATATACCCTGCCAAATTGATCTTTAATAAGCTCTTTCCTCTTTTTGTTACAACATTTTTATATTTAATAATGATCCCGGCGGTAATTGTACAAATAACAATCAATACCATCAAAGTTAAAATTATATACACCCTAAAAATCCTCCTGACAATTATTTAACCGTTTTAGTTTAAACCGCGGACAAAGCCGTCGGTTTATATTACACAATTTCGTATTCACAATAAATTTCTACTTTTTGACGCTTCCCTTTTTATCAGTTGCCCTTATGGGCATGTATTCTTTTCCACCTCCTTTAAAGAACCTCCCGAATAGTTCAAAATATTCAAGTCTTAAACCTTGTATAAATACCACCAATCCTTCAAGTCCTATAATAATTATATTTCCTAATATCATTACTGCAATACCCGCACCCCTTGAACCGGTCATTTGTGATAGTGCAAAAAAAGCTAGAAACAATCCTCCATGGTTTAGAGCAAACGCACCTAACCTGACAAAAGAAACTG
>CAZJOD010000016.1:0-35783 GCA_964547525.1 uncultured Clostridiaceae bacterium
CAAATCGCAGTTGATAAGGACGAACAATACCATCATATCGTCAACGACACGGCATTTAAAGTCCGGCGTGTTGATATTTTAGCAAAATCCAAATTGAGCAGGATCACCCTCCTCTAAGCGTAGAACAAATGGAGTGTGGTTCATTATTCTTTGTTATATACTCTCAATGCAGAATTTCTTAACAAATATGTACCGACAAAAACAGCTTCGTCCAAATCAAGATAACCACCTTGCACCAATTCGGACAGAGCGACAGCCATCGCTCTTCTTGCTATTTTTAAGTGACCATATGTGTTTTCAGGAATTGAGTAATCGCCCCCGAACCCCATAATTTTTGTAACAGGTGCAGCTGTTAATGCCTTCTTTAAAAAATCAGAAGCCGAATATGGATCGACAATCCATGACCATGACATATCCGCATATAAATTTTGTACTTGTTTTATTGCCATTACCAATTCATCTTGATATGGATATGCTATGTGCATAGCTATAAATTTGCATTCAGGATGAGCTAAGGCAATTTTAGTTAAATCCCTTACATTATTTTTTATAGCATCAAAGTTTACAAAGTTTGCTGCTGAGTAAATACCTGTATGAAACTTCAAAGGAAGCTTGTACTCACTTGCCTTTTGTACAATGTAATAAAAAAGATAATCCACTAATGGCCGCATTTCACTGTAGTATGATAATTTTCCGTTTAATTGATTTTGGAAATATTCTTCTGCAGTTTTAAATGAAACCGACGGACTAAAATTCAGAGCTCCGGAGTATGCCAGAGCAATTTTTATAGAGCAGCACATTGAAGCATACTTTTCAAAGTATACATCAATTGCTCTTAACCAATCACCTAAGGTGCTTATGTCCATACATGTTTCAGCTTTAATTAGATCTTTATCCGAAGGGAATATAAAGCCGTCTGCAAAAAGATCCGGCTTCATCATTTCCGTATCTCCCCAAAACCTTACAGGAAATCTAATATTATTCTTATCCCGATCAAAGCAATTTACCATACAAAAATCTATTCCAGCTTTTTCTCTTAAAATTTGTCGGTAAAATCCAGGTTGTATCATTTTCTCAATTTTCGATGAAAGTTCTTTCATTGAATCTATATTTATACTGTCAACACCATATATATCTTTAATAGCTATTACAGGCGCTTGTATGTATGCTGAGTTTTTCGATATATTAAAATACTTAGAAAATATCTCCCATTTTCTTTCATGCCCGGAGTTTTGCGAAAATAACTCTTTTGATTCACTTTCAGACATTCTTGCCATTCTAAGAGCGGTTACTCCATAATGGTAAAATTGTCCCGTCCAATCACCCTTGTTTTCCAATCTCCATGATTCGTCCCATAAATGCTCATGAGTATTTATGACTTTTACTTGTGAAATTCTATCATGTATATAGCTCAAATTATTTGGTTTCATGTTACTTATTCTCCTTAGTTTCCGGCTATTGCTCTCTTCTTCTTTCACAAATCCATGTACCAAAACCACACAGATCAAATTTTTTAACTTACCCGGTAATGCCAGCGATTTAGTCTTTATTCTCATTTTACTTTGTATTTCCACATTTTACAATAATAATGCAGAATTTATCCACGTTATTAGGGACATTTCTCATCTAATTATCTTTGGAAGCGCACAACATCATTCTTTTTAGATTATACTAAAATAAACAAATAGACTAAAAATACTTCTAATTTATTGACATATGACTTACTTTATACAAAATTAATCGGATTGTAATTAAAATCTAGTTGATAAACATCCCTCATTATAAAAGGTGTACCTTTCATGCATCCGCTATTTAACGGCTTTACAACACTATAAAACTCTCCTGCTTCCCACCTTGGGAATGCCGTAGAGCCATTGTAGTAAGCACTCCACATTGTATCAATATTAAAATTTAAATTTGGCGTATATTCTATAAAATGATACAATCCAAACCCCTCATAACTTTTAGCGATTCAAGGTGATTCAAGGCTTTTTCCATAAAGTGATATTGAAAACGACCGAAATAATAACTATAATATCATATGATAATATGTTATGTATTCAAGTAGATTATATGGCACCCCAAAAAAAGTTTTTATGGAACAGATAAGAAAGTTGGCAAGAAATATAGCTATATCCGCAGCTTATACAACCAATTAGGGCGTGAGTAAAAGTATCAAAAACTAAATGTAACGCTTGAACAATACTTAGCTCAATGTTAAACATAAAAATGTGTATAAATGATGGGATTCTGCTCAAACCCTGTCAAGAGATTTAATAGTTTAAAATGCTGAGGTTTTGACATATATATTTTCTATTATGAGCAATTACATAAATTATCTAGGTTCTAGGGGGACATGAATTGAAACTGAGACATTTTATTGATTTATCTGTTTTCGGATTAAAAACAATTTTTCTAAGGTATAAAAAACCAATACTGGGTACAATCATACTTACCGACTACTGCAATCTAAAATGCAGTCACTGTGCTGTAAACAACATTAACAAGGTAATATACCCATATGAGGATATTAAAAGAGAGCTGCAGGCCTTCTATAAGGAAGGCATCAGAATATTGTTTTTCTGCGGTGGAGAAACACTACTTTGGAAGGATGGAAATAAAGATATAAGGCACCTCATAAGAGAAGCCGGGGATATGGGCTTTTTTCTTATAAACATAGTGACAAACGGAACCATTTACCTTGATATACCTGAGGCCGATGTTATTTTCCTGAGCATTGACGGCATGAAAGAGACGCACAATGCTATCCGAGGGGATACCTTTGACACAATCATGCATAATGTAAAGACAGCCAATGGTTCCAACATATGCGTTTATATGGCCGTAAACAACATGAATTATTTGGAAATCCCGCAAGTCTGTGCTATGGTAAGGGAAAATCCCAATATCAAATCCATATCTTTTAATTTCCACACGCCTTATGAGGGTACCGGGCGGTTATCCCTGACATCCGCACAAAAGACGCAGGCTGTAGATACCATCAGACAGCTGATAAAGCAAGGATATCCCATATTCAACCTGTATACCTCGCTGGAGCATTTCCTAAGGAATGATTGGAGTAGACCTTGCTATCAATGTATTGTATCGGAAAACAACAGGAGATACATATGCGGACGCTGCAGTGAGATAGATGGACTATGCCATGAGTGCGGATATTTGTTTGCTGTTGAATTCTCACTCCTGTTTAAAGGCAATATAAAAATTATTTTTGAGATGCTTAAGACGTACATGAAATTTGTTTAATGAAGTATCTTTTTGTTCTTAAGTTTATATTTACAATATTTATTTTGGGGGATTTTATGCTGACTAATTTATTAAGAATAATATTGAGCAGGTCTTTTAAGCCGTTTGTGTTTGAAGGCGGTGTTGAACATGATATAGACTATAATGTTGAGAATCCGGGGATATATGTACATATACCCTTTTGCAAGACCATCTGCTCCTTTTGTCCGTATAACAAGGAAACCTATAAGGATGGAACAGCAAAGAGATATATTAATGCATTGATTAAGGAAATTCGACAAAGTAGAGCAAACGCTTCGGGAGATTTGAAAGAGGTTTACAGCATTTACTTCGGAGGCGGAAGTCCTGCTTTGCTGGTAGAGTATCTTGGATTGATTATTTTAGAAATCAAGAACATGTATAAAATAAAGGGGAGTATAGGTGTTGAGTTGCATCCGAGAGACATTACCGAAAGCACGGTGAGCAAACTTAGGGAATATGGTGTGGACATGGTTAGTATAGGTATTCAGTCATTTCAGAGAAAATGTCTTATGGTTCTTGGGAGAGAAGAAACCGATATGAAAACTCGGTTTAATATGCTGAAAAATGCCGGATTCAAGGCAATTGACGTGGATCTGATATTTGGAATACCCGGTCAAAACATCGAGGACTTGAAAAAAGATTTCATAACCGCCGTAAAGTATGGAGCGACTCAAATTTCTACCTACCCTTTCATCGACTTCTCCTATGCCAACAATCTCCATAAACCCCTAGGTCGCCGAGAAAAGAGAGAAATGCTGAAGGGTCTCCTGGAGGTCAGCAGTGATATGGGCTATGTAAGAACTTCCGTATGGACTTTTGCGAAAACCGGTACGCCCAAATACTCGTCGGTGACCAGGGAAAATTTTATAGGCTTTGGACCGAGTGCCACTACTCTACTTAAAAAGGTATTCAAAATAAACACCTTCTCGGTGGAGGAATATATAAAGTGTGTTCATGAGGGAAAAAGCCTTACAGCCCTTTCGTTGGAATTTACCGAAAGAACACGGGCTCTATATTGGCTGTTTTGGAGTTCATACTGCTTGGATATTAATAATGACAGCTTCCGTTCACTCTTCGGAAAAGATGTTGAAGACCTGTTCGGGTTGGAGCTGCTTGCGGCATCAAAGTTAGGCTATCTCTCTAAAACCCGCAGCGGCTACACTCTCACCGAAAAGGGGGCGTACCTGTTCCATCTTATTGAGCAGGTATATACCCATCAATATATAGACAAAACATGGAGCATAGCAGGTAAACACCCATGGCCCGAAAAGATAGTGTTGTATTGATCCAAACAAATAATTGGGGACATATCTCAAAAACAAGTCTCTTATACATATCTTGCTATATCATTTATAAAACAAATAAATCATTCAGCAAAAATAAAAAAAAGAAGACAATTGCATTTTTTTGGTGCTTTGGTACAACAGCCTTCATTTTTATAAATATTTAATATAAGTAAATTTTTTTTATTCTGCGGTTTTTTTACCGAGCTCATTTGTTGATTGAAAGTCTACTTGACTTTTTACAGCTTGTGTGGCCTCTGTAAACACCCTGTTTATATCAACATTGTCACCTGTATGCTTTTTAATAGTGAATTTACACCCAAACAACAACGCAACCACTAAACTTATTATTATGACCGGTAAAACCGGCAATGTAAATAATATAAACAGTCCGCATAACAATGCCGATATGTTGATGACCGGTGTTCCGTTACTTTCAACTATAACTTTGGTTTTATACGCTTTTTTCATAAACTCATTGAATTTCGATTTCTTTTGCGTATAGTTAGGCTTGCTATGAGTTCTTTCAAAGTCAACCATTGCATCCACAAAATTACCACTGTTTCGTTCTAAAAACATCTTTGCTTCTTCATAACTGCAGTTCGTTCTTTTCCTAAATTGATCAATCATTTCCATTGTTATCATTTTTACAACACCTCTTTGTTAATTTTTATACTCTTATCATACCGAACAAGAATTAATTTACAATAAGATGAGAATTAGAAATTGATTAAAGATTATGATAACTTTGAGAAAGCAATTTACCATACAACTAACTTTTGTATATATTAAGATCGAACTTAACCAAATGTCAGCGTTGTTAATTTAGGTATCTTTACATATGCACCCTCATGAATGGCAAGAATCTGTAACTTGTCACCTACGGAAGGCATTTTCTTAAAAGGTGACGAAAATTCCACACGGTAAAGACTCGAATCAATCCTATGGCGCTTTAGTATGGTATTCATCTCCCCGGTACAACTTGAAATGATTTGTCTGCCATCATAAAAATCGTTAAAATAATATGTTTTTCCAAATTCACTTACCGTCAGAATGTTCTTTTCATCCAAAACCTCTTTTACAATAATTGTTCCGCATGAAAGGTTCGGATATTTGGGATAAACCCGCACCTGTTGTTTGTCTATTAATTCGACTTTCTTTATCTGAAAACCGTTTCTTTTAATTGTTCCTGTCTCTGTCAAAACGATACGACCTTCGTCTTCATTTGACAATTCACCTGTTATTATGTCAATGTCAAACCGGCTTTCTGCAATTTCCACCTTTAATACTTTTGCAACAGTATCTTGCCTGCATAAAAACTCTTTCCCATTGATGCAAAGTCTTTCTGCCGATAAAGCATAACCTCTTGTTAACATCCCTTCCGCCTCTTCCAAGAACAGGTGTTCGGCATGTACTTCCACTTGATGATTCCCAATGCTATATCGTCTGATTTTATCCGACAACTCTCCCATATAATAATGGTTGCAATTTATCATCTCAATCTTAACAGCATAAGCAGTCTTATCGTCTTCATGGTCTTGCGGGTATATGTTTTTAAAACCGATAATCTTTCCATTGTTTTCATAAGGTTCCAATAACGATAAAAAGACACTGCTGTTCTCCTCGTCCTGCTCAAATCGATTTCTTTTTATTATGAAAGGATCCAATTCGCTTTGCATATAAAGCCCTAATGCTTCTCCTTTGGCTTTGATGAATTCACCCGCTTGGTTTGAAGGATACATAACCCTAAGACCTGTTCCCATCGAGTCACCTGTTTCAAAAAAAGCTTCCATGCTTCCGGAAACGTTAGCTGACATTACATCTTTTAACCATCCATAACCCGGACGGGACCCGAATTCAACCTCTTCCCCTGCCAGAGTGCCTTTTGATTGTTTTATCCATTGTACGGGTTTCTCAGTAATAATCTTAACATCACCGTTTTTTCCCCGAGGTCCGCTCCATTTATAATCATGTAATTTTCCGCCTTTTACTCTGAAAAGGTCCAAAACATACCATTCACCGTTTCTGCCATGACCTGAAAAGATTGCCCGTCTATAAAGCGGTATATCATAAGCAGCTTCCTGAGACGCTTCTATCATATTGACATCCTTCATATCAACATAATGCATTAAAGATCCATATGAAGCTTTTTGATCCTTTTCATCCACCACCACTACAGAATGGGATGCCGCATGAGAATCCCAATCAAACCTTTTTGACGCATTATAGTTATTTGCAGGATATCCTGTATCGGTCACCAAGCTATATCCGTATGCAAAAAGATTGATTCCGAGTTTATCATAATGTCTATGCCCGTTGGTATATGCAAAGTACAAAACAATATGTTTTTGCCTCATAAAGGATTCATTACTTCTTAAAATTCCAAAACCACTGTCCGGATAAACATTGCTTTCAACCGTAACATTTGTCTTTTTGTCATAGTTTTTTACACTATCCAAATTTGCGAGCATTTTAAAATCATATATGGGATTCATGGTGTCCACCGTATCTGTAAAAAGAGAAGAAGTGCTTTTATCCCCGAACAACGATCTTTTTTCCGCTAATAAGGGCTGAAGTTCACGGCAAAGTAAAAATCCCGCCTCATCCGTATAGCTCCAACCGGATTTTAGTACATCAATTTGACCTTGCGTTGCATGCGTGTCCCCAAAAACCGGTGATCTGCCGCTACAATTGATTTGTGTCCTAAGCAGCAAGTGTAAAAATGCTTGCGTTGTATCAACCGGTATATTCGCTTTTTCCAGGTATTCCCGACAACACATTATTTCTAAAGACAAGTTTGTCGAAACAATCATGTACCCGAAGGTATCTTCACAATATTTACCTTCTATATGCATTCCGTTTGTGAATAATTCCTCTATGCCGTTTTCACCATAAAAACAATATTCCAATATCTCCTTATGTCCTAACACTGTTCCGGCAAACAACACTATTCCTCTTGTTAACATCAACATTTGTAAACCGAGGGTTGTGTTCTGACTAAAATCTAACATAGCTGCAATCATTTTTTGTTCTATGTTTTGTTGTATAGTGTCATAACAAGAATAATTTTGCTCCTTATAATATTTATTATTAAAAAACTCCACTAATTTTTGCATTTTTGGCAAGGCTTCAAAAACCAGGTCATATGACAAAAGTATGTTTTTGCAATAATAATTTTCAAAAACATAATCATCCAAATGGCTTCCTCCGTTAGTTCTGTGAGGGTGCCAATTACCGTTTAAGTCCTGATAGATTTCCGCTAATCTGTTCAGTAACAGTATTGCTTTATGAGCATATTTTAATTCGCCTGTTATCTGATACATATAAGCTAATAATACACATGCCGGTTGCTTCCTGAAGCCTTCACCACCCCAAAACAACTGTTTCATCATGAATCTTCTGTAAGCCGCTGTAAAATAAAAACGCTTTCCCGCTCCGACAAATCCCTTTGGAGCTTTCCAACCGTATCCGTTATCCTGAACAATAACTTTCTCCCCTGTTTCAGGGTTTTCTACAACCGCTCCGTCATACCACCATTCTCCGCCCTTTTTGCATTGCCATCTGTATGGGTTATGCACCGAAGCAACATATGCATCATAGTTACCTCCATGTATAGGACAACCTTCATACTGCCCCGGAGAGTATGTGCCGGGATACTTATCGGGAACCATTGCATACAGTTCTTCATCGGTTAATTCAACCCAAAAATCCGCTTCTTTTTTTATATTTTTATAATATTCTAAAGCATCCTTATTATTATCTATTAATAGTTTTATTTGTTTTATTTCATCTTTACTAATTATAAGGTTTCCCTGTTGCTTCTTATGATCTTGCAGTAATGAAGTCAAATCTTTCAAGGGATATTTTCGCGGCGTAACTACACTGAATTTTTGTTTATACTCCTCAAAATGAGCCAGCTCTTCCCTATCCAATACATACCCGTCTTTAATATATTGTTTAATAAAGTCTAATTTTTCATATTGGCTGACAAGATTTTGTCTATTCATAATGCACCTCTTTCTAAGCGTTGCTTTGGTTTTTTCAGAATTTTCCCAGTTATCTAATTCACATAACAAGAATTTATTTTATTACATTTAGTTGTTACATTATTTGTTAGCTAACTAAGCTTATTCATGCTATTAGGATATATCTCATGTTATTAACTTTTTAATATATGGATTATTCCACTATTGCATTTTCAAACGCTTCAATCAACACTTCCTTTACCAAGCCGCTTCTTAAGTAACACCGCCCGGCAACAGGTATGGTAATTCCATCTTTTTGAGTTGAGAAGGGTATTGGCTCAGTTCCAAGCTCTTTTTGCAACGTCACATCATTTGCACTCAGAGGTAACCGGAGTTTTGCACTTCCCGAGGTGTGCCAATAAACCACATAACGTTCGTTTTTCCTCTCGAAAATAAATGCGAGTATATCTTCGCTCCCGCTTGCCGTACCTTTTATTTGGTCGTAAGGAACCAGTTCATAATCTCGGTTTTCATTTATTAATAGAATATGCTCTTGCTCAAGATTTTGTAATGCATTTTTTTGCTCTTGTGTCAACCATTTTTTTGCTCTTACATCTTCCCAGCGTCTCATAACCTCCATAATATCATTTAACCTGGCATGGGTTTTAAATGCCTCTATTTTTTCCATCATTGTCACGGGGCAATCCCATGCAGCTGCACGACTTGTTCCGTACTCGAACATATCAGGCTGAGTTCCGGGCGACCAAAAACCCCACCAACCGAAGTTGAGCCTTGTAAAATCTTGTCGCATACGGGGTGCCTCCTCTGCGGGGAACTCACGGATTTTTTCTTTGAAAACATTGGGTTGGAAAATATCGAAGGCATTGCCACCACTTAAAAAATGCCAGCTAAAATGAGCCTTTGCCGCACCTTCCGTATAGATCGGTGCAGGATCAAGCTTCTTGTACACACGGTATTGTGCGTTGGGTACATGAAAATCAAATGGGGCATTCGTACCTTCCGAACCGTCGAAGTAAACAAAACTGAATCCCGCATTAAACGCATCAGCAATCTTATCCGCCACCTCGTCTTGTAGACTCGAGTTCTGATCCAGGTAGACACTTGTTCCTCCGAATTCGCTCACGTCGAGAATACCACCTACTAAGCCGACGGGATGGTTTTGCGCTATTGTCGAGTGTTCGCCACGCTTACAACCAATAAAACGGTTTGGTTCGTTTTCATAACCTTCATACGATATCAGTTCACCGCCAAATTTTAATACACGACAACGGTCCGCCATAACCGTGCCTTGGGGATTTTGTTCAACATATACCACTGTATCATCTTTATTCAAAGCTTTGGCTAAGGTAAATCTTCGTGTGACGTTGAGGCGATGATCGGCTACAGGTGTAACATATCTACTTAGTAACCCGATGTGAGTATGTAGAAAATGCAATCCCGGGGTTATTCCTGCAGATTTTATCTTGTCAAGCATCTTTTTAAGATCATCCCTACAGTTCGGGTACTCTGCCCTATAGTCATAGTTTCCGTTTAGCCCGTATCCGCCTTTCTCTTGGAAAACAGATGTATAATAGAGCAGCATATTTGAAAAACCACCCATTTTTGCATATTTAATATGTTCATCCACATTGTTCGGGTTGATGTTGCCCGACCAGTAAGCCGATTTGTTGATCATATCACTACGACGACTTTTAACTCCCTTAGGTAAATCATAATCTTCCTCTATTGCTTCTATAGCATCAAGCAAATTGTTTGTCGCACAAGTGATCAACGCTGCTCCTACTCCTTTGAGTTTGATGTCCCTTACGGCATCTGCGCTTAATACACGGTAGCCCTTGCGTCGCTCCGAGTCAATTCTGGCATATGGTGAAGTTGCCAATACATTAACTGCAATTTTATCATCCCGGCTTACGTTTAACCACTCGCCAAAGTATTTTCTATTTTTCACAGGCAATTGCAGAAGGCGCAGCTCAGCCACAGGTGGAGGTGACATTCGAAGACCGGGGTAATCGGTTGGATGTACAATAAAATCGGCTAGACAAAAACCGATATACATAGGTTTCTCTATTATTTCCACCACTACTTCATAGGGAGTAATTTCAAACCCTATGATAAGTTTGTTGTCTTCTCGGCGAATGCGATTAGCTTGAAAAACAGTTCGCTTGTTGGGATGTGCAAGTTTGACCTCATTGTTGAAGGGCCTTTCTTGTGTAACCGAAAACAATGCGGTTTCTTCACCTACTGCCAAGCACTCTTCACCTGTAGGTTTATGTGTCAAACTCTTGGTTATACAGTCTCCACCGATCACCAAACGTAATTGTTCGTTTTCAATAATAATGTCTTGCATTTTTTCAATAATACGCCCCATTTCTCCATGTCTCCTTACTATTAATTTTTAGTTTTTTTCACTATCCACATACTTTCTTTTATATGTATCCAACCACCCTTAAGGATAGAAACACATATTTTATAACTACCTACATTTTACCATATACTAGTTTTAAATAGTATCAACAATTTAGATAATCTTTCGCAGAATTCTTTTATTGTGCATAAACAATATCTGATATTACGATAAAAACATAAAGTTATGTTGCATTGGCGTTGCAATACTCTTGTCCTATACAAATGTTACAATGGTCCTCTTTCATGTGCTGATAGTAGTCGTCAACGACCCACATTGACTTGGTAGCACATTAGTTCTTTATGCTTTTAATAAAAAGCGGTGTTCTCCAGACTCTAAAACTTGGCCTTTAAATCTGCCTGACACCCCTTCGGGTAAGCTTATAAATAACTCGGTCTTATTATCTTTACGCTGCCGGTTTACAATGATCCTACCACGAATTGTATCACAATACCCGGAACAATAATCTAGTTGCGATATAAAAGCAGGATTAATATTTACTTCTGCAAATCCGGGAGCTTCGATAACAGGACTTATACCAACCAGAGTTTTCATTATCCACGACATAAAGTCAGAATACATATGATGATTCTTTGAGTTACCGGGTTGCCAGGTTTCCCATAATGTCGTCGCATCACCCTCAACCCAATCTCTATAAGAAGGGTAACCTTCAGCGTTAATTATCCTATACGCAACTTCCTGATAACCACATATATTCAATGCTTCATAAAGATGCCTCAATCCGACCATTCCGCAGTGATGGTGATAATCGTGAGCTTGAACGGTTTGCAACAATTGATTGGCTAACGGTTCAAGTCGGTCGTAAAGACCGTGATATATAATCATTGACACAGCGGTTTGCTCGTTTACTATACAAGTTCCGTCGTTGTTCATATATACAGATGTAAAAAGATTAATCAATCTTTTCAGATCGGATTGAAGCCACAAAAAGCTTTTTTCATCATCGACCAATTTCGCCGCCAGCGACGCTATCTTCATACACTTTATCGTTAGAACAGTATCCGTAAACTTTACCGGAGTCGGCGCCGCTTCCAAATGCTCAAAAGGTCCGGCCCAGTCACATAGGCCATACCCGATTAAACCGTCATCATCCGCACGACTTAATATGTAAGACAGATGCTTAACAAATATAGGTAAAGACTTTTTTAACAGGCCGGCATCACCGGTAAACAAATAAATTTTATATGGAATTTCGAAAAGTACACCGCTTGATACAGGACCGGTACCCCACTCATAACCCCAACCCCAAGTAGGTATTATTCCGGGTATCGCACCGTCGTCACGCATGGAATCTGCAATATCTATAAACCACTTTTCAAAAAAATTCCGCGTGTCAAAACAAGTAAGCATTTGTTCGGCGGACGCTTGGGCGTCATTAGCCCAGCCAAGTTTTTCACGTGTAGGACAATCGGTGGGAACGTGATGCAAATTACATAAAGTTGCCATTTGACCTAATTTAAAAAGATGATTTAAAAATTGATCCGAACAATCAAAGGATGCGGTTTTGTTCACATCAAGATGCACAAAAACACCTTTAACGGTTTCTAATGTCGGATTTTCTATCCCGGTTAGTTCTATATATCGAAAACCATGATAAGCAAACATCGGTGACCAAAAAAGGTCTTCACCATTACAAATCAACCGGTCTGTTTGAAAAGGACTTTGAGGGAAAAACTTATCCATTCCATTCAACTGTAAAGTTAGATCGGAATTGATTTGTTCCGCATAGCGTATCGTTATTACATCACCGGTTTTTTGTTTGACATGTAATCGTATGTATCCGGAAATGTTTTGCCCAATGTCGAAAATGTAACGCTTATCTTCCACTTTGAATATTGATACCGTCGGATATACGGAACATTCCTTAACCGGTTGGCAAGAATACAAGCGAAACCTTCCTAAAGGAGGTGTCTGATCTTTAAGCACAAAGTTCCAAGATGAATCGTCATAATTAATTGTATTCCAATTTGGATCATATAATCGTGAATCATAATATTCTCCGCTTCGTAACTGATTATAGATTATCGGTGAATTTATACTACACTTCCAATATTCGTCACTGACCAAAACAACTTTATCGTCTATTCTAAGTTCCAATATAAATTTAGGTAGGTCGCGCCATTTTGCTTTATTATGGTTCCATACTGATGCAATTCCTTCGTTATACCATCCGTTACCACAGATTGAACAAAACACGTTTTCCCCTTCTTTTAATAATCCACTGACGTCATATGTGTTATACCATAATGTCTTATTGTAATCACTGACCGGTGCACAAAACAAGTCTTCGGTTATTTTAATTCCATTAAGCCAAAAATAACCGAATCCCAAACCGCAAACTGATACTTCAGCCTTTTGAAATGAAGGGGATATAAAAAGACGGCGAAACATAGGTGCTAAATTTTGCTCTACCGCTTCAAAGCGAAACGGAACGGCCGGTTTTATAAAACATGATTGTGAAAATATCATATATGTATACCTCCCACATTGAACTAAAATGCCATACAAAATCCGATTCGACCTGCCGAAACGATTCTTTGATAAGGTAAACACAAAACCGCACCGTCATTATTATCAAACGGCAAACGAGGTTCTTCCAGCTCCTCCAACCTGTCGACCTTCCCCAAAATCCAATCGTTTAATCGCCATATGGTACTGTCAAGCCTTGCGATTAACGCACCATAACGTAAATCCATAATCTCATAACCGAAAGGTTTATTCAACATATGCCATAGTTGTCTATGGTATAGCCTTAAATCCTCAATTTGTTTTATAAGGTCAGGAATAATTTTTGTAGTGTATTTATTTAATTCTTCTATGGATTTTGTTTTATATAGTTTCGTAATTTGAATGCCCAAATCCGATTTATTCACAAGAATTTGGCTTACCCTAAATAAAAACTCAAACACATGGGAGAATTCTCCGTTACGGTCACAGGCTTTTATAAGAAGCTTTGTAAGATCTGAATAATGTTGTTTCAGATCGACATTTTCAACTGTTTTGTCAAATAGTCCCATTAGCGGATCTTGCCAAAATAAAAATTTGCTGCTGTTAGTAGTGTTTGTTTCAGGCGATTTGATTCCCGGTAATATGTCAAGACCTGTTATACTCATAAAATCATCATAATTACAACCGCAACATGATTTGAAACGTTTCGATAAAAGATTATCATCCGGATCATCGTAAAATCCATGTTCCGCATATAACTGCAATCCTAGCAAGTTTGAGTATAACGTACTTTCAGTTGTACCGTCTCCCCATACTGTCACAAACGTCTCTTTTATATCTTGCCTTTTACAAGCGTTAAGAGCACTGTTAATAGTGATTTTTGTCATATTATAATCCACGGCAAAACTGTTCCAACTCCAAATGCCACCTGCAAATATCGTTTTACGTTTCAAATCGGTATGCGCTTTTAATAAATTATCATAAAATCCTTCATTTTTATGATAATAGTCCCAATACACAAGATCAATACCTTCCGGAATCTTTGCGCTTACTTCATCGGGCACCGGACAATCTTGTTCATAATGTCCTCCGTTTTTTGCAGCCGCTCTAAAATAAACATCACTCCATATCATAGGTTCCAAATTATACTTTTTTGTGATTTCCAACACCTCTGCAAGATGCTCGTTCATAATGTCAAACTTACTACGGTATCCGTTAAGCAGCAAATAATTACCTTGTCCGAGTTTCCAAGCTTCATCCATTCCTATATGGATCCGTTTTGATCGAAACGGAGCACATGCCGATTCGATAAGTTTTTCTATGAAATCGTAAGTTCCATGATGTCCTACAAGTAATGTATCATCATCTTCCTTGATTGATTTGTAACAATCCCATTTTAAAACATCAATAAGATGAGCGAGAGTTTGAATACACGGTATAAGCTCAATGCCAAGAGCAAAAGCTGTATCATCGCATGATTTTAAATCGTCATAAGTGTACCTTCCCCTCATATACCCAAAATACGGCTCATTTTCAACAATGTAATTATCTTCAGTATAAATCATAAACATATTTAAGCCCATAAGAGCCATACGAGCGAAAAGTTTCTCATATTGTGATACATTTATAACCGCATTACCTTGCGATACATCAAACATGGCACCATGCACATCAAAACGATTCTCCTCCCGGATATCGAAATCTTCATTGATTTTTCGTCCTATAATGTGGGATAACCCTCGGAAAAACAAAACTTTTTTACCATATTCAATAAATACTTCACCATTTTTAGAATAGACGTGCAAATGATTTTCTTTGTTTTTAAAATGAAAAATATTTACACTAATACCATCGTAAGATCGCTCCAAAATGTTCTGTCTTTCTAAAATTTCTATTCCGTCCGCTAATAAATGATAGTCACCCTTAAAATTTATCTTCACGTTAACCTCTCCACACTAATATAAGTTTATTTGTTCGGTTTTACTTGCGTATACCAAGCCATACCCTGTTCACCACCACCGTGAATGACTTCTACGATTCCGTCTTCATTTATGTCATGCAAGTAATGATGTGTCAAAACCATAGGGAAATCCTCACCTGTATAAATAATTTTTCCGTTTTTAACTTTGTATATATGAGTTTTATATCCTTCTTCCCTTATTCCGAGGAATATTTCCTTTTCTCCGTCACTATCAATATCATAAGTTTGCATCATGATCATCCCGTTAAGTGAAGGTTTTTTGCCAATACCATCCATTTCGATCGGTTCAGGTACCGATAAAATCGGCAAACCTTTTTCATCCGTTCCTTTATTTTTAATAATAAACAATCCCCCTCCCGGGTTTTCATGTAAAGCTATACCCATTTGGTAAGAACAGCCTCCTACTAGCAGATCCTCACCATTTGTCCTGTAAAGCGACACACCGACGGCACAAACACGATTATAGATTTTAATTACATTACCGGTCTCATCTTTTAAGGGACCTTTTATTGTAAATATAGGTTCTATACTTTCATTTATCAAATCTTCCTCAAGTAAATACAAATTTCCCGCATCGGATCCGATTATAAATGAGTTTTCGTCTTTCCCGTTGTAATTCCAATGATGCAAACGATCAAATCCCCAAGACTTACCGGCTTCGGAATCGGTTTCACCGGGTATGAAAACTTCGCTTTTAATTGTTGATACGGGAATATTCATACCCTCTACCAGGATCCTAGGATTGGTTTTAACTATTCTCCTCAGATAGTATTTTGCACCTACCGTGTCAATTAAGTATTTTTCATCTGTTCTTTTGCTTTTAAACATTGCAGTAAAGTTATATCCTGTTGTAATAACTTCCTTTCCATTTATGGTTCCTTGCTTTACAAAAACAGGTTTTTCCCCGATATCAGCTGTGTTTCTCAGCTTAACAATACCGGAGCCTGTTGTAATCATTATATCTCGATTTTTCCCATCGATTATTATTTTACTGTGAATATTCAGCATTCCAACCGAAAACCCGAGACCGCCTGTATTAAAGCCTGAAACATCAACTGTCCCCAAGTTTTCAAACACAGGTTTACCATTATCGTAACCTACACGTTTAAGATAACATATATTCATATCTTTTGTTCCGGTAATTGCTATGATATCGTATACTTTTTCTTTTTCATTCCAATACAAAGCTATTCTCGCAGAACTACCGACAAAAGTTTTATTTCCATGTATACCTTTGCCTAGTATAATTGGATTTCCGTCGGCATCACATATCCTTTCTTTTGGCTTGACGAATTTATTACCAAGATCATTTACAAATTTTTTTGCCTCGGCGGTAATCAAAGCTTCTACATTCTTTTCATATACGCTTCCTTCATATTCCACAACCCCGTTACCGTCACTTACGTCGGGCAACCACCAAAGATTACCTCCCCAATCACCTATAATAAGATTCTTTTTATTTCCGGTAGCATCAGGATAGCATAACGGATAAATAATGTTATAAAACTGAGGATCAACGTAACCACCTTCAGAAGTGATTTTCCCAATATCTTCATTATAAAATTCAATATGAAAAGGTATATTGGTATGTTTATCTCTTATATAACCGTGATCAATAAATGAAAAATTCGGATAAGAACCCTTTCTTTCTACAAATTTCAAAAATCCACGTCGATCGGCGGCAATTATATCTTCCATACCGTCTCTGTTCCAGTCGATCGGACAGTGTATAAGGCATACGCAACCGAAAGTTCCTGTCATATGGTCGGCATCTTTTTCAAATTCAATGTCTTGTAAATTTCTTGTAGGATAAAGATACATTCCTTGCCAGCATCTGCTAATTAGCAAATCTTTAGCATCAGGTTCAGACCATGAAACAATCGATCCTGACAAAACCCATCCGAATGATATATCACCTTCGGAGTTTCTAAGATATTCTTTATCTCCTATAATGTAACTCATATTGCTCATAGCTGTATAGTTCCTTTCACTATTGTAAATATTTTATTGATTGGTTATTTATTTGCGGACATATCTTATCTTATTATCTTTTTTAAATGATTTTGGATACACTATTTCCAATTCAATGAATCTCCCTTGCCTATTTACACCCTTTACAAGAAGCATTGCTTAATCCGAGCTACATTAAAGAGCATCTTCTTATTTTAATTACCCAAGCATTTATACGTAATATTTCTTATCCTCGGATGAACAAACGGCTCCTGGCTGTTAAGCATATGTTGTGCATAAAATACAGCCAACTCATTATCAGGATCAATCATAACATATGCACCTGCGGCACCGCCCCAGCCAAATTCGCCAATGGGACTCAACGCGCCGGCTTTAGCTCTATCCATCAATGTCCGCACTCCTAAACCGTACCCATATCCACTCATATGAATCCAATTAAAATCCTGCAGTAATATTTCATCAAGTCGGTTGGTTTTCATTAAGTCAATTGTATGCTTACTTAAAATTTCCTCGCCGTTTATGGTTCTTCCTTTATTGCACAATACATTTGCAAATTTAATATAGTCGTCAACCGATGAGATTAAACCCGCACCACCGCTTTCATACATGCTTCCAAGAACATAACCGTTCTTTATAGATACATCGGCAGTTGTATTTGTAAGGTCGTCAAATCGATACTGCATAGCCATTCTTTGCTTTTTTTCCTCTGTCAAGTAAAAACTCGTATCGTTCATTTCTAATGGTTTGAAAATGTTTTCCTCTAAGTATTCGCTTAACTTTTTACCGGATACCACCTCTATAAGTGCTCCGAGGACATCATGACATAAACTGTAATTCCAATGTGTTCCCGGTTCAAACAACAGCGGATCTTTAGCGATTGCTTTGACAATTTCCCTTGTAGGGCATTCACCTTTAGTCTCTTCCTTTACCGATTTGATGGGTTGAGTATTCAAATTATAAGTTAGGCCTGCCGACATTGTAAACAGATCGCAAACTTTGATACTGTTTTTGGCTTTTATCAGTTCCGTTTCATCATTATCAATCTTTCTTTGTATGTACATCTCCTTGTACTCAGGTAAGTATTCCCACAAAGGATCTGTCATTAGAAATTTGCCTTTCTCGAAAAGCTGAAGAGCCGCTGTACATGTTATCACTTTTGTCACCGAATACAGGTTGTATAGGTTGTCTATTGTAATTGGCTTTTTTGCTTTTATATCGGCATAACCTGCACAATACCTAAAAACAGGTTTGTTTTTATAATAGACTGCACAGTCAGCACCGGGTATTCTCCACTGTACAATAAAATCTAAGAATTTCTTTAGTTCCGTAAAGTCTATAATAATCACTCCATTCATTTATTATAAGAACACCACTAAATTATAACATAAAAGATTTGGGGATATATCTCATCTAATTATCTTTTTGGTATATGAAAGCACATAATAATATTCTATTTGCAACAGATTACCTACAATCAATTACCTTATCACTTACTTATAAATATAATAGGAGTGGTAATTGATATTAATTCATAACCACTCCTATTAATTCTTTATTCCTATCATATTTAAATAGAATTTCTTGATTGTTTTAACTGTGTTTTTCCGGTATACACTCATGTTGTAAATTCGAATATTAAATATTTTTACTTTTTTTACTCTTTTCAATTTCCTCAGCCAGCTCATTAAGATATGTCCAACGGTTCATTGCATGGTCCAAATCTCCTTCTAGTTTTTCTTTCTCCTCGGTAAGTTTTTGAAGCTTAACAAAGTCGCTGGCGGCTTGTTCCATGAGGGATTCCATTTCTAAAATATCCTTTTCGAGTTTTGCAATCGTATCGTCAATTTGTTCAAATTCCTTTTGCTCTTTAAATGTGAATTTAATCGGTCTATCCTTTTTATTCCCTGATTTTTCTGATGTATTATCCTTGGCAGTTTTCATTGTGTTTTCCGGTATACGCTCGTGTTGTAATTTAATCTGCCGGCTGTAATCCGAATAGTTACCAATATATTGGCGGATAATCCCGTTCCCTTCGAAAGAAAAGATTCCGTCTGTCACCCGATCTAAAAAGTACCGGTCATGAGACACCACAATGACTGCACCTTGAAATTCATCAAGATAATTTTCAAGAACCGTTAAGGTTTGAATGTCCAAATCGTTTGTAGGCTCATCCAGCATTAAGACATTCGGTGCACTCATTAAAATTCGTAACAGGTACAGTCTTCTTTTTTCTCCTCCCGACAGCTTTGATACAAGCGTCCATTGCATCTCGGGCGTGAAAAGAAATCTTTCCAACATTTGTGATGCGGTTATGACTCCCTCTTTTGTAGTTAAAATGTCCGCTTGTTCTCGAATATATTCAATTACTCTTAAATTCTCATTCATATCTTCATTTTCTTGTGAGAAAAATCCGATTTTTACCGTTTCACCTATTTCCACTTTTCCTGAATCCGGTTTTAATCTACCTGCCGCTATCTTAATTAGTGTTGATTTACCACTTCCGTTTCGACCGATAATCCCAATCCTGTCATCACGAAGCAAAATATAACTAAAATCCTTTATGACAGTTCCACACGGAAAGCTTTTATTTATGTTATAAAGCTCTATTACTTTGCCTCCAAGACGGGAAAAACCTGTTTGGATCTTAATACTTTCGGTTTCAGCAGGTCCTTTTTGTTCAATCAGATCATTAAATCTGTTGATTCGAGCTTTTTGTTTTGTGGAACGCGCCTGAGCGCCGCGACGAATCCATTCAAGTTCACTTCGAATCAATCCTTGTCGTTTTCTTTCGGAAGATTGTTCAAGCTCTTCCCTTTCCGCCTTCATCTCCAAATACTTGGTGTAGTTGGCTTGATAGATATAAAGCTTTCCATTATCAATTTCAATCATCTTGTTGGCAACTCTGTCTAAAAAATATCTGTCGTGAGTTACCATCAATAAAGCACCTTTTCTGTTTCCCAAATACTTTTCCAGCCAGTCTACCGTATCGTTATCTATATGGTTTGTAGGTTCGTCTAAAATCAACAAGTCAGCCGGAGAAATCAGCGTGCTTGCCATAGCCACCCTTTTTCGTTGCCCTCCTGATAATGTAGCCACATCAGCATGATAATCCGTAATCCCGATTTTGGTCAAGATGCTTTTGGCCTCTGCCTCCACAGACCATGCATTCATATTGTCCATCTTATGACTTAAGTTAATAAGTTCTTTTTGGAGTATGCTGTCGTTTGGATTTTCACTTACTTTTAAAAGTATACTTTCGTAATCCCTAAGTAATTTCATTACAGGAGATGCACCTTTATATACCTGTTCGAGCACAGTGGTGCCGGCTTCAAAATGTGGATTTTGCATTAAGTACTGTATTCTTAAATTGCTCAGATACATGATCTTCCCTGAATCAACCTGTTCAACGCCGGATAGTACATTTAGCAAAGTGGATTTTCCGGTCCCATTGATACCAATCAGACCGATTTTATCTCCTTCGTTGATGCTTAGGGATATATCATTAAACAATGTTTTTTCACTGTAACTTTTCGTAATTTTATCTGCGGTTAAAAAAATCATATTATACTTCCTATTCTATATTAAACCTATAATTCAAACTTTATAAAACCATTCTTTGTCGATAACCGCGACACGTAAATCAATTACATCCTGCATGCTCCATGTAGGTAAGTATTCACAGGTCCAATAGTTTATAATAGCCATCCCTTTGGAGGTAAAACGACACCCGGGATTTGAAAAAGCACGGTTCGGGTCGGTTTCTATGTCCTTGACATTCTCCCAAGTACGCCCGTTATCACGGGATATGGCTGCGGTTAAAGGGCTCCTTTTTCCATAATGGGATCTGAAAGCCGGATCATACGGGCTGTTGTTCCATATCATAAGTAAATCTTCAGTACCCGGTATACGGGTTAATTCGGGGCAGGATTCAGGTGTGCTAAGTCCTGTTGTCTGTGGTTTTGTCCAAGTGAGTCCGTCATCTTTTGATTCGGATACAAAAAGGGAGCCTAATTGGCTTCGAACAACCATGAGTACACGACCGTCTGAAGTTTGTTCCACATGAGGCTCCATTACGCCCCTCATGGGAAGAAAAATACGATTTAAAGCTTCCTTCCATGTCAAACCGTCATCGTCACTAAATAAAACCGCTCCTTGCGCGTTGGGGCTTACCGGTAAAAGAATGCGCCCGGAATGCAACCGTTTTACAGTAGCGTTACACAAACTATATTCTTTTTTTGCCGCAAATTCGGAATAAGGATAAAAGGTTTTCCCGTCATCGTCTGATTTTAACGCATACAAGGTGGTAGTCCTTGGTTTGTTGTCATGTTGTCTCATAAATATTAGCAATATACCACCGTCTTTTGATTTTATCAGGTTCGGTGAATAAATATTAATATCACCTTGTGCGGTAATCGCTAACACTTGGTGGTCTTCCCATGTCAGTCCGCCATCATTTGATATCTTACGTACAATACGTGTTTTAGCGTAATCACTTCCATCTCCTGAAAACTCCATATAAACCAATAGGAGACGACCGTCACTAATTTCGATAACATCTCCTTCGCCTTTTCGCGTAAAGTCCTTCGTGCTTTCAGCTACAGTAATAATCTTTTTCATACTACACCTCCTGAATAAATTTATTTATCGGACATTGTTAATACTATCAAACAAGATATATAATCACTGCAACAGTTGTTTTAGCTCATCTGTCGACAACTTTGATATCAGCTTCTCTCCCGGTTGTATCAACTTTTCAATCAGTTCATTTTTTTGCTTTTTAACATCATTAATCTTTTCTTCAATTGTTCCTTTGGTAATTAAATAAATAATTTGCACATTATTCTTTTGGCCTATTCTATAAGCTCTTGCCGATGCTTGTTCCTCAATACCGGGATTCCACCACGGATCACAATGGATGACCGTATCAGCCGAAGTAAGGTTTAACCCGGTAGCACCTGCTTTTAATGATATTAAAAAAACCGTTGCCATACCTTGATTAAAATTGTCTACAATATCGCTTCTTTTATTTTGAGGAATCCTTCCGTCAAGTACTTCATACTGTATATTATATTTCTCTAGCTCCCCTTTTACAATATCCAGCATTTTCGTAAACTGTGAAAAAACAAGTACTTTTCTGCCTTCATCTCTTAGTTCTTCAATCATGCCCATTAGAGTATCAAGTTTACCGCTTGACTCTTTATAGTTTTCTAAAAACATACCCGGATGACAGCATATTTGTCTTAATCTAATTAACTTTGAAAGCACATTGAAAATTTTGTTTTCCTCTTCCAACAATTTAAGTGCTTGTTCTCTATATGTTAGATAGAGCTTTTTTTGCATATCTGTTAACTCTATTTTTATTGTAGTTTCAATTTTTTCAGGAAGGTCTTTTAAAACATCTTTTTTCATTCTTCTTAATATAAACGGCCTGATTTTTTCTTTTAGTTCTTCGATATTTTCAGTTGTATGAATATACTTTGAGTTAAATGAATCAAAGTCTTTCAGCAAAGGAGGTATCAACCAATTAAATATTGACCATAGTTCGGACAGATTATTTTCAATAGGAGTACCTGTAAGAGCAAATTTAGTTTCCGCCTTTATCTTTTTAATTTCCTGTGCTGTTTTAGATAAATGATTTTTAATCTTTTGCGCCTCGTCAAGAACCATTATATCAAAGGTTCTTTTTGAGTAATTCTCAATATCATTTACAACAAGACCGTAAGACGAAATAAATACATTGTACTCATCCCATTTCTTGAATATCTGTTTCCTGACATCAACTCCCCCGACAATATCCATACATTTTAAATCCGGTGCGAAACGGTTCAATTCACTCATCCAATTGTCAATAAGAGAGGTTGGTACTATGATCAAGGCTTTTACATTACGATTATTTTTATATACGGATAAAATCAATGCAATTGTCTGTAAAGTTTTACCTAGACCCATATCATCTGCGAGAATACCTCCTAATCCGGCACAATAAAGTGTTTTCATCCACTTGAAACCTACCTGTTGATATGGTCGTATTTGTGCTTTTAAGCCTTTTGGTACGGATAGATCCGCATCTGAAATATTATATATGCTTTTTTCAATACTTTTTAAATCAAATCCGGTTAACTTAACTGTCTTACCTTTGTCAACCTTATCCAATAGATTAGCAGCAAACGGAATTTCGCATTTGGGTATTATTATTCTCTTTTTTTCAAGCTCTTTTTGTGTTATACCGAATTTAGATAAAAACTCTAAGGTCTCAACTACTTTTTCAGCTCTAAGATCAATAAAACCTCCTTTTTTCAACTGATAAAATCTTATATCCTCTTTTTCTTTCAATAGATTTAAAATTGCTGCCATTTCATCCGGTGATATTTGATCATCATATGTAAACCCTACATCCAAATATTTTTCAATACCTCCCATTGAACAAATAAGATTGACTTTTAAATCTCTTTTTATCATTACCCTTTTAAAATTGTTTGTATAATAAATATCTGCAACCTCAATAAGCTTTGGTACCGCCATAAGAATAAAATCCAATACATCATCGGTATATACCACAGGTAATGTAAAAAATTGTGGAAAGTGTTTAGATTGTCGAATGCCATATCGTCTCATAAAACTTTCTAAATATAACATAAACATTTCTATTTCCATATTGCCTATATTATAGTCCGTATCCATGTTTAAATAATATCTGTTTGAGTCAGCATCCAATACCGGAAATAAAACAATGAAATAATTATCCAAATCAATATAGATTTTAAAATTGGATTTTTCAGGCTTGTAACGCTCAATTAAAGCAAGCAATTCTTGATTTTCATCTTTTTCCGCATCTTCAACTAAAATTATATCTTCCTGCTTAAAAGGTATAAAATTATCACTTCTAAAAACTTCATTTTTCATTTAAATATCACCACTTTTACTTACCACAGCACTTTTTGTACTTTTTACCACTGCCACACGGACACGGATCATTCCGTCCGGTCTTACCCCATTTATTTTTATCTTCGATGTTTGTTTCTTTTTGTAATGTATGCACTTTTTGAATTCCATTTTTCATTATTTCCAATAAATCGTTTGGACTATGTCCTTTAATAGGCCACTGACTTAATCTATTTACAAATTTATCATTGCTATACGACAACATCTCATTTATTTTAGTAATTGATTCGAAATTAATATATTCAATCATTATATCTATGTAAATACCGGGGTGCTCCCCGTTTTTAACATAACTACTCCATTCCTCAACCATCATATTGGCTTGGATCATATTAATCTTTAAATTGTTAATCAGGTAATCATACATAGCTTTCTTCGCTTTACTATCTCTCGAATACTCACCTGTCAGATCGTTGCAGCTAAGCGGAAGAAAGTCAATATCTTTTCTTCTGTTCTGTTCAAAAAATATATTATAAGGATCAAACACAGAATAATGACTATAATATTTATTGTAATAATCATTAAAATAGTACTCGTTGACTTTCGCACCATATTCAACATAATTTTTAAATATTTCTTCGGTTTTACTATATATTCCTTCATTTTTATAGTAGGAATATTTCATCTTTGAAAAATCAACTTTTGTATTCTTTCTTCCGTTTTCCAAGTTATTTAACAACTTATCAAGATACATAAAAAAATGATCACAGTCAATAACTCCGTAATAATATAAAATACCTTCTCCAATATTACAGACAGTAGTATTTTTATTAACAGTATTAATCATTTCTTCTTGATCAAGCTTGTCCGAAATATCTATTAATTCTTTAGGCATTAATAACATTTCTTCATTTTCGTACATATAACGAAACAGATAGCCTCTTCGCAATAAATAGTTTAGGTATGAATGTTGCTTACGATAATCTTTCAAAAAGTATTTTTTGTTATCTTTGAAATTAATGATAAATTGGTACATGCCGTGATTTACTGTTTTTAGAACTGTGCTAAAGCTTTTAATTATATTGTTATAAATCTCAGATTGTAACATTACCTTTTTATTATTCTTTTTAATGTCCAGCTCTAAAGCATCTATAACACCTTTTAAGTCATCGGTTGTATATTGTGCCAATAAGGTTTTTAAGTCATTATCGTTGCTTTTTATTTGCAGAACTCTATAAGGATATTTCGAAGGCATTTGTATCGTATCTATATATTTTTGTTTAACAGCACTTTTAACATCCACTATTTTTGCCGCCATTGAATCTTTTGAAGGCATATATTCATGATAAACTCTTTTTATAACAGCCACGTTTCAACTCCTTTATACAGCTTTTATACTAAAATAAAGTCATTTGCTCTATATTATCGGCTCTAAAAACCGCTTTTTCCAACATTTCATCCCTTTCAAGCAAAACTCCTTCTTTTATTTGTTGTTCCAATTGAATATATTCTTTCGTACCTAATACATTTTGTCTTATCTTTATCATATAAATGAGATTAAAACAATTTAATATTGAATTTTGTTTTAAGTCAGTAAGGCATATTAACTGGGTATTGTATTTTCTTGCTATTTCAAATAGCGGTTTTAATAAATGCTCCGAAGATATAGGTCCAAACGGATTGTCCATCAACAACACTTTGGTATCCGTATTTCTTTGATAATCATCCGTATATTTGCCGCTTGACCTGGTATATGACATTAAAGCGACTAAAACTGCAAAGAAAGATACAAACCTTTCGCCACCGGAATTTTCCTTCATAACCTGCTCCCATGTCTTATAACCGCTATTACGCGAATTTATGTCGATTTTATATGCATCAATACTCAATTTGCCCAAATCGGATAGTACGTTTAAAAGCTCTTTAGTGGACATATATTTACTTATTATATTTCGAATATCTTCTATGTTTTTGTTTTCATTCATATTCGTTTTAATAATCCCTATACAGCTTTCAATATATCTCCGCATTTTAATACTATTCTCTTCTTCGGTCTCTCCTAAGGGTGCCATATTAATTCTTAACATCTTTCTTGATTTTCCTTCAAGGTTAATCGTTGAATTGGCTGCAATTTTCTGCACCTCGTCATACACAAGCTGTACATGAAGGTAGCTGTGGCGAATCATATTTTTCTTGTTATTTTCGACATTCTCCAGTCTTTGCTCACAAGCTTTTATTAAATCTTTTAACTTATCATTAATATCAAGAACCCGTTCACCTAAGTAATAGTATTTGATTTTATCATTCTGCGCTTCTTTTACCAAAGGCTCTAATCCTACGAAAATATTATCTATATTTACATTTTTATTTTCATAATTAATTTTAATCTTATTATATATGTTACCTGCTTTTCTTTCCAAATCAATATTTATTTTTTTTGATTGTCTAACATCTTCTGTAAGCTTACTATAATCCTCATTAATATTAATCTTTATTTCATATGATGTATTTACTTCAAAACTTCTTATATGAATTTGTCCTTCAATTTTATTCGATATTTCCATATAATCTACGGATACCTTATTTAATGCAGCTATTTCTTTTGTACTTTTTTTTATCTTCTCATTTTCTTCATATCTTCGCTCTAAAAAATTTAATTTGATTAAGCCGAGTTCTAACGGGCCGGTCGGTGATAGTTTGTTTACTTCACTTTTTGTGGATTCAAAACGCCCCTCCTCTTTGCTCAAATTATTTTCAGCCTTTCTAAAAGAATTATCAACATCTTTTTCTTCTTTTTTTAAATCCATAAGTTTATCTTGTGATTCACTTAGCAAAAATTCATCATAGACGGTATTTATATATTCACTTTCATCAAGTTTATATGTTTTTAAATCATCCTGCTTATTTGTTAGGTCCCTTACTTTTACCTTACGATCATTTTCCAGACGATTTAAATCGGATGTAATTTGGTTTTTAAGAACCTGTAGCCTGGTTTCCATATTTTCAATATCATCATCAAGAAATTTACCTTCATCGGAGTTTTCATAAGTTTTAAATTTACTTCGGATACTTTCCATTTCTTGTTGTATTTTCACCTGTTGCCTTGAAATTGTATTCTTTTTATTTTGAAGCTCTTCTATATTTGTTTTAATATTTTCTTTTTCTTCTTGTTTTTCGTTAATCTTATTATTATAGGTTTTATTTAGTTGTAGATTGTGAACATATTTCTCATCTTCTTCTACAAATTCTATATACCGTACCTCTTTACCGTTTATATCAGAAACTTCGGTAACGATATGGTTAATCCGTTCTTTATATTCTTCAATTTTATTAACATGATCATCTCTTTTTGTCTGCAACTCATTTATATGAGTTTTTGCAGCCGCTATGTCAGCATCAATTTTTTCTTTATCCTTTTTAAGTTTATATAAATGATTTTTTTCATAATTGAATTGCTCAAGAACTTGAATGTCCTTTTGGGCTTTGTTTGATTCTTCCTGATAATTCATAAGCTGTCCTGCAATCGACTCTAACTCCATATTAAGCAGGTTTTGATATGAATCCAAATCATCCGCATCAATCATTTTCCTATCGAATAAATTCATAAATACGAGCGTTTCTAAAGGTTTAATCAGGTTGCCTTCGATATTATACTTTTGACCTACATCACTATATGAAATTATCGGTACCGGTTGTCTGATATTTATATCAATTGACATTTGTTTTAATCGTTTTATATCATCATCATACATTATAAATGCATATGGTAAGATGGGGTTTTTATCGACTAGATCTGTTCTTATATTTTTCTTTTGCTTTCTAAGATAATTTTCACCGGTTTCAAAATCAAAACCGTGATTTTGCAAAAAGTCACTAAATTCTTTAGATACATGCAAAGTTCCTTTTTTTAACGATTCAATGTTTTCATTTAAAGTTCTTATATTAATATCCAGTTCTCTTTCGATTTTTTGCAATTCACAAATTCTGCTTCTTAAAATAGCTCTATTTTCATTATGGTTAAATCTTTTGTCAAATTTTATATCATACCTTTCTAATATTGATTCTAACGACGCTTCCAAACTTTTATATGTTTTTATTTCAAAATCAAGGTTTGTAGATTGTACTACATTTAAATCATTGTTCCACCTTACCTTTTCAATAGTTTCTTCTATTTTAATATTGTCATTTTGTAAATTTTTAATATCTGTTTGAAGGCGATTTTTTTCATTCTCCAAATCGGATTTTTTCTTTTTTAATATATTGATATAGTTATTTTTATATGTATTTTCAATTTCACCTAAAAGATTGCGTATATAATTAAAACCAAGCTCCTTCTTTATTTTATCTTCATATTTTTTAAAGTTTCTTATTTCGGTTTCAATTCCACCGTTTTTCCTTTGATAATCACTAAGTTCCTTATCAAGTTTCTCTATTATATGATTATTATTTTCTATGCTATCATTAATAATTTTCAGATTATCGGTTATTTCAGAAACAGTAATATTTAACTTTTCTAATTTATCCCGGTATAAAACCTTTAACGAATATTCCAAATTCCTTATTGTATCTTTATTATCGTTACCATTTTTTATCTTTTCAATTTCCTGGGTAATACCTACCATTTGCTGTTTTATCTCTTTAATTAAGTCATAGTCTTTTGACGCTTTCTGAATTTTTATTCCTTTGTCACATACATTTATCTTTTCTCTTATATCGTCCAATCTTCTTTTTAAATCGTCTCGTGATTTTATCAGATTATTTACTTTCTCTAAGCTTTCGTAATAATCTTTTGATCTTTCTTCCAACTCAATTTTTGCTAATTCATCACGGCTTTTAAATATTTGTTCGTTTTCCTTTGTAATTTTCTCCTGAATTTTATTAATTTCGTTTCTAAGATAATAATACATCTTAGACATTTCTTTTTCCAGATCCTTTTCCCGGTCAATTGATTTATATAACTCATTAATGTTATTATAGAATACATCTGAATCTTTCAAAAAATCTCCGTAAATTTCTTTCTCGTAAATGAATTGCTCATTTTTAATAAGCTCTTCAACCAGGTTTTCAAGCATTTCCTCAAGTTTCTTTTGGTCTTTATCTTCTTTGTTTACAACCTTTTCAACGGTTTTTAAAATCCAATCATTCATTAACTGCTGTGAAGTTTTGCATTTTTCAAATATCTCAATAACTCCTCCTTCGGATTCGTTAATTTTAAGTACGATTGATCGCCACTCCTCCTGAGATATGTTATATGTCTCTAAATGCTGTTTGTATCCTAATCTGTCGTCTTCTGAAAAAAAACAGACCTTATATTTAATATCTTTTTCAATAGAAGATATTAAATTTCGAGCTTCTTTATAATCGGATATATATATCTTATCTTTTTGTCTTTTAATTAACGGTATGTGTTCGATATTGTATAGGTTTGCTTCCCTATATTCAGAGGTAAAAGTGAAATACTTAAGATTATTACCGTCTTCATCATTGTCCCTTATCTGTGAATCCCTGTTTGCCATTGCAATACCCGTTAAAAGATATCCTCCCTTATCTTCTAACTTCCATTCAATAAGAACATAAGACGGTGTTTTTATACCTACAAAAAAATTCTCGATTTTCCTGCCCATAAGCCTCGTCTTCGGTATAATGGGTTGCAGCATCAATTGAACGAGCACACTTTTACCACCTCCGTTTTTTAAGCTTAGTAAAGCGTTTTCGCCTAAATACAAATCAAAAGTTTCATCTATAATATGTCTGTTGTTGTTATTGAAAGAAAAATTAATAATCCTAATCCTATTAATTTGAGGCATTTACATTTCCCTCCGTCTTAAAAATACTGTTTATTTCATCTATTCTATTGTCATTTAAAAAATAATAGGTCATTATATCGTCAAGCTTTTTAGTAGGTCTTATTTCTCTTTTATCATCCATTATTCTAATAAGCTTTTCTTGTTCCAGCAAGGTGCAAATTCTCAAAACCGTGCCATGTTTTGTTGTTCGCTTGTTTTCTTCATGCGTAATTTTTTGTCTCCATGTTTCGGCAATACGGATCAGGTTTATTCCCAGCCTTTCTTCCGTTAGAATTACACTATCCGTATTTTCACTTAGAATTGTATCAAATCTATTATCTATCTCGGTTAATAGGCTCATGATTCGTATATAATCGGTTTGCTTGATATTTTTATTTTTGCCTCCGTAGAATTTAAACAATATGAATATGACAATGTAATAGGCAAGAAAGACGTCGGTCAAAGTTGCATTCGCTCCGATCCATTCTCTAAAATCCTTATTCATAAAACCCAATAAATTGTTATCATGATTAGGCAGAAGATATATGGTATTATTAATTTTTATTATTTTACAATCCATTTCTTCTTCAAATTCATTTAATACATCTTGTACATCGGAATTCATGTATTCAATAAACAGATCACCATGCTCGTTTTTATCCATTTGTCCTTTTTCCAGCAATATTTTAAATATCTGAATACCGGTTTTAACATTATCATTCATCTTATTTTTCCACCTTAATTGTAAAATCGGATATCTCAACTTTTTCAATAACCGTCATATTGTCTTTTTGTTTTCTGGTTATTTCAAATTCTATCCTTTTGTCATCTTCTTTGGACACTTTTATTGTACTTACCTGATCCAAAACATCATACTCATCACAAATTTTACTTAAACAGTACTCCAAATTAAATTCTTCGGATAAATTCATTACAACAATGTCACCACTGTCTCTCCAATTCTTTATATTAATTACTCCTATGTCATATAATTTAAGCAAAGTGGTAAATAGCAGCCTATCTTCGGTGAATCTGTAAAATTTAGCTTCGTCTTCTTTCAGCCGATTAACTGCATCATTTAGCTTGCATATGTGATTATGTTCTATCGTAAATCCCAAAAGAAAATTTAATATTTCCACATACGTTGAATTTATATTTTTTATTTTTTCTTTTTCAAAATCTTCTGTAAAATCTTCATCTTCGATGTAGTCGTCCATTTGTTCAGGTTCTAAACTTAACATCCCTTGAGGCTCATATATGTTTCTGATATTCATATTCTTATACACTGACGGCATAAAAAGCGGGTTTAGTATCCGCCAAAAATGCTCAACCGCTTCAATATGCTTTTCCATTTGTCTTAATATAACTTCTTCAATATCAAATCTGTTTTCCATACTGTATATGAAAGAATCACCTATCGTATCAATATATATCTTGGTCAAATTAGATCTGTTTAAAATAAGATCCCTTTGCTCGCTTAATGTTATCCTTATATTGTCCTTAATACGTCTTATCTCGGTTTGTGCCTTCTTAAGGCTGTCATCCAGCCTTTGGCTCAATTCATATTCTTCCCTTATTTTATCTTCGGATTTTTGAGCCATATCAATTATTTCATTTAGCAAAGAATACTCTTCGTCCAACAATGCATAGGTGCTACTAATAATTTTCTCATACTCGTCTATATTCACATTATGGATGTTTTCTTTAATCTTTGCGGTAAAAATCCGTATCTCATTTTTCTTTTGCCGAACCATTTGGATAAGATTCAAACTTTGATCATAAGCTTTTTTAAAATTCTTTCTTTTTATTAATTCTTTAAGTCTTAATTCTTCAAGAGTCATTTGAATTTCCTGATCCACTTCTTTTGTCCGGAACAAAAAATCATACCCCTGATCGGTCAAAGAATACGTAATCCTATAGTCTCCTCCGTTTACTTCCGTAACATGATCGGTAATCAGTCTTATAATTAAATTATTTCTTGTGTTGTTTGAATAGTTTACCGATTTGAAATGATATGCAACACCCTCGTTTTGCAGGACACTTTTTATTATGTAGTTTGTAAGGTCATCTAAACGATTTGTATCTAAGTTCAAATCGTAATATTTTGTAAGAATGCTTTCTATAAATGTCATTATATTTTTGCTGTCGCAATCACTGTCTTCTGACAATGATTTTTCCATTATGTATATAAGGACCGAGAAAACCAAGTTTATAAAGTCATTATCATTAAATAGCTTCTCAAGCTCGGTATTCTTGTTTTTTCGATTAACGATGGATTGTACAATACCCACCATTTCCATCCTTTTTTCAAAACCTTCAAGAAAATTGTACATCTATTCCTCCATGTTTTTCATAACCGACTTTAATAACGGGTAATTTAATATTTCTTGTGGAATATATAATCCGCTATTAAGAATAGCTTCTATAGTCTTTGCATTCTCATAGTCAAAATTGGTTAACACATCCTTTATGTCGACCTTTTTTTGTTCATCCTTGGATTTCGGCAACTCATAATACTTCGATTCTCTTATCATCAGTTCATAAAATTCAGTGCAAAGCTTTATATTTAAGCCCTTATTATATTTAAGTAAAGATTGATAAATGTCAACACCTTCATAATCCAAATCACCAAAATAGTAGTATGTATTATTGATGCCTTCCAGCATCCGGTCATACTCCGAAAGCCTTCCTTCTTTCCTTATTATTTTTTTGCCTTCTCCGTATAATAACACATTATACGGTCTATAAAAAAAATTCAATTTGTCATCTCTCATTATTTTTCTTAAGCTGAACCAAGTGTCTTTATTTTCAATAATCAAAACATTCATATTTTTTTCATTCGAAAAAACATAATCAAAAAATGGTTCCGGTGTTTCAAAACAATTTAATAATGATAAATCCATATTATTGAACTGCATGATGGTATTTATTTTAGAACCGGTTTTTAAAAGCTTTTCCTTGCTCCATATTTGGAATGACCTTTCGTTAATTGTCATAGGATTGTTTAGCAGTTCTTCTTTTTCCCATAAGAATCTACTTAGCATATCAATTTCTTTTTTATTTTTAATATACATTTCGGGATGTATCGAATATTTCCCATGGTCAAACTTAGGATGCAGCCTTTTTATATCATCAAGCACGTCTGAGTAATCGTTTTGGATTTTATTTATTTTGTATTTGTTATATAAGGCGGGGTTTCTACCGTTAAACCCGGAAGCTCTCACAGGTTCTAGAAGATTCTGTTTTACATAATTATTTATCAAATCAAAAAATACAATATATTCCATAGAGCCTGACATTAGATGTAGCTGCTCTATTGTAATGGTTTTATATTTATATAATAAAAGCTTGTTTTTCATACCCCGATAACCTTTCACTTATATATTTAATAGGTGACAAGGGGACTGGGTTATTGTCACACTACTATTTGTATTATATAATACTATTATCACAAGGAGATAGGTTAATTGTCATTCTATACCCTCTGTTATATATGGTTTCGAAAGTTTATAGAGGCATATATCAATCCCATATCATGTGAAATCCACCAATCCACCCCTCTTTACCATCTTCGGTCCTTATTTTAACAACATTATCAATAATTAAAACTTCAAATTTATCATTTGCTTTTAATATGCTTACGATCTTTCCTTCTGACATTTTTAGTATTTCGTCTTTAGTAATAGGAGGTCCATTGAAAACATCATCCGCCGATTTGAAAACAATAATCTCCCTATCTGAAATTATTGTTTTTCCAATTAATTGGTAAGTTTTAACATACTCATTTATTACAATATCATAATATGTTATCACCAAATCGGTATTAAAATCTTCATTTATCCTAGGTTCATAGAGATTTCCACCCCAAAAAAATACTTTTCCATCACCTGAAGTGGCAAGAATTTCACCAGTAATTTCTGCTCTTTTTATAAATTTGTTATTTTCAAATCTATATACATAGGATGTACAATAAATATCGCCGTCTTTAATAATTATATCAATACAATCATCATTTTTATCAAAATCAGCAATCCCCAAGCTAATTAATCCTTCGCCAATATGATTTTCAAATGATTCTTGCTCTATTGAATCTCCTAACATACTAAGATTACATTTTTTTATAATACTATAACCAATTGAGTCTTTACCTTTGGTAGTAGTGTAATGTAAAACTTCAATTTTTCCATCATAATTAAAATCATACTTTATTTGCTCTGTTATTGTATCTTTGTTTCCGAAGTATATAGTATAAATTGTATTATTTTTTATTGCCTCGTCTATCGCATCATACCGTTCTTTTTCCGTAGCGGAGAGTTTATCGTAGTCGTTTTCTACAACCGGTATTGAGGAGGATGTATTAGTTTTTTCGAGTACATTCGAAATTGTTGTGTTAACCGGAGTAACGTCTGATGAAATATGAGTTTGTGAATTACTGCAACCGAATGTTGATAATAAAATCATTAATATTAGTAGATACCTGATTATACTGTAATCTTTCATAAATTTAATCACCTTGTTATTTTAACGTGTCAAGGGGACGGGGTCATTGTCACTTATGTTCTTTGGACAATCCCCCTGCTAATCCCTGTTATTCTCTCAATTTGCCTAATCGATAGACCATACTTTTCTTTAATATCTTTTAAATATAAATTCCTTACATCAATATCAAGTTTTTGCAGATCAAAGGCATGTTCAATATTACAATGATCCTTTATTATTGTTTTAGCCTCATCATCTGTTATCTGTAGTTTCTCTTTTATTTCTAAACATTCATCTTTGTTTTCTTTTTTTATAAACTCAATAAATTCACATATCGCTTTTTCCCTATTTGAATTAAAAATATCAAGCACAAATTCGGTATCAGTATTATTAATTCCTTGTATATAATCAGTATAGTTAGACAACATGTAGTCTTGTATTTCATTTACTGTTCCGGCTTTAACAGGGTTTTGAAAAATATATCTAAGTACTGTTAGGAAATATGTATCATTCTCTACAGGTTCGCTTTTAAACCGATCCTGAAATAAATGACCTGCCCTTCCGTACTTTTTGTTATACCACAATACATAGCTACCACATATTTTTCTCATCACAGTCTCTAATGGTTCCTTGACTTCCATTAATAGTAAATGGACATGATTTCCCATTAGGCAATAAGCAAACAAACGGTATTCACAAATCTCTCTATATTTCTGTAAAGTTTGAATAAACTTTTCGCTATCTTCCCCATCCTCGAATATGGTCTGACGATTTATTCCCCTCATAAGGACATGATATATTCCACTTCCACTTTTTCTCCTCGGACCTCTTGGCATGCCAATCACCTCTATAGTAATTTATACCATATATACTCCCATGTGTCAATACCCCCGTCCCCTTGACTCTTTTATCTTCGTGTAGTTACGCTCCGGGGTATCATAATCTCCTTTTGTCTTGACCACGCCCATTGATGACGTCCTAATACTGAAGCTCCGGAACATGTCCAGCACCATCTATTTTTTTTAGAAATTCATCTATACTGCTTACTTTAAAAAATTTCTGTACCAAGACCTTCTCATTTATCCCTTTTTTATTTATATTCAATATAAATACAGTATATATGGAATTGATTCTAATTGTACTATTGTTTTTCAAAACGATGTCAAAAGAAAAACAAAAAGATAAAATGGTTTTACCGTGTATTCCCATACCTTGACACTCATATAATGACACTTTATTTGTCAATGACAGTGTTAC
>CAZJOD010000017.1:0-34326 GCA_964547525.1 uncultured Clostridiaceae bacterium
GATTCACCTTTTATTATAATTTTATATAATTTCCATTTAATATTGTTCATTATAAAATGCAATCCAATATATGTCAAGCATAAAATATGATACCATAACATGTTTAAAAGGAATTTTGTGAATTTTTATTCACTTCATTCAAACCTGACAAAACGGGACGAAAGTATAAGAATAAGCTTTTATTTAAATATATGTGTTTACAATGTATTATGCGGTGTATTATTGTTATTATGAGTGCAAGGATGAATATTAAATCAATAAAGGTTGAAGCGAAAAAATAGGAGTTTTGTATGAAAGAATTGGAAATAGGGTCGGGTAAATTTAAAGGATATTATAGGAGCGATAAAAGCATCGTTTTTAAAAACAGACCTACAGCGGAATGGGAATATATGGCTTGCGGAACAGGTCGGACCGGCTTGGCTATCCTTGCGCACGACCATATTATTTTACAAATTAATCATGAAGGTGCGATTAATGAACAAGGCTACCTTGTACCTGTTTGCAGAATACACATCGAATATCCGGACGATCCGTTTTCCACAGCGGAGCAATATAACGGGTTTACAATGGTGCACGATTTGAAAAACGCGGTGATTACATTGACAGCAACCGTTTCGGACGGAACGGTAACAGTGGAGATCAGGGCTTGTATGCAAACGGATATGATCAGGGTGGATATCATGGATACTAGAATAAATCCGACCGATATGACTTTGTGGGTTGAGGTGCCATGGCCCGGTACCTGCGGTTCTTTTTTTCCGGGTGAATTTCATATGTGGCATGATAACGGGAAAATCACCTCGTGGCATGATATAAACATGGCAAGCGGTCTGTCGGATGATTCGGCTTTCACAGATGTTTTAAAAGACAGATGCTTCGGATTTTCCATTAAAACAGAAGAATGCATCGCATGGGACGGGAACCGTATCGTATTGGATAAGAACAAAAAAACGAATTTTTCCGTATATGCAACCGCATGTTGTAACAGGGAGTTGTTTTTGAGTTTGATCGAAGACAAGACGAAACTCTCCGTATTTGAACAGGAATTCATATCACGACATAATGATTATTGGGATACCTTTTGGAAGAGGATGTATTTTGAAACGGATGAACAAACAATGCTTCCGTTTTTGGCCGCATATGATCTTTACAGATATTTTTGTGCAGTTTCTTCGGGAGAAAACAGGGAGTTTCCCTTAAGATTTCAAATAGACCTGTTAAGATCCACTTTTCGTTTTAACAGTTGGGCTACAATGCAAATCCATTCCGTACAAACCATACAGGCATACTACGGAGCATATAAAAACGGAGATTGGAACTGCCTCGCCTCGCTTTTACGAGATTATGAAAAAAAATTGCCTCTCTACACAAAGCTTTGTAAGGATATATACGGTCATGAAGGAGTGATCATACCTTATGAAACAAACATGTGGGGGACGATTCATTATGACAAGGCGCGAGGACCATGGGACGGAACGGGTAAACGTTTTAAAGACAAGAACCTGTATCACCTTTTGACACATAAATGGTCGATGTACAGTTTCGAACACGGCCTTGCCATCATTCAATTCTTTTTACAAGCAAAAAATGATGAAGAGATTATACAAAAAATTGTGATACCTTACGCTAAATGCTTGTGTAAATTTTTTATATATCATTATAAAAGGGACAACAGGGTCTTTTCGTTTGATCCGGCTACATCCGGCGAAACCTGGTTTTGTGTAAAAAACCCATCTTCCTGGATATGTTTGTTTAAAGCGTTTTTACCGGAACTATTACAATTGGCCTTATTCTATAAAGACAACTCACTGGAAGAAAGTGTCCGGACTTTACTTGAAGGGCTTCCTTCCATACCTACAGGGAGTTGGGATTACGACGAAGGTAAAGGCTTAAAAATTTGTACAAAGACGGGGGAAGAGGTTATATTGCCGGCTGAGGAATTTGACCGCCACTCCCCCATAAACAGGGAAAATCCTGAACTTTACGGTATTTGGCCTTATTGTTTATACGGAGTGGAATGTAGGGATTATGACTTGGCTTTGAGAACGTACAATCAACGTTTATGGAAAAACATTTCTACCGGTTGGGCATTGGATGCCATATGGTCTGCATGTCTGGGTTTGACTTCCGAGACAATGGATTCGTATATGTCCGCCCATTTCAATTACTCGGTGCGGTGCCCCGGCGGTTTTTCGTATGAGGATGCGCCTACAGTACCGGAAGAAAAAACACTGCCTTTATATCCTAGCATGCAAGGAATGGGAACCACAGTATGCCCAATTTATGAAATGGTTTGTTCGGATAGAAGTGATCATATACTGGTAATGCCTGCATGGCCTGCGGATAAACCTCTTAAAATCGCCTTGTATTCAAAAATCGCAGGACGAGTGGAAATTGATTACAAACCCGATTGTTATTTAAAAATCAAAACCGAAAGAACAGTTGAAGTCAAATGCTCTGTTTCTGTTAAAACAGAGATTAAGAGTTGACGTTATTAATATTAATATAACATGCTATATTATATTAATATTAGTTATCTAATGATAAATAATTGAAAACTTCATAACGCCTCTCTCCGAATCATAAGAAAAGCTTTTATGCTTTTCAATAATAAATGTATCATCATTTACTGCGCCGAATAAACTCCCATAATTTTCAGGCCAATTATTCGAAAGAGATTTTTTCAACCTTTCCGAAACCCATTTGGAAATTGAGGTTTTGCTTATTTTTGCAGCAGTTTCTATTTTAGATAAGGTATCATCATCAATATAAAGTGATAATTGTGGCATAAGAACACCTTCTTTCTCAAGTATATTATATATTATACTTGCATTTCAATGTTTTGTTAATTTGTATAAGTAATAAGTGCTGTAACATCATGCAAAAATCAAAAACTCTACAATAAATATATTATATTTCTTATTAAAATTAACATTTTTATATCCATGTCACAATGTACGATTAACATTTTACAGATACTTGACCGGAATTACGCGGTCGCTGTCTTTTAGAGTGATCAAATTATCATACATGCAAACCACACCTCCGGATCCCCGCTTCATATTCGATATTTTATCAATCAGCCGGAATGCGGCGATATCACTCTTCTGCGGGTCGGCGTGTTTTTTGATTTCAACCGGATACAGCGTCCCGTTATCCTCAATCAACAGATCGATTTCATTGCCATCTTTATCGCGGTAGAAGTACAGCGGCAGGTCGAGGACACCTTTATTGTAATAGCTTTTTATAATCTCCGAAATGATGAAACTCTCGAAAAATGCTCCCGCCATCGCGCCGTTTTTCAGAACCTCGGCGGTGTTCCACCGGGTCAGATAAGCGGCAAGGCCGGTGTCGAGAAAATACAGCTTGGGTGTCTTGATCATCCGCTTGACAATGTTATTACGATATGGCTTTAAGAGATAGGCGATCCCGCTGGTCACAAGGATGGACAACCAGCGTTCGGCGGTCGGTTCGCTGATCCCGACGTCACGCGCAAGTGACGCCATGTTCAGGAGCTGCCCCATACAACTTGCTGCAACGGTTATGAAGTTCAAAAACTTTCCCTCGTCTGCGATCTGAGTCAGTTTGCGGATATCGCGTTCAATATAGGTTTTCACATACGCGCCCCAAAACATCTGCCAATCATAATCATCATTCAGCGCGTATTCCGGCATACTGCCGCCGTGGATTATATCCCATATCTCATCGTAGGAGTATTCCGAAAGCGTTTGCTTACGGTCGGTGAAATATTCGTCGGTAGGAAGGAATGGCGTGTCGAAAGCGATCTCCCTTCGTTCGCGCAATGAAAAGCCAAGCAACGTCAGTAGTCCCACACGACCGGCAAGGGATTCGCTCACGTTCTTCATCATTTCAAATTGCTGAGAACCGGTCAGGAAAAACTGCCCCTTCTTTTTGCTTTTATCAAGCATCATTTTTATATAGGGAAACAGTTCCGGCGCATACTGCACCTCATCCACGAAAACAGGCGGTGGGTAATCCTTAAAAAAAGTTCCACTTTGCTCCACCGCGCTTTGCCGCAACAACGGGTCGTCCAGCGTGGCATGATTGATACCCCCTGTGATGATTTCAAGCAGGGTCGTTTTTCCTACCTGACGAGGTCCGGTGACAAGCACCGCACCGAACATTTTAGTGAGTTTGCGGAGCGACTCCTCCGCGTGACGTTTTATATACAAAACCATTTCTTCTTTCGACTATTCTAATTTATGATATTAGTATAGCCGATTATTCAAAATATATCAAGTCCTAAAACAAATTAATTTAGAAAGATGGTGTTGCCATATTGAGGAAGAGTAGCTTATTTGATCAAGCAAAAGAAATATAGAATAACCCGAGTAAAACATGCTATCTTTTGTTACTCTTTTGTTATCCGAGGTGTTATAAAACAATATAAAAACTTGTAAAACGATAATGGCAGATTTTCTTGAAATCCTTTATTTACAAAGGCTCCGGAGTGAACTAATTTAATCATGAACTCATCATCTCATTTAAAGTTACAAACTCCACACTTCCAAGTTCATTTGCCTTATTTATACAGCCTTTAGAAAAACCTGTTTTCGCGAAAAGATAAAGATAAACATTGGTGAAACTGAACAACTTACTTCTTTCAACAAGTGTATCAAGAACACCGGTGTCAACATTTTCATTAGTCCATTTACATTCACACAAGAGGGCCGTTTTATCGTCAGCTGTGCCCATTATGTCAACTTCAGCTTCACACTTGTTTTTCGGATCGTTACCCCACCAACGGCCTAAATCGGTAAAGGTGATAACGGCTTTTCCTTGCCTGTTCAGCCCCCACAAATACTGTTTGCATATTTCTTCAAATACACCACCCATAAATGAGGTGATTTGGGAAGCTACTTTTTTATAAACAATATCAGTGAGACCACGATTTATTGTAGCCAGGTTATCCGGGATAAAACGATACCAGAAACGAAACATGGAATCTTCCAGAGCATAAATAGTTTTACGCGAACTGTCTGTCCCGAACGGCATTTCTTTTTTTACAATACCAAGGGACATGAGCTTATTTAGATAACTTGTTGTAAGCCCTGTATCAAGCCCGGTTTTGGAACAGATTTCCGACATTCTTGAAGAACCTGTAGCAATAGCCTTTATAATAGAATTATACCGGGCAGGATTACGGCATTCCTGCTTTATTAAATTAGTGGGCTCTTCAAATAAATATGCGTTTGGCACCAAGAAATTTGTCTTGATATTCTCTTCAACGCTCAGATTATCATTCATAAACGACATATAAAGCGGAATACCACCGGTTATACCATAGATGACAGCCAAATCAATGTTGCTGAATTTATTGTAATAATCCTTTATTTCAAAGAATTCGAACGGTGTAATTTTATATTGGCATGTACATCTGCCAAAAAGAGGACTTTTATAGCCAAGTACCTGATTTTCCATGAATGATAGGGAAGACCCACATAGAATCAGGAACATTTTTGAGGTGTCCTTATTTCTATCAATAAGAATCTGCAAAATCGACGAGAGTGCCTTATAACTACCTGCAAAATAGGGATACTCATCTATTACAAATACAATTCTCCGCCTTTCGGCAATTTTGAACGCAGTTTCAAAAGCCTTCTGAAAGCTTGCAAAGCTTGATGAGGTATCTGCAAAATCCTGTGATAAAGAGTAAATACTTTTACTCAGTCCCTCAAGATTTTCTTTTTCATTGCCTTCAATACCTGTATAAAAAATAACTTCCTTATCTTTGACAAACTCATTGATAAGAGTGGTTTTGCCTACACGACGGCGACCATACATAACAGCAAACTCAAACTTGTTATTTTCAAAACGTTGGTTTAAATCGTCGAGTTCTCTTTTTCTTCCTATGAACATTTGAGTACCTCCATTGACTATCTCCAAACAAGCCAATTATACTTAACTTAATTATACTTAACTAATATAATGATGTCAATAAATTTCCTGGGTTATAGCTTTTATGAGAACCGCTTTTTTTATTCGCCATAAAGTTCGCAAATAAATTTACGGACATTAAAAGAAACGAATTTTGTACAGCTTATCAAGCCGGATTTGCAATATTAATATTTTCATTGAATTACAAAGTGTTGTAAATAAGTAAAACTCGATATGATAAATATAAAATATTTTAAGATAAACTGCATTTTTTAAGCAATAAAGTTTATATCTATAAATATTTAAACATCAATTTTAGTTTCTTGTATGTACATCGGGCAAGATGAAATATCCATCATCATATCTAAACTTTCATCAAAAGCACCTACTTGCTTGAACCCGAATTTTGTATAATAATTGATGGCACGTATATTTATCTTTCGGACACCGCCTTGCAGGATCATGCGTGTTTTTCCGGAGTGGATCGCATATGAAAGGGCATACTGTATCATGATTGACCCAACCCCTGCGCTTTGGTATGAATCCGCCACAGAAGGTGCATATTTGCAGTCTTTTTGTTCATCAAGACTTATATTGTACTTTTGATATCTTTTAATATCTCCCTCAGAAATACCCAATGTCAGTATGACATAAGCTATGATCTTGTTCCGGTTTTTCTCATTCGCTTCGGCTATAATCCTGATAAATTTAGGATCAGGGGTATTCTTGCACAATAAAGATGCGGTTTGTCTGTCGAAAGCATGAGGTGAAAAAAGACTTGTTGTCTTTTCTGACAAGTTTAAAAAATATTCTACCAGCCCATCTTCGTCATCCTGACTTAAAAGCCTGACCTTAATTTCTTCACCGGTTTTTATTACACCTATATAAGGTTTGTCATATTCCATACCGTTTACCCACCTTTTTACATATTATATCCATTTTAATTCGGTAGATGGTTATATGTCAATCAATATAATAGCGCGAAACTAAAATAGCAACATATAAATCTAATCGTTCAAACCTATGGCCAGCTTTGCCATATTAGTGTTTTCACTGAATGACAAAGCGCTGTAAATCAATAAAACTTCATCAAGTCCGTTTTGTATAATATATTGCTTAACACTCATATTAAAATAACGAAGGTCGATCATATGGATCTCATCGTACATATCAGTTAAAAAAGGCACAAAACTGTGTGCATACGAATCTTTCAGCACTAATAATTTTTTACCGGTATTCCCGTCGGTTGTAATTTTAACCAAAGCATGATTACCGTCTAAAAACATCATGTATTTATCTTTTAAATTTAAATGCTCCTTATTGTATAATGAATAATGTGTTTTACCCGCATCGATATATTCCACTTTATATGAAGGTTCTTGTATGGGTCTATATATTTGTATTGAATCAGGTTTGATAAATCTAAATCCGCTTCTTGAATAAAAAGAACCGTAAAATTCCTCATTAACTGTCTCTATGATATAATCTTTTGGAGTTAATTTTGGAAAACCGATGGTTTCAGCCATTTTTTCATAAGCGTAATATGCACCTTCGGTAGTCCAATGGTGATCGGTCTTATAATATATATATCGGTCGGTTTTATCGATTAATGCGCCGTAAGCGTCAATATATCTCACATTTTCTGTCAAACCGTTTCTTACTATAGAAATTATACCTGTAACGGCAGATTCATCGGCATATGGAGGAAGCTTATCTTTTAGTATCATAACCGAATCCGGAACCAAAAGAAAATAAACGGAGGCAAAATTAACTTTTGAAGCGAAGTCATTTACTCTCAAAATATTTTTCTCCAACATGGCGTAATCGATCGGTCCATGCTTTTGAAACAAATATCCGTCCTTTCCAAGATAAACATTGTTATTATCTCTTTTTTGCAGTAAACGTTCATTAAGAGATTTTAACGTTACCCAAAAATCCCTATAAGCGAATTGATCCGTAATATATCTTTCATATTCCGAAGTAAATTTACCGGAAAACAATTTTGCCCATGTAAAATCAGGTTTTTGCTGTAACATCCGGTTTTCTTCAGCTGAAAAGCTTTTATCGGGAGTTAATATATTCATAAATGTAAATATCACCAAAAAAACAATCAAAACTTTTGTTAATATTTTTTTATCTCTCATGCTAATCTTCCTTTACACTGTTAATATATAGTTATATCAATTTGACCGCTTCTCAAGTAAAATTCCCCCGGCAAATTTTAAAAAATGCCGGCACCTAAAAATCGTTTTCCTTGACTAAAAACGGAAATATAGAAACGGATTATATGTTGAATCCACCAAATATGCGGTAGACAAGATCATAACTGACGCATAACCCAAAATGGATGTAACATAAATCAAACGTGGTGATTTTTCTTGTAAAGCTTCGGTATATTTTTTAAATACAGGAGTGGATGCTAATATTGATATTATCAGTATAACGACATTCGTATATAAAAAGTACATCGAACGATTATCTAAAAATCCCGCTTCCCCGAATCCAAACATAGCTTTCAAATACCCTATACCCGCAGACATATTTTCAAATGCAAACACCATCCAGCCGACGGCTACCGCTAACAATGTATAAACGTGAGTAGCCCAACGAGGTATCTTTTCCAATATCTTAAGCAAAACCGTTTTTTCTAATGTTATTAGAATTCCGAAATACAAACCCCAAAGTATATAATTCCATCCCGCTCCATGCCATAATCCTGTCAAAAACCATACAATAAACAAATTTCTATATAAATTAAACCGTCCCTCTCTATTTCCACCTAGAGGAATATAGACATAATCTCTAAACCAAGATCCCAGTGATATATGCCAACGTCTCCAAAATTCGGTTATACTACGAGAAATGTAAGGGTAATTGAAATTTTCAGGAAAATCAAACCCGAACATTTTACCCAAACCTATAGCCATATCGGAATAACCGCTAAAATCAAAGAAGTATTGAAATCCGAAAGCAAGGGCACCTATCCATGCAGTCATTACGGTTAATTCTTCAGAATGCATGACCTGTATCTGCTGCCACAAGATACCTATATTGTTTGCAATCAATACTTTTTTACCCATACCTAAAACAAATCGAGCTACCCCTTCTCCAAAACCTGTCATACTTACTTTTCTGTTTTCCAATTGTTCGGCAATGGCGTTATACCTGACTATAGGTCCTGCTATCAGCTGTGGGAACAAGGATACATAAGCTCCGAATGTAATGAAGTTTTTCTGAACAGGTATCCGTTTTCTATATAAATCAATGGTATATGACATTGTTTGAAAAGTGTAAAACGAAATACCTATCGGTAAAGATAATCCCGGATCTTTAAACGATGCCCCTGTAAAATCGTTTATGACCTGTAGAACAAAACCGAAGTATTTAAAGAAACTCAACAAACCTAAATTTATGATAACAGATGAGATTAGAACTATCTTCGAAATATTCTTCCTGTCCTTATACCGATCGATCAATATACCGTGTATATAATCCGCAACCGTTGAAAAAAGCATTAAAAATACATATACAGGTTCTCCCCATGCATAAAAAATCAAACCGGATATGAATAAAATCAAATTTCTAAATTTTCGCGGAACTATATAATATAAAATAAGAATGACCGGTAAAAAATAAAACAGGAATAACAAACTGCTAAATACCATTTGTCATTTTCCTTTCCTGCTAATTGTGTAATGGATGTTGATCACCCCTTTACCCGGCGGTGATTTTATTCATGGCTTGATCGCTTAACATGAGGTGAAAAGGAGCCGTATCCGGGCACATGTATAACTTTACATAACGGACATGGCTCCTCCTCATGTCAAAAGTTTCATTATTCCATAAAGGATTTGAAGATATCTTCCACTTTGTCCTGATCTTCTAAAACCGAAACGAAAACATAATTTCCATTGGTTATAACAAGCTTATTTTTTACTTTTTCATACTGACCGGGCATATAGGTTTCCCAAACTTTACTTACCTGATCGATTCTGCTTTCAATTGCATCTTTAATAGTTTCTATATCAGACTGATTTTTTACCTTAAATATTGCAAATTCATCCGCACTGGTGCTGAATATCGCTTGATAAATCACATATTCCGATACAAGATCTCTGTCAAAGGGATATGCATCTAAAGACATTTCATCGGGCATCTCCATCATGTGCTCATCCAATTCCAATTCATCTAGAATCTTTTGTGCAATATCATTAACCGCCACATTAACATTATTATTATTTTTATCAGTACATGCCGCAGCAACAAATAAAATTGAAAGTGCAAGCATTAAAATTAAAAATCTTTTCAAAATAATACCTCCAAGTATTTTTTATATTTCTTTGAACGTCCTGCAGGCTGTTCATGTATTAAGACGCAATCAAACATAGGAATGTTCCCTGAATCAATCTTTTTTATAATTTTTTAAACAAAACATTTTACCAAATTAGGAATATAGATTTAATACTACAAAAAATACGGTTTCTGTTTCATAATAGATATGATTATCAGCTTTTTTACACTTAAAAATATACCCTTGTATAAAAAATATAAATAATTTGAACAAAAGTATATTATTTTAATAAACACCGGTTCAATAGATAGTCTTAAAGAAGACTATCTATTGCGATCTTGATTCTGTTTAAAGCTTCTTCCAGTGTTGAACGGGGACATGCAATATTCATTCGCAAAAAACCCTTACCCTCTTCCCCGAAACCAAACCCGTCACTTAATCTGACATTTGCTTTTTGTAATATTAAACTACTTAACGAATTTCCCGGAAACACCAAACTCCTAAAATCCATCCATAAAAGATATGTACCTTCATTATCCATGATTCTTACATCAGGTATTTTATGTGAAAAAAAATTTATAACAAACTTTTTATTCTCCTCGATGTAGTCTAACACTTGTACCAACCAATCTTCACCCGTTTTATAAGCCGATTCACAAGCTATAATTCCAAATAAATTGATTTCATTTAAAGCCAATTTTTTAATATGGTTACTAAATTTATTGTAAATATCGGTATTCTCAATGATAAGATTAGCATTTTGTAAACCTGCTATGTTAAAAGTTTTATTAGGAGAAGTACAGGTTATACAGATGTTTGAATATTCATACCCAAGAGATGCTATAGGTGTGTGTTTATATTTTTTGAAGACTAAATCCTGATGAATTTCATCGGCTACAATAAGAACGTTATGTTTTATACAGATATCACCAACAGCTTTTAATTCTTCCACTGTCCAAACACGTCCTCCGGGATTGTGAGGACTACAGAAAATAAACATCCTTACATTATTATCAACTATTTTTTTTTCAAAATCCACTATATTAATCACATAACGATTATCCCGCAACTCCAAGGGCGAGTTAACAAGTTTTCGACCGTTATTTATTACCGCACCTGTAAACGGACCATAAACAGGGCGTTGTATCAACACCCCTTCTCCTTCTTTAGTAAATGCTTGAATGGCAATGTTTATACTTGGAACAACCCCCGGAACAGGCAATATCCATTCTTTCTTAATATTCCATTGATGTCTTTTTCCCATCCAATTTACAATTGATCGGTAATACCCATCAGGTGGAAACGTATACCCGACCACACCATGTTCAATTCTTTCGGCCAAGGCTTTAAGGACACTTTCCGGTGCTTTAAAATCCATATCGGCAACCCATAACGGTATAAGATTCTCGGGGTTGTATTTTAAATCAGGATTATCCCATTTTAATGAATTCGTGTTTCTTCTATCGGTTGTTTCGTTAAATATCATAATGTTATAAAGCGTTGTGGTATAGCAACTCTCCTTAATAAATTAATTTAATTATACCACTATTGCGGTTTGATTTTTTTTTTTTCTAAAACCAATATAATGCAAAACCATCTTTATAGTAGAATATCGTAAAATAGAAATTGTTTGCTAAAATAATTAACTTTAAGTTTCTCCTGCAGTAAGCTTAGTTTTAGATTTTCTATAAAGTATATATAATGTATTGTACTATATATTTAGCAGGGTTTGGTAAATTTATCAATATGATATTGACTATCGTAAATATTACTGATACTATTAATACAGGAAAACATCAACAGGATATGTCTCCAACTTGTATATTAAATAATTTTAGGAATTAGCATTTGCATTTGGCAGATGTTCATTCGAATATATATATTATAATAGAAGGAGGGTGTATATTATGTCTAAGAACATAATACGTCTATTCTGCATACTTGTTGTGACAACTATGATGTTTTCTTTAATCGCATGTTCCGGTGAAACACAGGAACCTGAAGATACAACAACGGGTACAACAACTGCAGCTACGACGAGTACAACAACGACTAAGGCATCTACAACCGCTGCCACAACAACAGCTGCAGCTACCACAACTAAAGCCGTTGAAACGAATCCGTTTGCAGAACGTTTCGAAATCACATGGATTGCAACTATGGATACAACATACGTTGAGGGCGGATTCGATGAAAAAATGTTAGAAGAAAAGTACAATATCGATTTAAAACCATGGGCGGTAAGTACCTATGATCCGGAAGGAATCGCCATGATGTTAGCGGCAGGTGATATGCCTGATATAAGCCACTTGGATCATTCTCCTTGGAATGCCGTTAGGTTATACGAACAGGGATTAACCAGGCTTATTAACGTTGACATGTACAAAAAATATTTCCCGTATTATTATCAACTCATGTTGAAAAACGAGCCTACATCCTTTATGCATAATAACGTAAAAAATGAAGACGGAAGTTTGTCCGATAACTTTTACGGTATTTCATATGTTGTAGATAATAAATGGTATTACAATGTTCCTCTTGCCAGATTGGATTGGTTGGAAAGTATAGGCTACGGTATACCCGAAAATTTATTGACACCTATTACTTTAACCGACGATAAATTAGGTAAATACAGCGGTCAAGTCTTCATTACCAATCACATGTGGACACATGACGAAATGAATGATATTTTCAGGGGATTTACAGAAGACGATCCTGATGGTAACGGTGAAGACGATACATACGGTGGTGTTATATTTGCACACGACTTCAGATCACATTGGACCGATCTTTATTGGGGACAATTCGGAGTTATATCATCGGACGGAAACTTTATGTACAAAGACGGTGCTACAGGGGATATCGTTCCCTGGTACGCTTTTGAAGGACTAAGAGATTATTATGCATGGGCTGTTGATATGCGTGATAAAGGTTATCTTAGAACACTTCCCGAAGGATACCAGAGTCTGGCTCCTCAAGGATCATGGTATGATAATCTTTTAGCAAACTGGATGACCGGTAAGATAGGTTATTTCTTTTGTGACAGACAATATATCTGCAGACCGGACTTCCCCGAATATTCCGACAGGCAACCGCCACAGAGCATTTGGCTTAATGCAGGTGATGAAAATGCGACATTTGTAACATGGCCGGCTTTGGCAGGACCTAAAGGTTTGAAAGCGGACAATACATGGGGAACAAGAAGATACGGTCTGGACGCTTTTGGTTCCGGTACATTTAGAACATGGAACATCGGTGCTTCGGTATCCGATGAAAAACTTGCAAGAGTATTGACCATGTGGAACGACTGTCATGAAACCGGCATCGGAGTCGGTAACGAATTCTGGGCAAAAATTCTTTATGGAATTGAAGGAGTTCACTACAAATGGACCGGTGAACCGTGGAATTCTGGTATGATTCGTACCGATGCTACAAAAATTCCTCCTCATTATAAGAGCTATGGTGGTTTTATCGGTATCTTCAGATCCGGACCTTCACCGGTTGTTAACGAACCTCAATCTCAGTACAACAAAATTTTCTACAAGGAAGAATGGTACAAATCTTATTGTATCGAACCGGTAAAATATTGGAGCGGAACATATGTACCGCCTGAGATGATGACCAAGTTCACAGCGGATTGGAATGCAATCAGTGCGGATATTAATGCTGTTATAGCCGATTTCCGTAATCGTTCTTGGAACGGACAAATAGCAAATATAAATACCGAATGGGAACAATATATAAATCAATTATATAGTGCAGGTCTTGAGAAAATCATTGACAACTATTATAACAACGATGAATTTGCTTTCTATAAAACACCTGATTTGAGTTAAAAGTCAGTTATTTACCAAAAGCCGTACCGACTTTTAGAGCCGGTACGGCTTTTTAATTTAAATCTCTTTATAAACTTCTTAAAGCGTCGATAGGATTGAGTTTACTTGCTTTTCTTGCAGGCATGTATCCGAATACTATTCCTACTGTTCCCGAAAATCCCACTGCCAATAAAATGGTAGTCATTGAAATCGAGTACCTTATACCAATAAAATATGCACCTGCATATGCGATTACGCCACCTAAGATTAACCCTATAATACCACCGATTACCGAAAGAAATATTGACTCGATTATAAATTGAAGTTGTATTCTGTTTGGTGTAGCTCCTAACGCTTTTCTTAAACCAATCTCTGATGTACGTTCAGTAATTGAAACCAACATCATATTCATTATTCCGATACCGCCGACTATTAAAGATATAGCTGCTATCCCGGCTAAAAGCATTGACATCATAGCCATCATAGACTGAAATGTTTCTATCATGTCACCCATATTAAAAATGGTATACGCTTGATCTCTATAATTAAAAGCGGGCGTTAACACTTCTTTGATATCTTCTACCGTTATATCCGCCAACCCTGCATCTTCTATATATATATCCAAAGTAGAAACATTTTTGATACCCAAACTGCTTAGTGCCGTAGTATAGGGTATTATAACGACATTATTATTAGAGGTTATGCTCAATCCCGAGGATCTTCTTAATATACCTATTACAGTATATGATACTCCGTTGATGGTAAGCTCCTTACCAACAGGATCCACACCATAAAATAACCGTCTGACCACATTATTACCAAGCACCACTACCTTGTTTTTGCTCTCCAAATCCAATATATTTATAACCCTTCCCCACTGAAGCAACTCTGAGTCGGCTTTAAAAAATACTTCATTCTTCCCTTGTACCGAAATGTTCCTTAATACTTTCCCGTCATGTACAACACCTGTACGTATCGATACCGTAGGTGATATCCCGGTTACATTGTTTACATTTGATATGTTATGTATATCATCCTCGGTAAGTCCTTGTTTAATAGGAGTTCCGGTTACATTCACAGTTATTTTATTGACTCCTAGAGCTGTCACTTGATCACTTATACTATTAGTCGCACCTTCAACAATGGTGATCAAGGATATTATTGACGCAACTCCGATGACTATTCCCAACATTGTCAAAAAAGATCTAAGCTTGTTATTTATAATGTTTTCCCATGACATTCTTATACTTTCGATCAACAATTTTTACTCCCCCTGTTCGGATAAATATCCGTCTAGTATATTGACAACTCTTCTAGCATGACCGGCTATTCCCATATCATGGGTTATCATTATGATGGTTCTTCCTTCATAATTTAATTCTTCAAAAAGCTCCATAATTTTTGACCCTGTCTTCTGATCTAACGCTCCTGTAGGCTCATCAGCCAGCAATACGGCAGGTTCGGTGACTAAAGCACGTGCTATTGCCACACGCTGTTGTTGTCCACCGGATAGTTGACTTGGTAAATTTTTTATTTTATCCGATAAACCTACTCTATCTAAAATACCCAAAACTCTTTTTTTTCTCTCCGCATGGCTCAGACCGGCATAAATCAATGGCAGTTCTACATTTTGAAACGAAGTCATTCTAGGTAAAAGTTGAAAACTTTGAAAAACAAAACCTATCGCTTTGTTGCGTAAACCGGCCAGCTCTTTATCATTAAGTTGGTCAATATCATGTCCGGAAAGATAATACTTACCTTTAGACGGGACATCCAAACATCCGATTATATTCATCAATGTTGTTTTACCGGAACCTGACGGTCCTAAAACCGACAGAAATTCTCCTTTATTAACAGTTAAATTAATATTTTTCAATACCTCCAACTCTTCTTCACCTAGCAGATAACTTTTGTATACGTTTTGCATGCTGAGTATTTCAGTCATTATCATCTACCCCCAGATATTCGGAGTCCCGGAAAAATTGATATACCGGGTTTTGGATAAAATACCGTTTCTCCGGCTGTTACTCCCTCTTTTATCTCGACAGTGGTACCGTCGTTTATACCTGTTTGTATTATATGTTGAGTTATATCTCCATTCGATCCGGTTTTATAAACATACGGAATATTCCGGTCATTAAATTGAATAGCAGACATAGGCAAAGTTATAACATCATTTGCCATATTACTTAAAATTTTAACTTCAGCTGACATACCAACTAAGACCTTCTCGTCTTTTTCCAGATCTATATTAGCTGTAAATACCGCTATACCGCTGACAATTTGTCCTTCTTTAGACATACTCCGTACAGTACCTTTAATTTCTTTATCTAATGCATTGATCTTTACAGTAGCCTCTTTACCTTTTTCAATTACAGAGAAATCATACTCATCCACTCTTACTATTATTTCTAAACTGTCATAATCGATTATGTCCATAATCTTTGTTCCCGAGGGTACCTGAGCATTTGCTTCTAAATATATTTTAACAATTTCACCTTTGATATCGGATTTTATCTCATTCCCGTCGGATGTCTTAAGTAAAACTGTACCGGCTTCCACTTGGTCACCTTCAATAACAAAAATCTCATCAATCTGCAATATTTTCCCGGCTACAACGCTTTGTCTGTTTTTAGCTGCAACATTTCCGGAAAAAGAATAATATGTAGTTATGTTGCCAATTTTCGCATTAACACTGTTGAATTTATCATCATCCGATTTTCTGTATACCATAATCGCACCTAGCACTACAACTATTAATACAACTACAGTTATAATTCTTTTTTTCATTTTTGATTTCTTTTTATTATTCATCATTAACCTCCGAATTTTATAGCCGAAAATTTTGCATATTAATATAAACATATTTTTTGGTAAAATATTAAAAACAACCTAATAGTAAAGGCTTATGTACAGCATCTATAAAAAAAGCATATTTCATTAAATTTTATAAATATTATTATCACATTTTTCGTCACTAAAATCCACTTGCAAATTTTGAATTTTTTATGAACAGTAAAAATTACTTATAGTGTATACAAAACTATAAAACAGCAATACTGTAATATAAATTATACACAATTATTTACAATTCTTTAGAACTAACATATAATTAATACATGATTTCACTGCAACAAAATAGATTTTTGCCGTAGAAACATAAATTAACTTTTTAAAGCGCCGTGATAACAGTAAATTATAGTTAAGATGTATAAAATTGCAACTATTAATGACAAGGAGTGAAAAGCATATGAATAAAACATTACGATTCGGATGGGCTGAAAAAGACATAACTCCGGAAAAACCGGTAAGTCTCAGGGGACAATTTTACAGGAGGATTTCCGAATATGTTCATTCGCCACTAAGTGTTACCGTTTTAGCTATTGAAACCGAGTTGGACCAAGCGGTTATATGTTCTTGTGATTTATGTGGAATTACTAAAGACGTTGTTGAGCAAGTCAGAGAAAATTTGCAACACAAGATTAAAGATTTGGATAAGTCTAAAATAATTATCTCCGCTACTCATACCCATACTGCTCCTGAATTCGATTTAAATCCGAAAGAAGGCTTTTATGACTTGTATGTTGCAGCACAATACCTGCCGGAAGATAAAAAACCGGTAGTTTGGAAAGAATCAACCGATATAATGTCATCTTATGATTATGGTATTTTTCTAGTAAAACAAATTACCGATGCGATTGAAGAAGCATGGACAAATAGAAAACCGGGTTTTTTCAGCCCGCAATTTGCAAGAGCCGTTACAGGCCACTGCAGAAGAATTACTTATACCGACGGTAGTGCCAAAATGTATGGTAGAACCGATGTTGATGACTTTTACTCATTAGAAGGAAGAAGCGACTCCGGTATTGAGCTGATTTACATATTTAATAATCAAAAGAACTTATCCGGAGTGGTTGTAAATGTTGCATGTCCTTCTCAGGTGGTTGAGCATATGAATATTGTATCGTCCGATTACTGGAGCGCGGTCAGATGTAACCTTAAAAATAAATTCGGTGATAATATATTCATATTGCCTCAGTGTAGTGCCGCAGGAGATCAATCACCTAGAGATTTAGTAAGAAGGTTCAAAGATATTGACGAGCCTTCTATGTTTGATTTTGAAGGCTTGATTGAGATCGGAAAACGTATATCCGATGCCGTTATTGACAAATTTGATAAAGCGGTTGACAAAATGAAAAATAGTGCGGAATTCGTGCATAAGACAATTAATATTGATTTCCCGATCAGAACCGTAACCGATTCCGAGTATCAAAAAGCAAAAGAAGCCTTTAACGATTATGTGATAAATTGTAAAAAAGAACGTTTTGAAAGCCCGCAAATGGCAGCATTACATTGTGCTGCAGGAATAATGAAAAGATATGAAGTGCAAAAAACTTATCCTGTTTACAGTGCCGAAATTCATATAATCCGCTTGGGAAATATCGCTTTTGCAACAAATCCGTTTGAACTGTTTTTAGATTTCGGTCTTTGTATAAAATCCCGAAGCAAAGCCGATCAAACTTTTATAATTCAATTATCCAGTGACACCGGTAAATATCTACCGACCGAGAAAGCAGAAAAAGGCGGGCATTACAGCGCTGTTGTGGCAAGTGGATATACAGGCCACGAAGGCGGTGAATTGTTGGTTGGAAAAACTTTGGAAACAATAGACATTATTTGGCAATCGACAAAAGACATATCTGTCGATAAATAAAATTCATGAGTTATGATAAATAACAAAAATTGAAAGGCGGTTTAAATTATGATCAAAGGTGCATTTATAGGATTCGGAGAGGTTAACACCCCTAAAGACATTATAATAAATAAATGCAAAAAAGCATCAGACGCTTTAAAGCTTGAAGGTATTGAGTTACTGGAAGTTTATCCTGTTACAGATGATTATGAAGAAAAAGATATAAATAAGGCCATTGGCATCTTAAATGAAGCTAAATTTGATTTTTTAGTATTATGTGTGGCAGGGTGGATCCCTTCCCATGCGGTTATTAAAATAACCGAACAGTTTAGGCACATCCCCATGGTCTTATGGGGATTATGCGGTTGGATGGAAAATGGCAGACTGATAACAACTGCCGACCAGGCGGGAACTACTGCACTTCGTAAAGTTATGAGCGATTTGGGTTACACATTCAAATATGTCTATGATATTATGGGTAAACCGTCTAAAATAGAAAAAGTCACTTCATATTGCCACGCCGCCGTAGCTGTAAATAAACTGCGTCAAGCTAAAGTAGGGATGATGGGATATAGAGATATGAATTTATATGGCACTTTATATGACGGAACATCCCTAAAAAGAACAATCGGTCCTGAAATAGAGACATTTGAGATGCTGGAAGTATATCAAAGATATAATAAAATATCCTATGATGCAAAACATGATGTATTACAAAACTATATATCAAAATGGAAGTTCTTAAAGCAAGCCGATACTGACGTGCTGTTAAAAGGTGCAGGTTACTTTCTTGCATTAAAAGATATGATCAAGGAAAGAAATTATAAATCAATATCTCTTAAAGATGTGGATGGAATGAAAAAGCTCTTAGGATTTCCTCCTGCAATGATTTTTATGCTTCTTTCAGATCATGCCGATGTATGTACTATTCCGGAAAACGATTCGTTAGGTTGTATAACTCAATTAATGGTCAAGTTTACAACCGGTCAATCGGCTGCGTATCTTGAATTTTATGAATTTATGGAGGACCGTGTTTTGGCGGGGGTTCCGGATTATGTACCTTCTGAAATAGTTGACGGAACCGTTACCGTTATACCTGCGGCATTCGGTGAACTTTCTCAAGGAATATTAAATGTATCTAAAGTAAAAACAGGCAATATAACAATGTGTCGTTTAGGATATAACGGGGAGGAGTATATAATGCATATGGTCAAAGGGGAAGCCGTCGAACCTGTAAAATGGGAAGAAGCCGGTTGGACTCAACCCGCACCGCAACTCCCGGGTCTTGAAATATGTTTGGTAAATATGGAAGATTTTGCAGATAAAGTTCTTTCTCAGCATTATATAATATCCTACGGAGATCATACAGAGGTCATTACAGATTTATGCAAAATGCTAAAAATAAGATTAATATAAATATTTTATTTTTTATATGATTATTTTATTATTATTCTTTTGTATCTTGACAAATTTAAAACTGAGGAATATTATTGATTAAATTGATTTTATAGAATATTAAATTCTACATTAGTAAAATACTTTCAAAAATTATGAGGGTATTTACAAAAATAAATTAAACCGTTGATTGAGATTAGTAGCATGATAAACTTTATTTCAAAGAGAGTCGCCGGCGGTGAAAATGCGATGGTAAAGCTTATGTGAATGGACTCATGAGGGCAAAGCGGAAATTCTGTAAAGAATAGTACGTTTGTCGGGAACTTCACCCGTTATCAAAGAAGCTTGTATAAATGTACAAGATAAAGTGGTGTTTTAACACAATTTAGGTGGTACCGCAGAGATTATGGTCTTTGTCCTATACTAGGACAAAGGCTTTTTTATTGTAAAGAAATAAGTGGTATGAATAAGTATATTAATAGATTCCGGGTCTAATAATTTATTTATACATGTAATAACTGATATCTGTACCTATATAACAAAAAGCAATATGTCTATGTATTAAAAGAAAGGAATGAATGATATGACTAAAATACCGTATAAGATTTTTTTATCGGAAGATGAGATGCCGAAGAGTTGGTACAATATGAAAGCCGTTATGAAGGAGCTACCTCCACCTTTTATCAATCCTGCAACATTAAAACCTTGCTCAGCTGATGACCTTCGACCGGTTTTCTGTGACGAACTGATAGAACAAGAATTAAACACAAAAGATATGTATATTGAAATACCTGATGAAATACAAAATTTTTACAAGATGTACCGTCCTTCACCTTTGGTTAGAGCTTATTGTTTAGAAAAAATATTAGATACCCCTGCAGAAATTTATTATAAATTCGAGGGTACGAACACATCCGGTTCTCATAAATTGAATTCAGCGGCCGCTCAGGTGTATTATGCAAAGAAACAAGGTTTAACCGATCTTACAACAGAAACCGGAGCCGGTCAATGGGGAACAGCTTTATCAATGGCATGTGCATACTACAATATAGCTCTTACAGTATATATGGTTAAAGTTTCATCAGAGCAAAAACCTTATCGTAAAGCTGTTATGGAAACATATGGTGCAAAAGTCGTGCCTTCTCCCTCCACTTTAACTCAGATAGGTCGCAAAATATTGTCTGAAAATCCGGGAACAGGCGGTTCACTGGGTTGTGCCATATCTGAAGCTATAGAGACTGCCGTTAAGACTGATAAATGTCGATATGTACTGGGAAGTGTTTTAGATCATGTTATTTTGCATCAATCTATAATTGGTGAAGAAACAAAAGCGGCATGTGATAAATATAATATTCAACCTGATGTAATAATTGGTTGTGTAGGAGGTGGATCAAACTTTGGCGGGTTAATAGCTCCGTTTATGGGTGATAGGATAATGGGTAAAAATGATATTAAATTCCTTGGGATAGAGCCTTCATCGTGTCCGTCTTTAACCAGAGGTAAATATGCTTATGATTTCGGTGATACCGGTAAAACTACCCCTCTTTTAAAAATGTATACATTAGGTTCGGGTTTTATGCCTTCGCCTAATCATGCCGGAGGTCTTAGATATCATGGTATGAGTCCTATAGTTTCTAAACTTTACCATGACGGTTATATTCAAGCTCGTTCGGTTGAGCAATCCAAAGTTTTCGAAGCGGCTACTTTGTTTTGTCGAAGCGAAGGAACTCTTCCCGCACCTGAATCATCCCATGCAATATTAGGGGCGATAGAAGAGGCGTTAAAATGTAAAGAGACAGGAGAAAAGAAAACCATTCTATTCGGTTTAACAGGAACGGGATATTTTGATTTAACTGCTTATGAAAGCTACAACAAAGGTAATATGACTGATTATGTTCCATCCGATGAAGACCTTGAAAAAGGATTCGCATCCTTACCTAATGTTAAATAGCCCTATATTCCTGAAATCTAGAAGGCTTCCGTTTCAGGAAGCCTTCTTTTGTTATTTTTAATTTTTCTTATATTTCTTTTGTCTTTTAATATAAATTATCAGAACTGCGGTTATAACAATTAAAACAGGTAAAATAATATAATAATCCTTTATATATATGAGAATTTTGTCCCAGGATTCTCCGGCTAAAGCACCTAAGTGCACAAGCAAGCCGTTCCAAATAAAAGTACCTAAAAAAGTTAAAAACATAAACTTAAAAACATTCATATTAGTCATTCCGGCAGGTATGGATATAAGGCTTCTGATTATAGGTATAAATCTGCAAAAAAACACAGCTATAATTCCGTTTTCAGAAAATTTTTCTATGGCCGCAAAAAAATATTCCTCTTTAAAATGTATTTTTTTAGCAGGTTTACTTTTAAGTAATAAAACCAATCGTTCACGATTTAGGAGGCAACCCATCTCATATAGTATGAGCGCTCCGATAAGCGATCCTGCCACCGAGACCATAATAACACCCCAAACATTCATTTCGGTATGGTTTGTCATGAAACCTGCAAAGATTAAGATTATCTCCGACGGAATCGGAGGAAATATGTTCTCAACTGCAATAAGGATCAAAATACCGGCATATCCAAATTGATTAATTATCTGAATCACCCAATTACGCATATGTTTACATCCGTTACACTAAAATTATACACATTTTGACATATGCCTGTATATTGTATCCACATATGGTTTATACATGTCATAAGTTGATAACATGCACTTCAAATTATGTACAATACAAATTGTATGTCCGGGTATTTTAATATATTTATAGTAACAAAAAAAAATCCCGTATGTGTAGATCATACCGGGACTTGGCATAAATTTTTAAAAGGTGTTTTAAAAATTTACCGAATATATTAACTGATTATTTGTGTTTACACTAACAACCACTTCGATATAATTCCTTAATTTCCAAAACAGCTATATGAGGTCTATGGTCAGAAACTACAATCGAAGGAACGTCAGCTGAAATTACTCGAATATCTTTACTCGTAAAAATATAGTCTATCTTTACTCTCGGTTGATCTGACGGAAAACTTAATTTTGTATTATTGAAAACATTAGCGGTATCGATTAAACGGTTATAAATAGGCTGCAATAACTCATTATCAGGAGTCATGTTCAAATCACCCATGAAAACATAAGGTTTTTCCTGTTTGTCAATTAATTGAATTAATGTTTTCACGGCATTTCTTTTCTCAGAAACAGCCAAACCGAAATGACTTACATACACCGAAAATCCTGCAGCCACATCGAAATCTGCCTTCAGTATGCATCGTGTCTCATAATAGGCGGGCTCATCTTTTATAACAGGATCAGGGATAATGAAAGTTTCAGCTTGCTTTATAGGATACCTTGATAAAATAGCATTACCGTACGGTCCTTTATTATTGAACTCGATAGCTTTTGCAAAGTAATAATGAAAACCTAACATATCGGCTATAGCTTTTGTTTGATCTGTATAATCCGCATCCGGTCCCTCTCCCCGCATCTCATTAAGACCAATGATATCGGCATCGGCTTTTCTTATCGCATCTGCGGTTAAAGACAGATCTATTCTATCTTTTCTAACGAAATCAAATCCGTGTTGAATATTAAAGCTCATAAATTTTATAATCATATTAAATCTTTTTAATGTAGTTATTAACTACATATTCTCCTTTATGTATATATTACATTATATATAAAGGAATTATAATTTCCAATAGTATAATTCCCTTATTCCTCATAATTAGTAAGTACGGCACAGGATAATCCATTTAATTGAATATGCAAAAAACCGTTACATAACCTAAAGTCGATATCTTCACCGGTTATGTTTTTAAGCGATTTAACGGAATATTCGTTGAGGTCCAAAACAATATCCCTGTACGGATGCTTATCCCTGTTAACTAAAACCAATACAAACCCGTCTTTTGCATATTGACCGAACACATCGGTGTTATTTGTAATATATCTGATATAACCGAACAACCCGGCTTTATATATTACCGGTTTATATTCACCCTTAATTAATGCATCGGTTTCATTTCGAAATGCGATCCATTTTTTATACCATGCAAGAACCGTCTGATTTTCTTTTCCCCACGGATAGGTTCCTCTGTTAAAAGGATCACCGTAACCTTCCATACCTGCTTCATCACCATAAAAAACCGACGGTACACCCGGGTAAGTCATTTGGATTATCACGGCGATCTTTTGTCTTAGCGTTGCAATATGATTTTGTTCTTCGTTCATTTTATAACCGGCTTTTTGCATAACAGATAGATTATTTTCATCGGGGGTTTCTCCAAAGATAGTCCTTATTCTTGGTGTATCATGAGTTCCTAACAAATTCATCGCTCCGAAAAAAGCTTGTTTAGGATAATTCTCATATAATGTCATTGTGATTTTGTATACTTGTTCCGCATCTAAAATTTCTGTAATAAAACCCTTTATGGCGTTAGAAAACGGATAATTCATTACGGAATCCAATTCTTCTCCTAATAGGTACGACCTTAATTTACCATAGCTTATTTTGTTAGATGCATCTTCCCATACCTCACCGATTATAACTGCATCCGGGTTTGTATCTTTTACGGCAATCCTTAACTCCCGAATAAATTGATCCGGCAATTCATCAGCCACATCCAACCTCCATCCTGCCGCTCCCTGACATATCCAGTATTTAACTACACTGTTTTCATCCCGTATAATATAGTCCATATAGGTAGGATAGGTTTCATTAACATTAGGTAGAGTTTTAACTCCCCACCAGCAATCATATTCATCAGGATATTCAACAAAATTATACCACGGATAATATTTCGATTCTTTGCTTTGATACGCACCAAGCGATCGATACCTTCCTTCTTTGTTAAAATAGATACTATCGCTTCCGGTATGACTAAAAACACCGTCTAGTATAATAGAGATCCCATATCTCCGGGCTTTTTTGCATAAAGCTTGGAAAATACTTAAATCCCCTAACATTAGATCTATTTTCTTATAATCCGCAGTATTGTATCTGTGGTTTGAGAAAGCTTCAAATATGGGATTCAAATAAATTATAGTTATACCTAATTCATTAAGGTAATCTAATTTTTCAGCTATTCCCGACAATGTACCTCCGAAATAGTCATTATTTGCAAGCTTACCTGTTTTAGGATCAAGATTATATGCAAGGGGTTCATACCAATTATTATGAAAAAAATACCCGGATGCCGTACCATGGTCGACCAAACCCGCTTTTTTGCATTGTACGGATGATTTATCAACATGATCACAATCGGAATTGTTGACTTCTTCAACACACGGTTTAAAAAAACGATCGGGAAATATTTGATATATTACACCTTTTAAGTATTTCTCCGGTATTTTATAATCCTGATCAAAAACAGTAATTTGAAACGAATGCTCCGGTTGATCATTTAATCTACCGGTTCCATCATAAATAGAATGAGATTTACTATAATAGAATGTACCGGCTTCCGATTCTATTATAAAATAGTACCATAAAAGTTCACATTTACTCGGAGTTATAAACACCTCATAGTATCTGCCTTTTTGTTCTGTTTCGGACATAACCGTTCGCATCTCACCGTCGGATTCACTCCAAAGCCGAAGTATAACTTGCTTTACATTCGTATCCGATTCAACTTTTATACTCAATCGGATTTGTTGACCGGATGGTACCGCACCAAACGGTTTTCGGTAATTTAAATCCCATGAATTATGATATACACTACCATGCATTATAAAATCAATCCTTTATACAGTTCGATATATTCTTTTACATTATTATCCCAAGACCAATCCTTCTTCATGCAATTAGCCACTAAAACACTCCAATTTTTTGTATAGTAAACACTGATGGCTTTTTTAAGAGAGTTAACAAGTGCGTCCGAATCATATCCGGTCATATGGAAACCACAAGATTCATCGGAATTAATACTAAAATCAACAACTGTATCCCATAACCCTCCCACAGGGTTGACAATAGGCACAACACCATACCTCATAGCATATAGCTGCCCGATTCCGCATGGTTCATAAGATGACGGCATTACAAAAATATCGCTTGCCGCATATATTTTGCAAGCTTTTTCGAATGAATAGTTGAAATCAACCGATACTCCGTCAGAACGCCTGTCCGCTAAAGCGGACAACATACCTTCATAATACTTGTTACCGGAACCTAAGACAACCAACTGAAACTCATTGTTCTGAAATTGTTCCATTGCTTTTATTACAAGATCGATACCCTTTGATTGTTCTATACGTGAAACAATAGCCACTAAAGGTATGTCGACATCCGGTAAATTTAATTCTCGTCTTAATAATGTCTTATTCTTTTTCTTATTATCGCTATTTCTTCCGGAATACGGGTACTTTACAGTCCGATCATTTTCAGGGTTATATCTATCGGTATCTATACCATTTAAAATGCCGGTTATGCTCTTATTGGAATTTTTTAAAAAATTCCATAACTTTTCTTCATTAGATAATTGCAAAATCTCTTTGCTGTATTTTGGACTGACGGTAGTGACTTTATCGGCACAAACAATACCGGCTTTTAAAAAATCCAAATGACCGGGGTATCCCGACACATCAAGTTCTTCCTGTGAGAACACTTCCTTCGCATAGTTGGCGGGAATATACCCTCTATACATAAAATTATGAATTGTAAATACGGATTTTATATGCGGAAGACTCGCTCTTGAATATACAGGTATAAAACCTGTATGCCAATCATTTGCATGTATAATGTCGGGCTCAAACGGTATGTACTTCAACATCTCGACTACCGCTTTACAAAAGAAAAAGAATCTAAAATTGTCATCTTCTTGACCATATATACTTTCACGGTAAAAATAACGGTCATTACCTATAAAACATGTAGGTATTTCTATATTTTCGGGATCAGTTTTTAATACACACGAATCATAACCGAATCCGGTTTCTACAGGAAAATCATTCATATATTTCATTTCGTTACGAATATTTTTGTATAACGGAATAACCCTTAAAACCTCAATATTGCCTTTTTGAATCAGCGCTTTGGGAAAAGCTGCTCCCACCTCTCCCAATCCGCCTACATAAGCATAAGGATATGCCTCCGCAGATACAAAAAGTACTTTTATTTTTTTATTCGTTAAACATCACTCCCATTGATAAATGAGTCGGATTTTTTTAAATGCCATATTTTTGAGTTATATTCTCTGATACTTCTATCACTTGAAAAATATCCCGCATTAGCGGTATTTATTACCGCCTTTTTATACCAAAGATCCTTATTTAAATAAGTCGACTCAACCTTTGATTGTGTTTGTGCATATGATTCAAAATCAGCCAATACCATGTAAGGATCCGGCGAATTACAGTATTCACCGTATATCAACGATTGATACAACTCCATAAACATATTTGTGTTATCCATATCTAAAAAGCCGTTAATCAAATTATTCAGCACCGTTTTCAATTCACGGTTTTCTTCATAAATCGTCATTGGTCTGTACGTATCATATAAGTAATGATTTCTAACTTCATCAGCGTTCAGCCCGAATATGAAAATGTTATCGCTACCTACTGCCTTTTTAATTTCTATATTTGCACCATCCATAGTGCCGATTGTAAGAGCACCGTTTAACATAAATTTCATATTACCCGTACCGGAGGCTTCTTTGCCGGCTGTAGAAATTTGTTCACTTACATCTGCGGCAGGTATAATTTTCTCAGCTAATGTAACACGATAATCTTCAATAAAAATAACTTTCAGTATGTCCCAAATCTTTTTATCTTTTTTGATTTTCTCGGCAACCGTATTAATTAATTTTATTATAATTTTAGCCCTATGATATCCGGGTGATGCCTTACCACCGAATATAAAAGTTCTAGGATGAATATCTTCACCCGGATTATTTAATATGCGATTATATAAATACATAATGTGTAATATATTTAAAAGTTGTCTTTTATACTCATGGAGTCTTTTTACCTGAACATCGAATATGGATTCGGGGTCAGGGTATATTCCGTTATTTAATTTTATAAACTCAGCTAAACGTTTCTTATTATCCGATTTAATCCGGGAAAATTCCTGCTTGAAACCCGCATCATCGGCATATGGCTCTAAATCTTTTAATTTCCATGGTCGCGTTATCCAGTCGTCCCCTATTGTTTTCCGCAACAGATCGGCCAGACCGGGGTTTGCTTTTAACAACCAACGTCTTTGTGTCACTCCGTTAGTTATATTTGTAAATTTATGAGGTTCTAAAAAGTTATAATCTTGAAATACATCAGTTTTTAAGATCTTAGAGTGTAAAGGCGCAACACCGTTTACAGAATAACTTCCGACTATACAAAGAGGAGCCATACGAATTTCACCGTATGCTATTACAGCCATATTAGATATTTTCTCCCATTGTCCCGGAAAATGCCTCCACAACTGTTGACAATAACGCTCGTTTATTTCATGAATTATCATATGGATTCTGGGTAATTGCTCTTTAAAAAGAGATTCCGGCCACTTCTCTAAAGCTTCTCCCATAATTGTATGGTTTGTATATGCACAGGTTCGTGTTGTAATGTCCCATGCCAACTCCCAATCTAATTGTTCCTCATCCAGTAAAATCCTCATCAATTCAGGAATTGCCAAAGCAGGATGTGTATCGTTTATATGGATAGCCACTTTTTCCGGTAACCGCAAAAAATCCTTGTTATTTTTTTTGAAGTTGGAAATTATACATTGTATAGATGCAGACACGAAAAAATAGTGTTGCTTTAATCTTAATGCTTTTCCCTCATAATGATTATCTTCAGGATATAATATTTTTGATATAACTTCAGCCAATTCTTTTTCCGCCGAAGCTTTAATATAATCTCCTCTTCCAAACAGTTTCATATCAATATTTTTAGCAGATTTTGCACTCCATAACCTTAATGTGTTCACTCTGTCGGAATCATACCCTACGATTGGTGTGTCGTAGGGTACGGCAATTACCGTCATGCAATCTTCCTGCTTATAAACCGCTTTACCGTTAATCTCGGTCTGTATAACCTTTCCTCCGAAACGGACTTCCTTTTGCTCTTCAGGATAGGGTATTTCCCAAACGTTTCCGTCTTCAAGCCATAAATCGGGCATTTCCAGCTGATACCCGTCAACAATCTTTTGCTTGAACATCCCATATTGATATCTTAAACCGAAACCATGTCCCGGTAGACCTAACGTAGCCAAAGAATCTAAAAAGCATGCCGCTAAGCGTCCTAAGCCTCCGTTTCCCAGTCCGGCATCCGGTTCGGTATCTATCAAATCATCGATGTCTACACCCAATTCGGAAAAAACCTCACGGTAGGTATTATCTTTTAATAAATTTATTAAATTATTTCCTAAAGCTCTGCCCATTAAAAACTCTATTGACAGATAATAAAGTTGTTTGTCATTGTTTCGCCTGTTATTTATATTGGAATTATACCATTTATCCATGATGTCATCTCTGAGTGTGATAGCACACGCTTTGTATAATTGTTTCTTATTGGCATCTTCCAAAGTCCTTCCGAAATGACTTCTTAATGTTTCGGTTATCGCCCTTTGTATCCTGTTTTTCTCGGTTGTGTCGGTCATATTATATGCCTTTCAATTTATTGTATAGTTCTACATATTTGGTAGCTGAGCTATGCCAACTGTAATCACTTGACATCGCCGCTATTTGTATTTTTTCCCATGTCTTTTTATCCTTGTACAAGTCTAATGCCCTTTTTATAGTAAATAACATATCATGTGCGTTATATTCTCTAAAACTGAACCCGTTGCCTTCACCGGTACTCTCATTATATGAAAATACGGTATTTTTCAATCCGCCTGTCTCGCGTACTACGGGTAACGAACCATATCTCATGGCTATTAATTGCCCTAACCCACAGGGTTCAAACAAGGAAGGCATAAGGAAAATGTCCGAAGAAGCATATATCCTATGCGCTAAAACATTATCAAATCGAATATTTGCCGATACCCGCTCAGGATTATTATAAGCTACATCTTTGAAAAACCTTTCAAATTTTTCGTCTCCGGTACCTAATACATAAAATTGTAAATCCTCTTTTAATATATCATGCATAGCATATTCTATCAAATCCAAACCTTTTTGAGAAGTTAGTCTCGATATCAATCCTATAACTGCTATATCCCGGTTTTGAGGCATATTAAGTTCCAATTGCAAAGCTGATTTATTCTCTTTTTTTAATTCCAAACTATCTTTGTTATAACGCTTTACCAAATATATGTCCGATTCAGGGTCATAATCTTTATAGTCTATACCGTTCAATATACCGAACAGCTTATCTTTTCTTGCTCTTAACAGTCCGTCGAGTCGCTCCCCAAAAACCTTTTCTTGTATTTCATCCGCATATCCGGGACTTACCGTTGTTATAAGGTCGGAATATATTAATCCGGCTTTCATAAAACTTGCACCACCGTAAAACTCAATGCCATCCATATTAAAATACCGATCATTCAAGTCCATACAATTTTTAACCCGCTCTATATCAAATACACCTTGATACTGTAAGTTATGTACAGTGAATATGACAGATATGTTTTTATACATAGACTGACTTTTATACCGATCATTCAATAAAAGAGGAATCATTCCGGTTTGCCAATCGTTACAATGTAATATATCCGGTAAAAAATCCAAAAACGGCACGGCTTCCAATACCGCTTTACAAAAGAAAGCAAATCGTTCAGGATCATCACCATAGCCGTAAAGACCGTCTCTTTTAAAGTAGTATTCATTATCGATAAAATAGTACGATACACCTTTATATTCCGCTTTTTCTATTCCGCAATACACACTTTTCCCGGCTACGGTTATAAATATATATCGAATATGTTTTATTTTATCTTTCAAAGCATGTTGAATCAAACCATATTTTGGCATAATTACAGCGGCTTTTATATTTTGTTCAAGGTTGTTTAACGCTTGAGGTAACGAACCGGTTACATCCGCTAAGCCACCGGTTTTAGCAAAGGGCACCGCTTCAGACGTTATAACTAATATGTTCAATTTTTCTCTCCTTAAATAACAGCTTTTTTCGCAATTACGACCGGATAACTGTCTTGCCCGATCAACCTTTTTCCTCTTCGAATAATTACTTCTTTGTCGAGGATAACATTTTCTATAGTCACTTTCTCTTGTATCTCTACATTTTGCATTAAGATACTATTTTTTACAACGGCACCTTCTGCTATATGAACTCCTCTGAACAGTATGGAGTTTTCTATTCTCCCTTCTATTACACATCCGTCGGCCACATAACTGTTTTCAGCAGACGCAGTCTTACTATATTTCGCAGGGACTTCATCCTTGACTTTAGTATAAACCGGACCGGCTCTATGAAATATCTCGTTACTCACATCCTGATCCAATAACTCCATATTATGCTTATAATATGACGATATATTATCTATTTTTGCAAGATGACCTTTGAAAGGAAACCCCACAATTTTCAGTATGTTCATTTTTTTTATTAATATGTCCCTGACAAAATCATATTGAGCTCTTGCCGTACATTCCTCTACCAAAAATTCGAGGAGATCCTTTTCCATTAAAAACATATCCATAAAAATTTTGGTTGAGCTTGGACATGCGGGTGTAACCTCCATATCCCAAACTCGATCATTACTATCGGTTTTTATCAATGTATGCCCGGTCAACTCTTCTTGCCGCGCTTTAACATCATCTTTATAAATAACGGTTATATCAGCCTTGTTATCTTTATGAAATTCCAATACATCGTCATATGTCATGTTGCATACCATATAACCGGCTGATACGATTACATACTTTTGTGTACTTCTTCTGATATATGACATCACATTATGAAGTGCATCCGCCGTTCCTTTATACCAACCGGTATTACCTCTGCTTACAAACGGTGGCAGTATAAACAAGCCGTCGCGTTTACGATCGAGATCCCAGTGTCTTCCGGCATCCAAATGATCCATAAGCGAATGATAATTGTTACGCGTAATGATACCCACATTGCGTATACCTGAGTTTACCATGTTTGATAAAATAAAATCAATTATTCTGTATCTACCTCCGAAAGGGATGGCAGCCACCGATCTTGAACGGGTCAATTCTTTTAAGTTTACATCATTATCCCCGGTATAAATTATACCCATTGTATCTCTCATGCGGTTACCTCCTCGCTTAAGCAACGGCCTGACGTTATGTCTTGAGCTTCAAAGCTCTTTTTATCTACCATCGCATTTTTACCGATTTTTATGCCTGCCGGTATATAAACACCCTCGCCAATAACTGTAATTCCCGAATCATATACCTGCGGTTGACATTCATTCGGTTTTACTTCACCGTATCCAATATAACAATTATCACCGGTAACAACATCTTCCGCTATTATAGAGTTTTCTACAATAGTGTTGTCTCCGATTCTAACATTAGGCATAATTACAGAATCAATTATTTTAGAACCCTTACCTACATAAACGCCGGCAAATAGAACCGAATGTTCTACATCACCGAATATTTTACAACCTTCGGTTATTATACATTGTTTAACATGTGACCCTTTAGCAACATAATGCGGGGGCTGTATAGGATTTCTCGAATAAATACGCCATGCAGGATCGTATAAATCAAGTTTCGGTGGATCGTCCAATAAATCCATGTTTGCATCTCGAAAACTCTGGATTGTACCTACATCCTTCCAATATCCGTTGAAATGATATGCATACATTTTTTCATTATTTTTAAGCATATCGGGTATAACATCTCTACCAAAATCATTTTCCGATTCTATCGCTTTTTGATCTTTTGTCAAATATTCTTTTAATAAACACCAATCAAATATATATATACCCATTGACGCTTTATTACTTATAGGTTTTTCAGGTTTTTCAACAAATTCTTGTATTTTATTATCACCGTCGGTATTTATAATACCGAAACGTCGCGCATCATCCCAAGGAACTTCAATATATGCGATAGTAACATCAGCGTTTTTTCTTTTATGAAATTCTAACATCAAACTGTAATCCATTTTATATATCTGATCTCCGGAGAGTATCAGTACATATTTGGGATTATAGGTTTCTATAAACTCGATATTTTGATATATAGCATTGGCAGTACCCGAATACCACTCCCCTATCTTTTGTTTTACATAAGGCGGTAGTATTGTAACGCCTCCGTTTAAACGGTCTAAGTCCCACGGTTGACCGATCCCGATGTAGGAATTGAGTTTTAAAGGCCTATATTGTGTAAGTACTCCCACTGTATCGATACCTGAATTGGTACAGTTGCTCAGAGGAAAATCAATAATCCTATATTTACCACCGAAAGGTACTGCGGGCTTAGCGATATTTTTTGTTAACACACCTAGCCTGCTGCCTTGACCACCTGCTAACAACATGGCTACACACTCTTTTACTACCATATTTAAAACCTCCTCGCTTTTATATTTATATTATCATCCTCCTGATGTTCCGGTTGCAGGTATATAACAGCCAAGGGCGGAACTGATACAGATACAGATCTTTCAAACCCATGTCTTTCTATCTGTTCCGAATATATAATACTTTTATTTGACATCCCGGAGCCACCGAATTTTTTATCATCACTATTGAATAACTCTTTGTAACCTACTGCATCAGGTATTCCTATTCTATAATTTTCTCTAGGCACCGGTGTAAAATTTACTACCACTATTATAAAATTATTAGGATCTTTCCCTTTACGTATAAAAGACAAGACACTTTGATTGTAATCATTCGGATCAATCCATTGAAAACCGCTCCAATTACGGTCCGCTTCCCAGAAACAAGAATGACTGATATATATATGATTTAATGCCGAGACATATTCATGTAATTTTTTGTGCATTTCATAATTTAATAAATGCCAATCCAATCCTTCATAAAATCTCCATTCAATAAATTGTCCGAATTCTCCCCCCATAAAGATAAGTTTCTTGCCCGGATGAGCAAACATATATCCGAATAATGCTCTTAGGCCGGCAAACTTTTGCCAATAGTCCCCGGGCATCTTGTCCAAAAGAGATTTTTTACCATGTACTACTTCATCATGTGATAAAGGCAATATATAGTTTTCTGTAAAAGCATACATAAGTGAAAATGTAATATCATTATGATGCCACTTTCTATGAACCGGGTCTTTGGTAATATACCTCAATATATCGTTCATCCAGCCCATATTCCACTTATAAT
>CAZJOD010000018.1:0-33445 GCA_964547525.1 uncultured Clostridiaceae bacterium
AAAGTGTAAAGTAATATCAAGGTATGGAGTGGGATATGACAATGTGGACGTTACGGCATGTACACAAAAAGGAATATGGTTGGCCAATGTTACCGATTATTGTGCCGAAGATGTATCCGACCATGCTTTGGCGTTAATTATGTCATGTGCGAGAAAAACAGCACGTAGAGACGCTCAGGTCAGAAAAGGCATGTGGAATATCGGTGCCGCCGATCCTATTTACAGATTGGCCGGAAAAACTTTTGCATTCTTAGGTTTTGGTATGATCGGTCGTTGTTTATATAGAAAAATTAAAGGATTTAATTTTTCACAAATATTGGTTTACGATCCTTTCTTGAGTGAGGAACAAGTAGCTTCCTTCGGTGCTAAAAAGGCTTCGTGGGAAGAAGCTTTGAGCCAAGCCGATTATATATCGATACACATGCCTTTAAATGATAAAACAAGAGGCATAATAAATACTGGCGCTTTCGATATGATGAAAAAAACTGCAATTATTGTTAATACATCCAGAGGTCCTATAATAGATGAAAAATCATTAATAGCCGCTTTAAAAGAAGGTAAGATAAATAGTGCGGGATTGGATGTACACACTAAAGAACCGTTGGACAAGGATTCGGAGTTGTTTTCAATAGAAAATTGTGTTTTAACCGATCATGTGGGTTGGTACAGTGAGGAATCCGTTGTTGAATTGAAAACAAAAGTTGCTCAGAATGTTAAAGACGTGTTGAACGGGGGCAAACCTGCATACCCGGTAAACAAGTTGTAAAATAAATTTAACCGGAGGTTTTTTATGAATGAAATATTAAATAAGATATCACAAATCGGTATAGTACCGGTTATAAAGTTGGAAGATGCAAATAACGCGGTTCCTCTTTGTAAAGCATTGCAAGACGGCGGGTTGCCTATAGCGGAGATTACTTTCAGAACCAAAGCCGCCGCCGAATCCATAAAAAGAGTATCGAAGGAACTGCCGGATGTATTAGTCGGCGCAGGGACTGTGTTAACTGTAGATCAGGTTAAACAAGCGATTGAAGCCGGTGCTAAGTTTATTGTAAGTCCCGGGTTCAATAAAGACGTTGTTAAGTATTGTGTAGATAACAATATACCCATAACACCGGGATGTTCAACACCTACCGATATAGAAGCGGCAGTATCAATGGGTTTGGAAGCAGTTAAGTTTTTCCCGGCCGAAGCATGTGGTGGAATGAAAATGTTAAAAGCGGTGAGTGCGCCATATGGTATGGTTAGCTTTATCCCCACAGGCGGTATAAGTGCTGAAAATCTAAACGAATACCTTTCATTCAATAAGGTTTTGGCATGTGGCGGAACATGGATGGTTAAAGACGATATGATTAAGGCCGGAGATTTTGACGGCATTAAAAGATTAACTAAACAAGCTGTAGAACTTATGTTAGGATTCGAATTGGCTCATGTGGGAATCAATGCCGCTAATGAAGACGAAGCGTTAAAGGTGACAAAACGTTTTTCAGCTTTATTTAACATGCCTCTAAAAGAAGGTAACAGTTCCAATTTTGCAGGAACGGGAATAGAAGTAAACAAATCCGTCGGTTTAGGTAAAAACGGACATTTAGCTATAAGAACCAACAGTATTTTAAGAGCGGTTGCATATTTTAATAGATTAGGTGTTGAAATAGATATGGATACGGTTAAATTTAAAGACGGAAAAATGATCGCAGTATATTTTAAAGAAGAAATAGCCGGTTTTGCAATACATTTATTACAAAAATAAGAGTATAAAAAGAATTATAAATATATTTTATCGTCACATTTATAGTTGATAATGTCGATTAAATATAGCCTAAATACAAATTAGCTTGAATAGGAGGATATTATGAGTAAGAAATTTGTTACTTTCGGTGAGATTATGTTACGTTTAAAATCACCTGGATTGGAGCGTTTTTTTCAGTCTCCCGCACTTGAAGCCACTTTTGGCGGCGGTGAAGCGAATGTTGCCATCTCACTGGCCAATTACGGGCAAGATGTAGCGTATGTTACGGTACTGCCAAAAAATGATATAGCCGACAGCTGCATAAGAGACTTAAGATATTTCGGAGTAGACACCTCTAAGATTGTTAGGGGTGAAGGAAGAATGGGTATTTACTTTTTAGAAGGCGGAGCAAATCAACGTGCTTCGAAGGTAGTGTACGACAGAGCTTACTCAGCCATATCTTTAGCTAAGTCCGGTAGTATAGATTGGAAAAATGTTTTTAACGGTGTTTCATGGTTTCATATTACAGGAATCACACCCGCTATTAGTGCCTCTGCTGCGGAATTGTCAATAGAGGCGGTCAAGACTGCAAAAGAAATGGGTCTTACAGTATCTTGTGATTTAAATTTCAGAAAGAATTTATGGAAATACGGAAAAAAAGCAACCGAAATTATGCCTGAGTTAGTTAAGTATGTAGATGTAGGTATTGCAAACGAAGAAGATTGTCAGAAATCATTAGGTATTTCTATAGATTCCGATGTTGAAAGCGGTGAGCTTGATGTTGAAAAATACAAAGAGCTGAGCAATAAAGTTTTAACAAAATACCCCAATATGAAGATAATAGCAATCACTTTAAGGGAAAGTAAGAGTGCCGATAATAACGGTTGGTCGGGATGTATGAACGATGGTGAAAAATTTTATTTGAGCAAAAAATATGAGATTACCGATATTGTTGACCGGGTAGGCGGGGGGGATTCTTTTGCCGGCGGTTTAATATACGGATTAAACACTTATACAAGCAAGCAGGACGCTTTGGAATTCGCTGTAGCGGCCAGCTGTTTGAAACACTCTATCATCGGTGATCCTAACAGGGTTTCGGTGGACGAAGTTGAAAAGCTGATGGGTGGAGACGCCTCGGGAAGAGTACAAAGATAAATAAATGACCGGTATATATGAAAGAAAAAGAAGGAGCATACTCCTTCTTTTCTTCCATTCAGGAATAATTATGGAATTTAGAAAAGCTACATTGGATGATGTGAACGAGTTGGTTAAAAATAGGATACAGATGAGGCGAGAAAGAGAACTATCATATGATTTCGGTAGAGAAAGTTTATTGGAATTGAAGCTCAGAGAATTTTTTTCATCCCATATGACCGATGAAAAATTTATAACATGGATAGCTGTCGAAGCGGATAATGTTATAGCAACGGCAGGTGTTAGTTTCTATGTGGTTCCTCCGGAAAGTAAAAACTTATCAGGGAAAGTGGCGTATATAACTAATATGTATACAAAGCTTGAATACAGAAAAAAAGGAATTGCAAAGGCACTATTGGACAAGGTGGTTTATGAAGCAAAAATCAGAGACTGTAATAAAATTATACTTAACGCTTCCAAATCAGGGCGCTCTTTATATGAAAAATACGGTTTTTCCGAACTTGAAAACGAAATGGTTTTATATTTGAGCAGCCGTACGGACGACATTTAGTAGGTTTATTCTATTACAAAAAATTATTTTATGACAGTTAAATTTAGATTTTTATTGTGTTAGTAAGTTTAAACGAGGTGAAATGAGATGAGATTTGGTAGCGGTAAAGATATAATAACACCGGATATAAAAATGCATATGGGCGGATATGCAAGTATATTCGGCAAATACATGAATACTATACATGACGATTTGTATGTCAAGACATTTATAATGCAGGATGATGGTAATACTGTGGTGTTGATATCACTTGATTTGATTTTTCACGACTATGATTTAACGTTAAAAATAGGAGAATATGTGCAAGACAGATATCAAATATGCAAAGATAATGTCTTTTTAACATACACACATAACCATGCGGGTCCTGTAACCCGAGGATATGATCCCGCACAGGTAGACCCCAAATATGAAGCTTTTTTGGAGAGTAGAATAAAAAGTTGTGTTGACCGGGCGTTTCTAAATATGTTTGACGGAGAAATATATTTTAGTTCCATTGAAGGAAATTGGAATATCAATAGAAGAAGAAAAGAAAATGATGTAGTGGTCGGTGGACCGAATCCTTTAGGTATCAAAGATAACAAAATGAACATTTTAAAGATTTGTGACAAAAATAATGATATGAGAATTTTAACTCTTAATTATGCATGTCACCCTGTAACATTAGGAGATACACTTGATTTGTCTTCAGAATATTCAGGGAGACTTTGTGAAATCTTAGAAGCTGAATTTTACGGCAGCACTACAATATTTTTCCAAGGAGCAGGTGCTCATGAAAGACCTGTTATAACGGTTGTAGGGAATGTGTTTAAGAAAGCCACATTTGATGAAACTGATGACTTTGCCAACATACTGGCGAACAATATAAAAAAAGCTCTTTATACAGATATGCCTAAAAAGATTGATTTAAGTATCAAAGTTAAGCGTTTTACAATTCCATTGGACATAGACCCGTTATCGAAAGATGAACTTAGAAAAAGGATTGAAGGTAATGATAAAATGGTCAGCAGAACATCCGCTTATGTTTTGGACAGGTACGACGAAACTGACGATGTCATAAATCTTAATGCGGGAATAATACAGATAAACAAAGACATTTATATCGCATACCTTTGTGGAGAGGTGTGTTATGAGGTCAAACAAGTAATAGAAAATGTCTTTAAAGAAAAGTTGGTTCTATTGTTTGGATACGGTGACAGTACATCTTATATACCCGGAGATAAAATATTAATCGAAGGAGGATACGAATCGAGAGGAACGGTGGGAGGCTTTTGTATGAAAGGCCGATATAAAATCGGAATGGATAAAAGAATTTCCGATGCATATAAAAAAAATCTTTCCGACATGAATGATAATCAATAAAGATTTCATTGCATTAACTCATTTATTGTGAAACGCGTTGAAATCAATCCGGTTTGGTTTGGATTTTTGATGTTGCGGCATATGGTACTTAAGGTTTAATATTCGTTCGTTTATTGTAAAAAATAAAGTGTTTTAAAGTAAAATCATAAAATAAATTGTGAGGTGATAAATATGAAGTTCGGTGCGTCTAAGGAATTGATAACTCCTAACCGTATAACGCATATGGGTGGATACGGTAGTCTGTACGGAGAATTTTTCGATAGTATACATGATGAATTATATGTTAAAACTTTATTGTTAGAAGACGGTAATGAATATGCGCTTTTGATAACATTAGATTTACTTTTTCACGATCGAAAACTAACAGAACAAATAGAGGAATATGTTCAAAAAAAATATGGAATAAAAAAGGACTATGTGATCGTGTCATATACACATAATCATTACGGTCCGGCAGTCAGAGGTTATGATCCTGACCAATTTTCACCTGAATATGAAGATTTTTTATTTGACAGGTTAAAAAGTTGTATTGACAAAGCTTTTTTAAATGTATGGGAAGGTGTCATGTCTTATTGCGAAGTGGAAGGGGACTGGAACATAAGCCGTAGAAAAATAAAGGACGGTAAATGTATAGGAGGGCCGTTTCCTCAAGGAGATAAAGATAATACGTTAACTATCTTAAAATTTACCGATATTAAAGGTAAAATCAAGGCGTTATTTTTAAACTATTCGTGTCACCCGGTTACCCATTCGGCTATTACTGAAATTACTTCCGAATATCCCGGTAGGCTGTGTCAATATTTAGAGACAAAATTTTACGGTTGTACCGCAATGTTTTTTCAGGGAGCCGGAGGAGATACCAGACCAAAGCTTACATGTAAGAACGATAAATTTATAAACGCAGGATATATCGATGTGGACGAGATGGCTTTAGGAATGGCTTTGAGAGTAGAAAACGCATTATTTTCTAACAGTTTTACAGTGATAAAGCCGAATCTGTCGGCTGTTCAATTCGATATTCCCTTAGATTTGGAGATCTATCCTAAAGAGTACTTTGAGGAAGTTTACACTAAACTAAAAGATGGTCCGTTAAAAAACGAATGCCATGAAGTCATAAAGAAATATGATAATACGGATAACAAAGTATATTTACATGGAGGCATATTAAAGCTTGATGATGATTTTCATATATTTCATTTAGGTGGGGAAATTTGCTACGATGTAAAACTTCAACTGCAGAAGGCCTTTGAGGCGCTTAAGATTATTTTCATTGGGTTTTGTGACTGTACCGCTTATATTCCAAGTGACAGGATAATTCAAGAAGGCGGTTATGAGGCTGAAGGTTCTGTCATTGAATATATGCTGAAAGGCAAATTTGCACCGGGTATTGACTTAAGAGTGTACGAATACTTCAATAAATATATAAAAAGCTTTAATTAGATTTAAGTATATATGAGTTTAAAGACCGGTTTCACCTGTCTATTTAAAGTTGAGGTAAAAAATGAGTAAAATTGATATACACTTTATAATACCGGGTACTGCGGAATATACGCAGGAATTAATTTTAAGAGATGAAGTGCTAAGAAAACCTCTGGGTTTAAGCTTATTCAATGAAGATTTGAGTAAGGAGACAAATGATTACCACATAGGTGCTTTTTTAGATGATCATTTAGTCGGTATTTTAATTTTAACCGTTTTAAATGATAAGGAAATAAAAATGAGGCAAGTAGCTGTAAAAGAAAACAAAAGAGGTATGTCGGTAGGAACCGAGCTGGTAAAATTCGCAGAAAATTTTTCTAAAAGTAAAGATTACAAAATTATAGTCTTGAATGCTCGTAAAACTGCTGTGAACTTTTATAAAAAATTAAATTATGAAATTATAAGTGATGAATTTATAGAAGTGAACATACCGCATTATAAAATGAAAAAATTATTATAAATATGATTATACCGCAATAAAATAAGTTTTTGCAGTAGGATCAAATATTAAATATAAAATATGGAGATAAAATAATGACAGAGAATTTTAACATATTGATAACCGAAACAAACAACCCTGACACAGTTGGAATTGACAGATGCACCACTTTGGATATGGTAAAGATGATAAATAACGAAGATAAAAAAGTAGCCTTGGCGGTAGAAAAAGTATCCGAGCAAATAGCCTGTGCAATTGATCTTGCCGCTTTAAAACTTGCCGCAGGAGGACGCATGTTATATTTTGGAGCCGGTACAAGTGGTAGATTAGGTATTATCGACGCAGGAGAGTGTCCACCCACATACGGGACATCGCCTGATATGGTCCAAGGCATAATAGCAGGGGGACCCGGAGCTGTTTTTAATGCGGCCGAAGGAAATGAAGATAATGAGCAAGAGGGTATAGGGGCGGTAAGAAACTTAAATGTCACAGAAAAGGATGTTGTCGTAGGTATTGCCGCCAGTGGAAGAACACCTTATGTAATAGGTGTTTTAAAAGAGGGTAAAGCTGTCAATGCTTTAACGGTCGGTATATGTAACAATCCGGACACCCCTATGAGCAAGCTTGCCGATGTTACAATTTCACCGGTTACCGGACCTGAGGTGATACAAGGATCTACCAGAATGAAGGCGGGTACCGCTCAAAAAATGGTTTTAAACATGATATCGACCGGGGTAATGATAAAATTAGGTAAGGTATATCGTAACCTCATGGTAGATATGAAATCGTCAAACGAGAAATTATATAATCGCGCTGCACGGATTGTGTCTGATGCTACCGGTGCGGATTTTGCCACCTCCGTACAGATGTTAACAAAAACCGGTTATGATATAAAAAAGGCTGTTACCGCAATATTATTAAATACGGATGTTGACACAGCGGAATCGATTCTAATAAAAAACAACGGTTATATCTATAAAGCAATCAAAGAAACCGAGTAAGCTATATCTGAAAAATTTGAATATAATTTGCTGCATAAACTTTATTTTATTGCAATAAACGAACGAAGATAGGATTTAAGTGGTAAATTCAATTGGTGAAGGTAACGTATTTTCAATAACCGGTGCACTTCGGTTCACAATAATTGAGTTATTGTAGTGAAATCATTTAATATATACTGTTAAAACAAGTTTAACATGAGAACATAAGTTGCATGTATATTTATACCATGGTATAATCTATGAAATATTATGGGAGATGAACGAAATTATTGAGAAAAATCAAAGTCATATGTGAAAATCAAGAATATAGAAAGCACATTACCGATATTCTGTATATATTTTATCTGAATAAAGATATTAATGTCTTAACTACAACTATAGTAAATGAAGATGAACTTAAATTGTCTGCAGATTCCGATTTGTTAATTACGAATTTTTCTAACGGTTGTGTTAATATGAAATATACTGTGTCGGAGGGTACTTTTTATACTGTAATAGATGATATAAGTATTACTAAAGACAGAACCAAAACTATAAAAAAGAAAATATTCTCATTTATTAACGGAATACGAAAAGAAAATTTACCGTGGGGATTTTTAACGGGAGTACGTCCGGTAAAAATGGTGGTAAATATGCTTATACAAGGAAACACTCCGGATTTTGCTTTAGAAGTGTTAATTAATGACTTCCTTGTAGATCCGATGAAAGCTCGATTAATAGTGTATTTAGCCGAAAAAGATTTGCACTTATTCGGGTATGACAATGTTATCAATGATTCGGTTTCTGTATATATATCCATACCTTTTTGTCCCGATAGATGCACATATTGTTCTTTTTCCTCATATCCGTATGACAAATTCGGACATATGGCCGATAAATACATCGACTGCCTTATAGTTGAATTAAATAAGATAAAGATTGGTTTAATAAAAGAAAACAAATATATCCGGTCGATTTATATAGGTGGCGGTACACCGGCCGTCTTATCAACACCGTTGATCGATAAACTTCTTAATACTGTTGACAGCTTGTGTAGCGATAAATCTACGGAAGTGACATTTGAAGCGGGACGGCCTGAAGTATTTGACGACTTAAAGCAAAAAACCGTAAAAAAGCATAATGTAACCCGCATATGCATTAATCCACAAAGTTTGGATGATAATATATTAAAAGCTATCGGACGAAACCATACGGTGAATGATTTCTACACATGCTACAATAATGCCGTAAAAAATGGTTTTGGCAATATTAATACCGATATTATAGCGGGTTTGCCGGGCGAAACAACTCATAATTATATAAAAAATTTAAATGAATTGCTCATGTTGGGACAACAATCGATAACAGTTCATACCTTGGCAATGAAACGAAAATCAATATTAATTGATAATAATAATGCTCAAAAAATAGTTAATAATAAAGATATTGATGAAATGCTAGAAATAACAGAATCAGAATTTATAAATAAAGGTTTCTTACCTTATTACTTATATAGGCAAAAGATGTCGGTAGGTAATCGTGAGAATATAGGCTATTGTAAAGAAGGGTATGAGTGTATATATAACATGCAGATGATTGGTGAAAGACATACCGTTATAGGAGCGGGAGCAGGTGCAACAGGAAGATTTGTATTAAGTGATGCCACAGTTACACGTAATTGTAATAAAAAACTTATAGATCAATATATAGCTGATATTGAAAACAATAAAATACAGGCGGGAGAAATAAATGAGTAAATCTAAAGAGTTGAATAAATATAAAGAAAAAAAGACAAGACTTATAAAATTTATGACTGACAAAAAAACACCTCCGTTAAAATTTTCAGATATTTCTGTCATGTTGGATGTACAACAAAATGAAAAAAGTATGCTGGAAGATATGCTGGATGAAGCGGTAAATGACGGAGTTTTAGTATTAAGCAAGCGAGGTCTTTATTCACCGTCAAAAACCGCCGGTTATAAAAAGGGAACATATATGTCCACCAAAGGAGAGTACGGATTTATAAGACCGGAAGAACAAGGGTTGGAAGATCTATTCGTTCCTCCCGGTATGAGCACAGGTGCAATGAACGGTGACACGGTTTTATATGAAAAGGAAAAGATCGGTGATAATGCAAAAGTTATAAAAATAGTTACACATGCCATAGTATCTTTTACGGGAGCGGTCAAAAGATTGAACGGTATTAAATATGTAACACCTTTGACATCAAAGATAAAGGGTACTTTTAAGGTCATTGACAGTCAAACGGCCGGGATAAAAGATAATGATTTGGTAAAAGTTGAGATTACAAAGTACCTTAATCAATACGCCGAAGTTAAAATTATTGAAAAAGTGGGATCGGCGGATAGTAACAAACAAATTGTAGAATCAATAGTCAGAGATTTCGGAATAAAAAGAGAGTTTCCAAAGCAGGTTGGTGACAATGTAGAAAGAATTATAAATAATCTTAACAGCTTCGGAGGAAACCAACGAAGCGATTTCCGTAGTATTACAACAGTTACAATTGACGGAAGTGATGCAAAGGATCTTGATGATGCAATTTCCTTGGAAGTCCTTGAAGATGGAAATATCAGGCTTTATGTTCATATAGCCGATGTTAGTGAGTATGTAACACAATATAGCCCCTTAGATAAGGAAGCCTTAAGACGAGGCACCAGCGTTTATTTTCCCGACGATGTTATACCGATGCTTCCTAAAGAATTATCGAACGGAATTTGCAGTTTAAATCCTAATGAGGACAGATTGACATTATCTGTCGTGATGGTTATAGATAAAACGGGAAAGGTCTTGGATCATGATGTAACGGAGTCAATAATTCGTTCTGACAAACGCATGACATACGATGAGGTGCAAGAATTAATAAATGAAGCATTCGTTAATTATGAAAATGATACTATTATAAAAATGGTACGTGACATGTATGCTTTATATACGGTTTTGAAACAGAGGAGAATAGAAAAGGGTGCCGTAAATTTTGACTTTCCCGAATCAAAAATTTTACTGGATAAAAATTACGAACCCATTGATGTAAAACCCTATAAATTAAATGAATCAAACGGCATAATTGAAGAGTTTATGCTTATATGTAATGAAACGATAGCCGAACACTTCGGAGTGATGGAGATTCCTTTTGTGTTTAGAATTCATGAATTCCCGGATCCTACGGATATAAAGGCTTTAGCGTCTTTTGTCACTTTGTTGGGCTTTAAACTGAAAAATATTAATAACATATACTCCGGAGCACTTGCTCAATTGGTTGAAGACGCAACCGGTTCGGATTATGAAGAAATGATAAATACATCGGTACTGCGATCCATGAAAAAAGCCGTATACTCACCTGTTAATATAGGGCATTTCGGTCTGGCCTCCGATTATTATTGTCATTTTACATCACCTATCAGAAGATATCCTGATCTTTTAATTCACAGAATTATAAAAAGTGTCATAAACGGCACAATGGATTACGATCATATCGAATCTTTAAAAGAATTTGTAACTAATGCTGCAAACAGAAGTAGTGAAACAGAAAGGGCTGCAGATGAACTTGAACGTGAAATTATTTCTTTTTATAAATGTGCGTATATGAAGAATCATATGGGTGAAAATTTCGAAGGAATTATTAGTGACATTAATAATGCGGGAATAAGGGTACGATTAAAAAATACTATAACAGGTATTATATTTTTCAGATCGATGCTTGACTACTATTTCGTTAATAAAGGATCTATGGAAGCGGTAGGTGAAGTAACCGGTCATAAATATAGAGTTGGAGATAAGATCGATGTTATATTGGTTAATGTTGATATACAAGAAAGATTAATAGAATTTTCAACTCGCGAAAAGGCTCCCGAATATGAAATGTAATATATTGGCCAGTGCTTGTCTCGCCGGAAAAGAATGCAGGTATGACGGCACTTCGAATAAAATGGTGTTTGATGACAGTCGAGATGACGTTTTATTGTTTTGCCCGGAAGTTGAAGGAGGATTGCCCACACCTAGAGAGCCCGCTGAAATCATGGGTGGTGACGGTTATGATGTTTTAGCCGGACGTGCAAAGGTTGTCAGCAAAACCGGGAAGGATGTAACAAGGCAGTATGTTAACGGAGCGGTTACCGCAGTTTTATTATGCAAAAAAAATGATATACGGCTTGCCGTATTAAAATCCAAAAGTCCTTCATGTGGTTGCCAAAAAATATATAACGGTACATTTTCAGGAGATTTAATTGACGGTTGTGGTGTTACTGCCGCATTGTTATCTTATTTTGGTATAAAGGTTATTGATGAGAATGCCGAACGGAGTTTATATGAAGAAAATTAGTGCGATAACATTAGGGTGCAAAGTGAATCAATATGAATCTGAAGCTATATTAAGGCAGTTTTCACAAAAAGGGTATGAAATTGATGAAGATCCTACGAAAGCAGATATAATTGTTGTTAATTCTTGTACTGTCACGTCTGTGTCTGCAGGTAAATCCAGGCAGGCTGTAAGAAAAGCAAAAAAGAACAATCCTGATGCCATTGTGATTCTAACAGGGTGCTACTCTCAGGTTGATTATAAAAATGCTTGTGACATATTCGAAGCCGATATTATTACCGGTACAAATGATAAAGATAAAATAGTTGAATATGTTGAAAGCTATATAAAAAATAAAAATAGAATTTTAATACATACCGAACAGATAGATTCTTTTATAGACGATTTACCTACTCCGGTATCGGGCTCCAGAACCAGAGCCGTTTTGAAAATTCAAGACGGATGTGATAACTACTGTAGTTACTGCATAATACCCTACGCCAGAGGTCCCGTAAGAAGCCGTGAATATAATGATGTTTTATTACGGATGGGAGGTTTGGCAAAAGCAGGTTATAAGGAAACTGTTATAACAGGTATACACTTAGCTTCTTACGGTAAGGGAACAAATAAAGATCTGGTGGATTTATTAGAGGATATTGATAAAGAGTACCCTGAAATGAAGATTAGATTAGGTTCTATGGATCCGTCATTTTTAAACGAAGAGAAAATAATTCGATTATCACAAATTAAAAATTTGTGCAAGCATTATCATTTATCGCTACAAAGCGGTTGTAATGAAACATTAAGACGCATGAATCGAAAGTATACCGTGGAATATTATGCTAAAGTTTCTAATTTATTAAAACAACATATTCCGGATGTTTCGCTTACAACTGATATTATTGTAGGTTTTCCGGGTGAAACACAAGAAGAATTTCAATTAACTACTGACTTTATAAAGTCGATAGGTTTTTACAGATTGCATGTTTTTCCGTATTCTGTCCGGGAAGGTACTAAAGCTTCTAAAATGCCGGATATGGTAACAAAAAATGAAAAGGAAGCGCGAAGCAAGTTTTTAACCGATATAAACAGAGAATTAATGGAAAAGTTTCATAAACGGTTTATGGGACGTGAAATGAAAGTTTTATTTGAAACAAAGGTCACCGGATGTGAAGGATATTTTGAAGGCTTAAGTGATAACTACATTCGAATTATTTCTAATAATCCTGATATTACACAAGGTGAGTTTTATAATGTTACTCTTTTTGAATGTAAAGGTGACTATGTAATTGCAAAATAAAAAGGTAGCACTTTGTAATAACTTTTAAGCTTGACTTTAATAATATGCATCTATGTTTTTGATGCAAAACTTGATATAAACTTGTAATATTATTTTTGTTGATTATTATCATAAAAAACCGGTATAATATGTATAATTATAAATATAGGTGTTTGAATAAAATCGGTTATTAAATGGAGATTTAAATATCGCTGTTTGTGGGATAATTTGCTTATAATAAAACGGGGCAATTTGTATTCGGCTTATCCCGGAGAAAAAAAGCAAAATAATGGAATTCGGAGTGTGATGATATGAACGGAGAAACTACCAAGTTTGATTTTTTAAAAGAGAGAAAGGCAAAACCGGAGGATATAATTCTTGCTGTTTGCAGTGCAATGGAAGAGAAAGGCTACGACCCTATCGGACAAATCGTCGGTTATATTTTATCCGGTGATCCGACTTACATCACGGGATACAAAGGTGCCAGAAATGCAATAAGAAAGTTAGAAAGAGATGAATTACTAGAGGAAGTAATAAAGTTCTATCTTGAAAATCATAAGTAATAAATATAGAAATTTTTTTAGGCCGGGAGAAATCCCGGTTTAATTTCATAACCGGACAAGTATAAATACCGAATTACAAAAAGCCAAGGTTGATTTTTATAGTAAATAAAAGAAACGGAGAGTATATATTGAGAATATTAGGTATTGACTATGGAGATGTAAGAACAGGAATTGCTATTAGTGACCCTATGCAAATGATAGCAACCGGACTGAAAACAATTAATACAAAAGATATGAATGTTTTAATAGAAGAAATTAAATTAATTATAAAAGAATATAATCCTGAAAAGATAATTATCGGTTACCCAAAAAATATGAATGGAACCGTCGGCCCAAGAGCTGAAAAAACAGATATGTTTATAAATGAATTGTCAACTCATACGAATTTGCCTGTCATTAGATGGGATGAAAGGCTTTCATCGGTTATGGCTCATAAAACTCTACATGAAAAGGGTAAATCCCCTTCAAGAAATAAAGATTCTGTAGATCGTATTGCCGCATGTTATATTTTACAGTCATATTTGGGATAATTAAATAAAGAGAAAAAGGTACATTCATATTTTAACCTAATATGTGTTATGCTATAATGAAATTAATAAATAACAGGGAGGATTTTTCTATGGAAGAAAATAAAAACGAATTTAAAAAGCAAAATAATCGGGAAGGAACAGACGAAGAATACGGCGATAATATATTAATTGATGATGACGGTACCGCCTTTGAAGTATTGGACAGTTTTATGATCGATGATAAATCCTATGTTGTATTAGCTTTAGCCGAAGGTGATGGAGAAGAAGAAAATGATGTTTTCATATACCGTTTTATTGAAGGTGAAGAAGATGACGAATTCATAGCCATAGAAGACGAAGATGAATTAAACAATGCTTTTGAAGAATTTAAAGCAAGAAACAGCGATATGTTTGATTTTGAAGATAATGACGACGAAGACGACGAAGACGACGAGGAGTAATCATCTAAAAATGAAAAGGCAATTATTAATAGCTGTATTGATTACTTCGATTTTGATGTTTACCGCTTGCTCGGAAAGTGATATTCCTATAATAGGAGATACTTCTTCGGCTACTGTGCAAGAAACAAGCAACCCGTCAGACACCGGTTCGGAAACAACAGTACCTGTATCGACAGGTACTGTGACTGAAAAGGTAGAAACTACGGTAAAGGTAGAAACCACTGTTAAAGAGGAAACATCAACAAATGAAGTGACAACCGAAACCGAAGAGCCGAAAGAAACTGATAATGATAAAGTCATATTTGAAGACCCGCTTTTCGTTTTACCGAAAGAAGGAGTTAGACCTGTTGCAGTTATTATTGACAATGGAGGATCGGGCCCGCTTCCACAAGGCGGACCCGGTCTTGCCCAAATTGTTTATGAGATATTGGTAGAAGGGGGCATCACAAGGTTAATGCCCATTTACTGGGCATTGGATATTGAATTGATAGGACCCGTAAGGAGTGCCAGACACTATTTTTTGGATTATATGAAAGAATATGATTCATATTTCGTTCATTACGGGTGGAGTCCCCAAGCCAAAAACGATATCTATAACCTGGGTATTCAGGTGGCTAACGGTGTAAGTAATGCATATTCAATATTTTGGGATCTTACAAAACAAAAGAACAATTGGCAGGATACATACACAAAGAGTAAAAATATAGAAAGCATTATGAAAAATTTTGGTTATTCTTTTGAAACCAATATAAATGCTGCAGTTTATTTTAATACCGAATGGACTGTTCCCGATATAGGTGAACCGTGTAGCAGTTTAAAAATAAAGTATTCAAATGCATATAATGTCAGTTATATATATGATCCACAAATAGGTATGTATTTCAGATACCAACAAGGTAAACCTCATATGGAACGAAATAACGGGGAACAAATTCAAGCGGGGAATATTATAATAATGCGTGTGAAGAATTACACTATAGCAGGAGATACGGAAGGCAGACAAGAATTTGAAACCATTGGCTCCGGAAAAGGATATTACATAACATCAGGGAAAATCATCGAGATAATTTGGTCAAAAAAGGACAGGTTCTCACCTACGATATTTAAAGATACCGATGATAACATCATTACATATAATCCTGCAAGGACATATATTCAGGTTGTCCCGTTAGATTACGGTATAGAATATGAGTAACGAATAATAAGGGGAAAATAATGAGTGATCAATTCATCTTATGGGCGTTTGGTGACGCTCATATTGCCACCGATATGCGTAGAAATAGAAACAGTATGAAGGAGGCTATTGAGCAAATTGAATACGGAAACAATGATTGTCCCGCAGTTGATTGGGATATTGCTATAAATGTAGGTGACATGAGTGGAAGCCAAGGATTGCCTGATGATGAAGAAGGTCAAATGGTTGCCGACAGTTATCTATATCTTAAAAAGCATAATAGGGAAGATATATATGATATATGTGGAAATCACGACAGAAGCGGGTTAAATGAGCCTAAAAATTGGTGGTTTCAGAAATGGATAGATCCTATTGGAAAAAATACTCAATATTCCGGGGTTAATCCGTTGAAAAGAAAATATAATATATCGGGAACATGGGAAAGGTATAGTTTCTGTGTAGGAAATCTGTTATTTTTAATGATGAGTGATATTAACGAACCGTCTCAAAAAAAAGGGAGAGGGGATTTCGGGGGCAATCCCGGAGGAGTTGTATCTATGGAAACTTTTCAATGGTGGAAAGATAATGTTGAGAAGAATCAAGATAAGATAATTATAAGCGCTCATCATTATATGCTAAAAGATACTACGGTAGCATCAGGAGAGTATGAGGGGCTGCAAAAAGATAATAAAGGGAACTATAAGACCTATTATCACGGATACTATCCGCAATCGACACCTAAAGGCACATCCTACCTTTATTGGACAGGTGGAATCTCTGATGCCATGTTGTTTGAAAACTATTTAAATGAACATCCGGGAGCCATATCTTTGTGGTTGGGAGGGCATACCCATACAAGGCCTGATGATACGACCGGGGGTAAAACTCATATAGAGAACAAATGGGGGACAACATTTATAAATGTTGCTGCACTATCAAAACATCATGCCTTTTTAACCACATATCCAATGAGTCGTGTATTATATTTTACCGAGGGGTGTTCTAATGTATTGGTACGCTGTCTTGATCACGATAATGAAAAACGCTTTTTAGATAAATATGACAAAGTAATAGATCTAGGTAAAAAATTTTACCGGCTGTAAAATTACCGGTACTCAAGAAAGGAATAGATAATGAAATATTATAAAATTGAAATAAACGGAAATGAAGTTTGGTCTGTGAAAAATGAAAATATCTTATCCGTTATAGAGGGTGATATATTCGGTCAATTTAATATAACTGAAACTAAGGTCGATATTGAAAATGTAAAAATATGTGCACCTATTATTAACAATTATATTATTGCCGTAGGTGCAAACTATTTAGCTCACATAAAAGAAAGTAATAGCGTACGTGAAGCTCCTTTAGATCCTGTGCTTTTTGTTAAATTACCCACTTCGATAATCGCTCATAATGAAAGTATCATTTTACCTAAAGATGTGGGGCGCATAGATTACGAAGCGGAAATTGCCGTTATGATAGGTGACGATCTTTGTGACGCCGATGTTACTACAGCAAAAAACGCGGTATTCGGTGTAACTTGTCTTAACGACGTATCTGCAAGGGTGATACAGCAACAGGACGGGCAATGGATACGTGCAAAGAATTTCAGGACATTTTGCCCGTTAGGGCCTTGCGTTGAAACCGAAATTGATTTGGATAACATACAAGTTGAATTGCGACAAAACGGTGTTGTAAAACAAAGCGGAAATTCAAATATGATGATATTTAAGATACCGGAACTTTTAAGCTTTATATCAAAACACATACCGTTACGTAAAGGAGATATTATAACAACCGGTACACCCGAAGGAGTAGGACCTTTACAACCGGGAGACGAAGTGGAAGTTGACATAAAGGGCGTCGGTATTCTAAGAAATAAAGTAATATAAAAATAAAAAATATAAAAAGAGGTATTTTTGAAAATACCTCTTTTTATATTTGGAATCTATTAATTATCAATCTCCAGTGAAATAAAAGCCACAGACCGTCTTTTCCATGTGTAGCAAGCATGTACGATATTTTTGTCGGAAATAATAGCCGGGTATGAAAATTCGCAATCCTTAGGATCGTCATCAGAATCTACAGTCATTTGCTCGCTCCAAGTGTAACCGTTATCATTAGAAGATAATAATGAAAGAGGAGAACGCCTTCCCCAATTTTTACCCACCGGATTACATAGTAAAAGTAATTGCCCGTTTTCAGTTTTTATTAAATCTATACCGCTATTATTATTTGGAATATCAGTTTTATATGCTTCGCACCATGTAACTCCGTAATCGGTTGAGTCGCTTCTATAAACAAAACCTTCACCGCTTCTTAAAAACATATGTACACAACCCGGTTTCGACTCCCATAGGGTAGGTTGAATGACACCCTTACCGGAAAGCTTTTCATGATCCAACGGAACCTTACATAATTCCCCCCAAGTATAGCCTCCATCCCGGGAAATATCAACGAATGCATCCCATTCACCGGGCTTTTCAATAGATGCGGGTGCTATGACAGTTCCGTCGGATAAACGGATAGGCTTATTTTTAACAGGACCTCTACCTCCGATATCACCTTCAAAAGCCTCGGTATAAGCACTCCATGTTTTGCCTCCGTCATCACTTGTTGACATTAGTGTTTTCCATTGAGGAATTTCTTTGCCGGATTTAAAATACAATATGATATTTATACCATCCGGCGAAAATAAAACAGGATTCCAGCATGGTATACCCGGAGTGTCACAAGCGATAGCAGGATCTGTCCATGTATCGTTTTTCATTACAGAGCACCATATAGCTACATCGTCATGTTTTTCACATGTGCCTGCGAACCATGCGCAGACAATTGACCCGTCATTTAATTTTACCAATGTGGATGCATGACATTCCGGAAAAAATTGTCCCTCCGGAAAAATTTTTTCATGTTTTAACACTGAAATATGCATAAATATACTCTCCTTACGGTTTATATAGTATTACGAAATTCCTTAATACAATACTCAATATCCTGAGCTTTTCTGAACAGTTTTTCAACTTCCGCATCGGAAATATCGGTTCTTAGCAGATCATATACATTTCGTATCAATGTGGATATTTCGTCGTCTGCATCATATAACCTATCAAGAAGCTTCAAGCGTTTAAATTCTTCATTTATTTGTTTATTGTCATCGGATACACCGGAGTAAGTAGAACCTGTCAGTGTTAATTCGTAGCAGTCGCCACGTTTGGGAATAACGGCCTCGGCTCCGATTTTTTCATTTATAAGTCTTGCAAATTCCTGTTGTGCCTCGTCTTCACCGTGAACTATGAACACTTTTTTTGGACGTACTGAGAAAGCGGTAATCCAATCAAGTAGTTCGGCTTGATCGGCATGTGCCGAAAAACCTTCTATTTGTTCTATTTTAGCGTTTATATCTATAGTTTCTCCGAATATCTTGACATTTTTAGCACCGTCTAATATGCGCCTACCTAAAGTACCTTGTGCCTGGTATCCCACAAAAACAACACATGATTCGTCTTTCCACAAATTATGTTTCAAATGATGCTTTATTCTACCGGCCTCACACATACCACTTGCAGCGATGATGATGCTTGGGTTTTGGTATTTGTTAATTTCTTTTGATTCCTCGGGTGAAAGTGTAAATGTTAAACCGGGAAATTGTAGAGGATCGTTACCGGTCATTAATAATTTTTTTGCTTCTGCGTCGTAACAGTCTTCATTCTCCATAAAAATTGATGTTGCATTAATTGCGAGAGGACTGTCGACAAAAGTTTTTATGCTTTTCATAACCGATCTGAAATATTCCGATCGTGAGTTGCTCTTATTTATATCATATATCATTTCCTGTGTACGGCCAACTGCAAAAGCGGGTATAATCACATTTCCACGTCTACGAACAGTTCGTGTAATAATATCCGCCATCTTTTCCGACCGGTTTTCAGCTTCCCTATGTCTTCGGTTTCCGTAAGTTGACTCCATTATAACGTAATCGGCATCATTAATTATATCAGGATCTCGTATGATAGCTGTATTTTTTTTGCCTAAATCTCCTGAGAATACTATTTTTTCTTCAACACCATTTTCAGTTATCCATATCTCAATTATAGCGGATCCTAATATATGACCTGCATCATTAAATCGAACTTTAATATTTTTTGACGGTGATATAATTTGATGATAATTAATCTTAGTGAAAAACCGTAAAGATTTTTGTGCGTCGATATATGTATATAACGGTTCTAGTAGAGGCAATCCGGCTCTTTCTCTCTTTCTATTGACCCACTCCATTTCACTTTCTTGTATGTATCCGCTATCCGGTAACATTATCTCACAAAGATCCGACGTTGCTTTTGTTGTGATTATTTTTCCTTTGAAGCCTTTATTTACTAGCAACGGGATTCTGCCGCTATGATCTATATGTGCGTGTGTAAGTAGCATAAAGTCAATTTTAGCCGGATCAAAAGGTAAAGGCGCACGATTTAACATTTGATCCGCGGCATTACCCTGATAAAGTCCCATGTCAACTAAAAAACTTGTATCCTCCGTTTCACATAAATAACATGAACCGGTTACCGTTTGGGCAGCTCCTAAAAACGTTATCTTCATATAAATACTTCCTTTTCTTATGTAATTTTCATTTCAATTATATCATTTAAGAAATACAGGTGCAAATAAAACTTTAGGAACTTCTTGCTATCGTTTTTTTATATGTGTTAAACTTTAAATATCAGTTTATATATTTTGAAAGTGAGGAATTAATATGAAGATCGGATATGCCGTCACAGATATTACCCCTCCTATAGGTGTAGATATTGCAGGTTATTTTTCCATAAGGACTTCTGTTGACGTTTTGGATAATTTATATGCAAATGCCGTTGTCATTGAAAGCAGTGGTAAAAGAATAGCTTTGGTAAGTTGTGATCTATTAGGTATGGGCCAAAATTATGTTGATAAAATCAAAAATATAGTAACAGAAAAGACCGGGATCGAAAAAAGTAAGATTTTGATCCATACTACACATACACATACAGGTCCTAAAGCTGTGGATTTAGCAGACGAAAGCGATAAAAAAATTAGTGGAGACACCGATCTTGAATATTTGAATTACATGGTCAGACAAACCGCTTCAGCGATAATTATGGCCGATTTACATAAAAAAGAAGCTATTTACGGTATTGGAGCGGGGTATGAAGATACTGTGGCATTTATAAGAAGGTATAAAATGAAAGACGGAACGGTCATGACTAATCCCGGAGTTGGAAATCCAAATGTGATAGAACCTGTGGGTGATATTGATCCTTGTGTGGATTTGATGAATTTTAAATATGTTGACGGCTCCGGTGAGATACTATTTGTGAGTTATAGTTTACATGCGGATATAGTAGGAGGTTGCAAATTCTCTGCAGGATATCCGGGAGCAGTTAGACGAAAGGTGGAAAAAGCTATTCCGGGTTGTAAAGTTATATATTTCACCGGAGCTCAAGGTGACATAAATCATATAGACGTTATGGAAAAAAATAATACCTCTAAAGGGTATGATTATGCTTGTAAAGTCGGTAATATATTAGCCGGTGAAGTAATAAAAGCTTATGAAAACATTGTATATTACGAGGACTGTGAGGTTGATTCGTTGATTATCAAAGCAAAGGTTCCTCTAAGACAATTTTCACAAAGCGATTACGATTGGGCTGTAAACACCATAGACGACTTTAAGAAGGGTATTTTCCAACAGAATAATATGAATAAAACCGCTGATATAGCTCGTGCTATAAGGATAAGAAATTCTTTTAAATCCGGTAAATGGATGGAGCTGGATGTTTCGTTATTCAAAATAGGTAATACGGGTATTGTAGGTTTTCCGGGCGAACCTTTCATCGGCTACAAGAAAAAGATAGTGCAAGATTCCGGTTCTGAAAACACATGGGTATTGTGCTTAACAAACGGGAGCTCAGGTTATTTACCTGTATCGGAAGCCTACTTTGAAGGTGGATATGAAACAAGTAATTCACCTTTTACTCCTGAGCTTGAAAAAATACTTGTAAACGTAGCGTTAGACGGTCTGAAAGTACTCTTTGAAAAGGACGAAGACAGCTAAAAACAAGAGGTATATTAATGAATCCTATTTTTAGAGAGGCTATATATATCCCGGGACGAAAAGGCAGCCTGGAATCTATAAAGCCCATTATAGGTGATGAAAACATAAATAAATGGGAAAAAAAGAGAGAAAGAATATTAAAAAGGCTGGAATGCGTTTTGGGAGGGATTCCTGAACGTGTTCCGGTTAAAGCCGACATATATAATGAAAAGGTATTATCAGATCATATACGTTATCGGTTGAGAATCAATACCTATAATGATGATATTATAACGGCATATTTACTGGTTCCTTTAAACAATTTATATAACGAACCTGTTAAAGCGATAATTGCATTGCATCAAACCTGTTCGCAAGGTAAAGACGAACCGGCGGGAATAACCGGGATTTGTGATTATTTTTACGGCTTGGATCTGGTCAAGCGAGGTTACATCGTACTGGTACCGGATGTTAAAGGGGCCGGAGAACGTGTTGACGACGGTGATAAACCTTATGCCACCAAAACCTTTTATAAACGGTATCCCACATGGAGCTACATGGGTAAAATGTTATATGATCATATGCAATGTATTGATTTTTTGTATACTCAACAGCAAATTGATAAAATGGGTATAGGAGTCATCGGGCACTCCAAGGGAGGTTATAATGCATTGTTTTTAGCTGCATTTGACACGCGAGTCAAAGCGGTGGTGTCTAGTTGCGGATATCAACCTGTAACCGGCGAGAAAGATAAATATCGATGGGTGCGAAGAGGTTACGAGCATTTTAAACCTATTGAAGAATGTGTAAAAAAACATGGTTTTTATCCTTTTGAATTTCATGAAGTGTTAGCATGTATCGCTCCTAGGGCTTGCTTTTCATGGTACACAAAATGTGATTGTTGCTTTCCGAATTATGTCGGAGTGGAGAAATTAATAAAAATGGCAACACCTGTTTATGATCTATACGATAAAGGTCATTTATTAATAGGTTTTTTAGGTGAGGAAGGTCACGATTTTCCCACATATGCAAGGGAGAAAGCCTATTTGTTTTTAAAAGAAAATTTGTAGAAAGAAATATTAATAATGAAATTAGAAAGATGGAAATCAAATCTTTATTTTTTGTGGATTGCGCAAGTAATATCATTGATGAGTTTCGGACTGGGTATTCCGTTTATTCCGTATTACATACAAGAGCTTGGAGTAACAGATCCGGACAGTGTTAAACTATACTCCGGTTTGTTAAGTTCTTTACCCGGATTCGCCATGGGTTTGATGGCACCTTTGTGGGGATTTCTAGCGGATAAAGTGGGTAGAAAGCTTATTTTGTTAAGAGCGACTTTTTTTGGCATTTTAGTATTGGGTGGATTGGGTTTTGCGGCGAATGTAGGGCACTTGATCTTTTTCAGGATATTACAAGGATTTTTTACCGGAACAGTTACTGCATCCTTTGCTCTGGTATCATCGGGTACACCTGATGAAAAAATGTCTTACGCTTTAGGATTTATGGCCTCATCAAATTTTATAGGGTCTTCTATCGGTCCGTTTGTGGGGGGGATTATGGCCGAAAATTTCGGTTACAGAGTCAGCTTTTTCATTGGAGCCGTTTTAATGATAGTGGATTTTCTCCTGATACTGATAACTGTAAAAGAAGAGAATAAACCGGTATGGTCGGATTATCGGAAGGAATTAAAAGAAAGAAAGAAATTAAAGGTACATAAGAAACCTATACAAAAACTTCAACTGATAAAAGTTGTAGCACCACTTACGGTTATGATTTTAATTGTATTGTTTTTTGTTAAGATAGGTGGTAATATCGCCGCTCCCTACATATCTATATTTGTACAAGAAACCAGGGGTACCTTACAAGGCTCGTCCGCTGTTACCGGAAGCATCAGTGGAGCCGTAGGTCTGTCTACGGCGTTAGCAGGTATTACTATAAGTAGGTTGGGGGATAAAAGAAACAAGAAAAAATTGATTTTGTTTTTGCTTTGCGGAACAGTGTTGGCCGGCATCCCTTTGTTTTTTATAGAAAATATTATTTTATTTGCAGCGGTTTACTGTATCCTTTTTTACATGGTAGGTGGGACCGAACCGATGTTAATGTCTATGATGAGTGAAAATACCCCTAAAGATAAAAGGGGATTTTATTTCGGTATATACAGTCTAATTGGTAATATCGGCTGGGCGTTATCTCCTGTTATAGGAAGTGCAGTAACTATTGCTTACGGAACAAGAACAGTTTTTTTATGTATTCCCGTTTTCTTTTTTATTGCTATGACAGGATCGATAGCATTATATAAAAAATCTAAAAAAGCTTTATGACAGTTATAAAAATATACAAGTTAATATAATGTTTAGATAAATTTCCCATATTAAAAGTTTTTTATTGACTTTAAGGAATTTTCTTGCTATAATAAAAACATAAACTAAATATTCAATATAAGCTGAATTCCTGTTTTCTTCATAACAGGATACGGGGGACCCACTTCACACGGGGTGAATCCGAATTGATTTTCGGTAGGGCTAATCGATCCTTTCGGCCCGAATCCGCCAGCTAACCTCGAAAGCTTTGAAGGGAAGGAGTAGATGTATTGCCTTTGAAGCGACTTTTATAAACATATAAATGTCGTTTTTTTAAGCCGGTTCACATAAACTTACGATAACAGACAAAAAATTGTCGTTTAAATACTCGTAGGTTTTATCGGTAAGTTTAGTCACGAATAATAAGTCCGGTTTTGATGGATTTTACAACAATGGGGTAACTGTTTACAGGCTATCTATAATTAATATAGCCTGCAATTTTAAATGTATGCACCTTAATTTTGTGGTGCCCTAAAACAAGGTGACTAAAATTAAAGAAAGGACTTTTGTCCTTTGGTATTTATTAAATTTAGTAATATTATAGGGAGGTTATGTGTATGAGCAACGCTCAAAAAGGTCAAAGTACGGTAAATGATCGATTTATTAATTTAAAAGAAAGTATTACGGAATATGAGGGTGTAAAAGATTCTATAAAAACCGGAATCGAAGATGATAATAGAATATCGGAACAAAAAAGAAAAATTTTAAATAAGCTAAACGCTACCGAAGAACAATGGAACGATTATAAATGGCAGTTAAAAAACAGATTTACCGATGTATATGATATCGATGAAATCATTGGATTATCCGAGGAGGAAAGAAAGGCCATTGATACTGTAGGTTGTAAATACAGGTTTGCAATATCACCTTACTACATGTCCCTTATCGACGGTAAAAACGATGTATGTCCTATTAAACTTCAGTCTATTCCTTCGGCTAAAGAATTAGATAAGCATGGAAAGCTTGACCCTATGGATGAAGAAGGGTGGACTCCTGAAGAACTGATAACTCGGAGGTATCCTGACAGGTTAATAATAAAAGTGACCAATATTTGTGGTATGTATTGTAGGTTTTGCCAAAGAAGAAGGATGATAGGCGAAAATGATGTACACGAACCTAAAGAAAAATTGATCAAAGCAATTAAATATATCAAACAAAATAAAGAAATAAGGGATGTTTTAATAACCGGTGGAGATGCCTTTATGTTAGATGACAATACGATCGATTGGTTGTTGTCTCAATTAAGAAGTATAGAGCATGTAGAAATAATACGATTCGGAACAAGAACTCCGGTAACTTTACCGCAAAGAATAACAAAAGAATTAGTTGATATACTAAAAAAATATCACCCTGTGTATGTCAATACTCATTTTAACAGTCCAATGGAAATTACAACCGAAGCAAAAAAGGCTTGTGAAATGCTGGCTAATGCCGGGATACCTTTAGGAAATCAAATGGTGTTACTAAACGGAGTCAATAACGATAGATTTATTGTCAGGAAGTTAAATCAAAGTTTATTAAAAATAAGGGTTAAACCTTATTACATCTTCCATCCTAAAACAGTAAAAGGAACTTCTCATTTCTGGGTGAAAATAGAAGAAGGTTTGGAGATAATGAATTCGTTAAGAGGTCGTACATCAGGTATGGCTATACCTACTTATATTGTTAACGGACCCGAGGGGCTTGGAAAAACCCCTATATTGCCAAATTATCTTTTATATATCGGCAGTGATAAAGCTGTATTTAGAAATTGGGAAGGTAAACCTTTCAGAGTAGAAAATTAATATTTTTATATAAAGGTTAAGACACATAACATATAAACAAGTATTTTTAGGTAAAAGCGTTAATAACACTCGTTTTAGAAATAATTTATTTCATAGCGGGTGTTATTTTTAAAGTTTTTAGCCATATTGATTTTAATTTTTTAATAATTATTGTAAAATGTAATTAAAATTATATGGACAAAGAGAAGGGGGAAGGCTTTTAAGCTATCTAATAAATGGAAAAAACAATTGTAAATTATAGTGATATTATTAACGGACTAAAAAATTTACCACTACCTGAAAATACCGTTTTGCTTACCCACAGCTCATTAAAATCGTTCGGTTATGTGGAAGGCGGTGCACAAACCGTTATAAAAGCACTGATTGATACATGTGGTGAAAAAGGCACATTGGTTATGCCTACATTATCTTTTAAATCTATTAATGAGAGTTCGCCTCGTTTTGATGTGAACGATACTCCGTCCGATACAGGCTACATAACCGAAGTGTTTAGAAAAATGAAAGGTACAAAAAGAAGTATGCATATCTTTTCTTCGGCATGTGCATTTGGAAAGAATGCGGAATATATAGTGGAGTCGCATTATAACACTCCTTGCGGACCGGAAACACCATATGGGAAAGTAATTGAACTCAAAGGGTTTGTTCTGTTTATAGGTGCGAAATTTCAATCGAATACTTTGTTTCACTGTGCGGAAGAAGCGGTTAACCCTTCTTATATGAAATACAAGGTTATACACAATGCTCAGGTCACTGATTACAATGGAAAAATCACTGTAAAAGATTATACACGATATGATTGCTACCAAACCGGAATATCAAGAAAATTAGAACGTATGGAACCGATATTCAGAAATAAGGGTGTAGTATTTGACACTATCATAGGTAATTCCCATCTGATGCTAATATCGGCGGAGGATAACTTTAATATAAGTTGTGAATTGTTAAGAGAGGATCCTGATTACATATTGCAAAAATAAAAAACATGAGAGGTTTTTTCCTCCCATGAATAATATTTTGGTTATATAAACATAAAACAAGACTTTTGTTGTATATTAAAATCTACTTATAAGACGTTTTTATTTTTGGTTATATATTCCATAAACTTTTGCCAATCATACCTGCCGAAGTAATGTGTTCCTTTTCTTAAATGGTAAGCAATATTTCCGTTGTGAAAAACATCACCGGGCTCCGGATATTTATCAGGGTGGACAAATCCTTTTACACCAAGGAGCTCAAATACAGGACTTGCCGCGATACAAGACAGATATTCGGAATCAGGATCGGCCCATGAATCGGCTTCGGCACTAGCTACATATAATTTTCTCGGAGCCGTTAAAGCAAGTAAAAAGTGTTGGTCGAAAGGTAAATCTTGTTCTTTGTTAACATATTTTTTGTAGTTTTCGCAAAACCAATGAGGGAAGGATTTAGTTATATGGTGAATGTGTTCCCCCGTCTTATCTCTTGTGATAGCCGCTCCGGAGCACCCTGAATCGTTTGATATGACATAAGCGAACCTTTCATCCAATCCTCCGGTAAGTAACGCTGTTTTTCCCAATCTTGAATGACCTACGACTGCAATGTTGTCTTTGTCTATAACGTCGAATGTTTGAACATAGTCCATAACTCGGGACGCCGCCCAAGCCCACATTGCAATTGTTCCGCAATCGTTTGGGTTTCTGTTCCCGTCTTTGTACAACAATGTAGACAGACCTTGCTTGAAACCTACATTCGCATCGACAACAACATCGTTATAACAAAATGAAAAAATTGCAAATCCGTTATCGCATATTTCTTCCACGGGCATATATTTATCAGGAACATTATCTCTAAAACAAATATGAATAAATGCGGGTAAGCTTTTCGCATCGTTTGGAATAGAGCAATATACAGGAAAAGAAAATTCTCCCCGGTCCATTTGTAGTTTTAAAATTACTTTCGTTAAAGTCACCTTACCGGCACAAAATTTTGTATCTTCACTGACAATATCAACCATCATATTCGAAGGTTCGGGAGGTAAAAATCCATATTCTTCGTTACATAGTGTAGATATTATTTCCTTTCGCAATAACGGCCACTGCTCTTTTGTAGTTATCTGAGTACCGTCTTTAAATTTTAAGACATCAGGAACTCCTCGCTTGATTATATCATTTTTTAACGCCATATCGACCTCTCCTAATTAATTATTAATGATTCAGCTGCAAATAGCACTGTCACTACTGTTCAATTCATGAGTTTTTGCAGTAAAAAATCACTTTTTAATTATATAACAAATAAATACAGTGATTCAATTGATATGGAATATTTCAGTATATATTTGATAAACGCTAATATAAGTATTAAGAAATTGTTAAATTTATAAAATATATTGCGACCGACCGTCCGGTCGGTTAAAATATAAAAGTATGAATATGAAAAAGTAAAGGAAGGTGGATTTAGTGTCCCGTGAAAAAGGGAAAAGAGAACAGATATTAAAAGCTGCAATTGAAGTTTTCGGTTCAAAAGGTTTTCATACTGCTAATATCATAGATATAGCCGAAAAAGCGGGGATAGGCAAAGGTACGATATATGAATATTTTGAAAGTAAAAATTCATTGTTTATCGAAGCGATAAGATATAAAACTCAAATATATCTGGAAAAAATGGAATGTCATATTAATAAATATAATAGCTTTTATGACAAAATTAATGCTTTTATTGATTTCCAAAGAATTGTTATAAAAGAGAACTTTAATTTCGCAGATGTTTTTATAAAAAATCATGAAGACACTTTTTTAACGGCCGATGATAAAAAAGAAGCTTGTGATTTAATGATTAAAGCCAGAAAAAAGGTTATTGAAATCTTAGCCGATATATTAGATCCTAAGAGAGAAAAATCCGATCTATGTGTAACAGACGAAGAATTTACCGCTGATATTTTCTATGAAATGGTAACTAGATGCGGAATAAGAGCCATAGCAATGAATCTTTCGGAAAAACAAATTGCATGTGAAAAAGAAAAGCTTCGCGATCTATTTTTTAACGGAGTTAAACATAAAGCAAAGCATATTAATAATTAGAGGAAGTTTTGCTAGGTAAATAAAAAATGATTAAAGAAAGTATAATTTATATAAATATATCAATTAACATAGATTTGAGAGGAGTTTTAATATGATTTCATATTTTAGTGTAAATAAACCGTATACTGTAATTGTAGCAGTAATAATAGTAGCCATACTAGGAGTTGTGTCTTTTACGAATATGTCTACGGATTTGCTACCGAGTATTAATTTGCCTTATACAGTTGTAATAACGACATATATCGGTGCGTCACCCGAAGAAGTGGAAATGGTGGTGACAAGGCCTATAGAACAGACCATGGCCTCAATAGGTAATATTAAAAATATACGATCGGTATCAAGAGAAAACATTTCATTGGTTATTTTAGAATTTGGAGAAAATACAAATATGGATGCCACGGTTGTTGAGATGAGAGAAAGTCTTGACATGGTTACTTCATATATGTCCGACAAAATTGGCGCACCTGTAATTATGAAATTAAATCCGGATATGATGCCAATAATGGTTCTCTCCGCTGCGGTAAAAGGACAAACCATAAGTGAAGCATCATCTTTTCTTGAAACAATGATAATTCCGGAATTTGAAAGTATAGAGGGAATAGCCTCAGTTTCGGCTTCAGGTCTTATCGATAATGAAATACATGTCATTTTACGGGATGAAAAAATAAATGAAATAAATGCTAAAATTCAACAAGCCGTTATGGCCACTATGAGTTCATCTGTGACGGCATTACCCACACAAGCGGAACCGACTTCACCCGACAGGGCACAAACTATGCAAATGCCCGGCATAAGTATCACAAAAGATATGGTTTCAGGTATTTTAAAGGGACAGAACTTTAATATGCCGGCGGGATATGTTACCGAAGAAGGTGTCGACTACCTTATAAGAACAGGAGATAAGATTAATGGGACGGACGAATTGAAGGAATTATCTATTATTACTATTCCTATACCCGGTTTTGAACCTGTTAGATTAAAAGACATAGCCGATATAATACTTATAGAGAGCACCGGTAACAGATATTCCAAAGTTAACGGTAACGATGCGGTAACACTTACAATTCAAAAGCAAACCGAATACACAACATCAGGTATCGCTGAAACTGTACGTGAAAGGATCACCGATATAACTGAAAAAAACGAAAATGTTGAAATAGTAGTATTAATGGACCAAGGAGAGTATGTAGACATTGTTGTAAATTCTTTGTCAATGAATATTATACTTGGCGGTTTGCTTGCGGTATTGATATTACTCATATTTTTACGAGATTTTAAGCCTACCTTGATTGTAGGATTTGCTATTCCGGTCAGTTTGGTAGCCGCATTTGTTATGATGTATTTTAGCAACATCACTTTAAATATTATATCAATGGGAGGTCTTGCCTTAGGTGTCGGAATGCTGGTAGACAATTCTATAGTAGTTATAGAAAATATCTACAGAATGAGAAACGAAGGCAAAGGCGTCAAAGAGGCTACCGTTGAGGGTGCCAAACAAGTAACCGGAGCTATTTTAGCTTCAACTTTAACTACTGTTGCAGTATTTGTACCCATATTGTTTACACAAGGATTCACACGACAAATATTTGCCGATATGGGGTTGACTATTGCGTTTTCTCTAATAGCAAGCTTAATGGTTGCATTAACGGTTGTTCCTATGATGGCATCAAAAATGTTGGTAAAAAATACTGTAAAAGAGCACAAGTTCTTTTCCGCCTTAAAAAGCAGATACACCAATGCCTTGATATTCTCTTTAAAACATAAATGGATTGTTATATTGGTGGTAACGGTTCTATTTGCTACAAGCGTTTTTGGAGTATTGACCATGGGGACCGAGTTGTTTCCGTCTTCAGATTTCGGACAAATAAGCGTCAACCTGAATATGCCCAAAGGAACGATATTCGAAGATACTGAAAAAGCTGCGGATAAAGTGATGACCCTGATTATGGGAATTGATGATGTTGATACCGTAGGAGCGTCTATGGGCGGTGGAATGATGAGTATGTTCGGCTCCGGAAGAGCAATGTCAGGATCAACTGAATCCGTATCGTTTTATGTGAATTTGAAAGACAATAAAAAAAATACTACTGATGAAGTGGCTCAATTAATAAGAGAAATGGTACAAAGCTCCGATTATGAGATTAGTGTTAACAGTTCGGATATGGATCTTACCGCACTCAGTGGAGGCACCATTGCCGTTAGCGTAAAGGGTAAAGATTTTGAAGTTTTAAAAAGCATAGCTACAGATCTGGCAAATATAGTATCGGATGTTGCAGGTACTATAGATGTTTCGGATGGAATAGAAGCCACAGAACCTGAACTTATGATAACTGTAAACAAAGATAATAGCATTGCCAAAGGGCTGACCGTTGCTCAGGTATATATGCAAATTAATAAGCTTTTGGCTAATGAAGCGGCATCAACAACAATAGCTGTGGGGAATAAAGATTATAATATATTTGTAACGGATGAAACCGGAAAAGCCAATCTAACACGTAAAGATATTATGGAATTTTTAGTTTTGGCACCTTCCGGTGAAGAAGTACCGTTAGGCGATATAGCGGTTATTGAAGAAACAAAAGGTTTTTCGTCAATACACAGGAATAACAGACAAAGAACTATAACAGTAAGAGCGGAGCTAATGGACGGATATAATATAGGTAAAGTTAGTGAAGAAATCAATGATAGGCTTTTGGAATATCAGGTTCCTGAGGGATATACGGTCGAACAGGAAGGTGAAAATAAAATGATCAGAGATTCTTTCAGAGACCTTTTCTTAATGTTACTTATGGCAGTTGCATTTATATATTTGATTATGACAGCACAATTTCAATCGCTTTTGTCTCCGTTTATAGTGATGTTTACTATACCGTTGGCATTTACAGGAGGATTTGTAGCTTTACTGATAACAGGAAAACCGGTTAGCATAGTAGCTTTTGTAGGCTTGATAGTACTTGCGGGCATTGTAGTAAATAACGGTATCGTATTTGTTGATTATGTAAATAAAATGAGAGAAGACGGAATGAGTAAGAAAGATGCAATAATAAAAGCCGGAAACGATCGCATAAGGCCTATACTTATGACGGCGTTAACTACTATATTCGCTTTATCTACAATGTCGGTAGGTGCAGGTCAGGGAACGGAAATGATGCAGCCTATGGCCATTACCGCTATAGGGGGACTAATATATGCTACACTTTTAACATTGATATTTATACCTGTTTTATATGACAGCTTCAATAAAGAAAAAAAGATTTTAAAATAAAGTAAATATGATTGATATCAATTAAATGATTCATAAGCTTACTGTAAAAATTTATGTACGGCTCGAGGCCGCTCGATGCGGTCACGGGCCTTATTAAATAGGATACATTTTTAAAACTTGATTTTAAAAAATTTATCCTACCCAGAGATGCTAGATGCAGCTGCGGACCTTATTACGAAATATATATTTCGTACTCACCTTTTTTTATTTTTTGTGCAATATAATGGTATTTAAAAGAATAGTCGGAACTGAACAACATTTTTATTGTCGAGTTCTATTCAATTATTACTTAATAATACCGCCCTTGAATTTCCGTAAAACAGCACATACGGTGTGTATGAGCGAAATCTAGAGTTGTCGCTACATTATAATAATGGATATGACCTCCGGGAACGGGTATTCCCGGACCTGTTTGTATTGTGTAACGATGTGTATGACCGTTATCAAATGTGGTTCGACCGGTTGCCCGATGTGTGTGACCGGGAATGTTAAGGTTCAAAGTGGTTACATCGGTATATCTGTGTAAATGACCTCTGTTAAACGTAGTTCTTCCTAATAAATTATGGTTATGCAAATCTAATGGCATTATTGTTCACCTCACAATGTATTATGTAAACCACCTCAACATATATTATGAAAATCAAAAGAAGGTTGTTACAATGAATTAAGGCTTCAGATAAAAATTTTTCAAATTAAAAATTGTTTCTACTGTAATAACTCTTTTTGCACAAAAATTAACATTAACATTTGTCAATATAAGATAAAAAAAGAGTTAATGAAGAGATTATGATAGATTATAAAAAACAAAAATAATTCTTGTAAATTTCTTATATATGCTTTATAATATGACTTGTGTAAAAAAACGGGGTGTGGCTCAGCTTGGTAGAGCGCTTGGTTCGGGACCAAGAGGCCGGAGGT
>CAZJOD010000019.1:0-33180 GCA_964547525.1 uncultured Clostridiaceae bacterium
TTGTATATCGGATATAAAGATAATACCCCTGTTGTCATGGCTTCGTTCCAATTCGATGAGGACATGACCGCGCGATTGGACGAAGTGGAAACCGCCGAAGCGCACAGAGGAAAAGGATATGCGCGGCAGATTACCCGGCATTTAACCGATGTTTTTGAAAAACAGAGCGGTAAATTGTTCTTCACATGGGCGGCAAATGATACCGCGCAGAGGGTCTATTTGCAAGGTGGCTTCGAGGTTAAGTATAAATTGCCCGCATGGAGCGCGTTTATAGAAATGGGGACGAATGTATGATACTCAACATGGCTAAAACACATGAAATCGGTGGAATTGAAAATGGCATATATTACTTTGTTGTGCAGGATTATCCGCATATTTCAGCATCGGAATTAAAAAATGCGGTTGTGTTCATCCGATACGAAAAGCTTTATGGGAGGGAAACTGATATTATTTGCATAGATAAACAAGCATTAAGGCTTATCATTGACGCCGCCGCAAATCTTGATATTACAGAAATGCCTGCCGAAAAATTTGTCTATCATGCGACAGATGTTACGGCCGCGAAGAAAATTCTGTCCGGAGGTAAGCTGCTTTCGGCGGTAAAAGTATACGGGAAAACCGGAGATGAGCTTGCTTATAACAAACGCAACAGTCCTTGGAAAGACCCCGCGGATTTTTTTGAATATATAATGTTTTGCGGAGGCGACCAAACGACTGGAGATTGGGTTGTGTTGTCTGAAAATATACCGAGTGAAGATGATTTGGAAAAAGGCAAATTCAACGCCGGAGTACGTTTTTATTTCCGCTATGAGGATTTGAAACGGCATCCGAAGCATATCCATGACGGTTATCATCCCATAAAGGTGAAAGATGAAATCGTATTATCAGACTATCTTCATTCCTGCATTGTGCCGGATCAGTATAAATCGGAATTGGAATACTTGATTTTGCCGGAAATTGCGCAGAAAGTCCATTATCTCTCGCAGAACGGCCTTGGAATTATGGATTGGTCAGAGAGGGTTTACAATTTTGTGGAGGAGTTAGAGATTAGATGATTACATGCAAACAAGTTGACCGAACCTACTTCCCGAAATACGACCAAATCCCTATGCTCGTTCACGTTTCAAGTTATTATCGGATTGAGAAAATCAATCGCGGATTGTGTGGCTTTCATCTTATTGAAACCCCCGTAGAGACGTATATAAAAGACTTCTGCACCGGTGACGATGAAAGCGGATTTGTGAAGGAGCCGTATATATGAACCGATACATTGACCTCAACCGAATAGAGTTTATAGTGACAGATGATTGCAGCGGTCGGTGCAAGCATTGTTCAAACGGTGAGTGTTTGGATAAAAGCGGCAACGTTGACGCTGATGCGGCTCTGCTCCGTATACATCAAGGCTTGACGAGATAAGCTGTTTTGGGATAATTCCGAATGGCGATGTCAATTTGTGTTCGATAACGATTGGGAATATATACGCTGATGATGTACTTAATATCGTTGACGGCTACGACCCGTTTCAAAATCCCGTATGGCGCACGGTGTTGGAAGGCGGCGTATTAGATCTTTTGCATTATGCGGAAGCGGAAGGTATTACGGTTGATATAAGCGATTGCCGCTCTGCCTGTGGCGTTTGCCGTAAGATTATAACGGCAATGGAAGCGAGGAAGGTATGAAGAAACCTTTTGTAGTCAGCGTCGCAGCTACACAAGGCGGGGGGTAAAACAAAAGACCAGCCGCTTCAAGCATTTATGCCTGATCGTGACCGGTCTCTTTTTGCCCCCGTTTGAAGCTGTTCACTTGGTTATTGTTCAATCCCTAAGTGAACGCTTCATTAGAGGGAAGTCTTTTTTAATATTATTATTTATATATAGGTCCTAATATTTGACATGCTCTGTAATCGGCACTTTCAGGTTCCTGTGTGCCGAAAGCGTTCCACATGGCAGGCCTGAATATTTTTTTAGAATCTACATTATGCATACATACCGGAATTCTTAAAATACTTGCCAATGTGATTAAATCGCCTCCTATGTGTCCGTATGAGAAAGCCGCATGATTGGCACCCCAGTTGGCCATGACCGAATATACATCGGTAAAAGCGCCTTTGCCGGTGAGTTTAGGAGCAAACCAGGTTGTGGGCCAGGTGGGATCGGTTCTTTCATTTAAAACGTTGTGAACGTCATCCGGTAAATCGACCGAGTACCCCTCAGCTATTTGGATAACAGGACCTAAACCCGCTATTAAATTAATTCTACACATTGTAAGAGGCATACCGCCTTTAGATTTAAAATTGGATGAAAATCCGCCTCCCCTAAAATAGCCGGTATTGGCAGGTCGCCAGGAAGTGGCCTTTAAGCATTTGTCGGCCTCATCCGGTGTAATCTCCCAAAAAGGTTTCATTGCCGGCTCACCGTCTATTTGCTGTTGTCCGGTTGCATCCAATGTGGCGGCTCCGGAGTTAATCAAGTGGATTAATCCGTTCTCTGCCTTTCCTGTTAGGGTATATCCCGTAACTCTCTTTACCGCATCGGGGCTCCAATATGTGCGAACATCGGCAAATCCCTGGGAGGTATTGGTTAAAAGATATCCGAATAACATACTTACACCGTTTAAACTATCGTTTTCAGTGGCGACTATATAGGGCTGTCTAATACCTGTCCAATCGAATGATGAACATAATAACGCTTCCATGAAATCACCGTTGGTCATAAAGTCGTTCCAATGACGCTGTCCTTGGAATCCTGAGATTAAAGCGTTTCGTCCCATAGCTTCTTCGGCAAAGCCCAATTCTACAAGCCGTGGATTGCCAACCATCAAATCCCGAGTAATCATGGCCATTTTGACACATTCTTCAAGATTTTTATCCTTTTGTTCTTTTGTTCTTTGTTTTTCAGGCGGATTGTTATCTTTACCTTCTTTGCAGTTTTCTTTTGTCCATTGTAAAGCATATTCGAACTCTTCAGGATCGTATATGTCTTCTGCGAGTCTTCTGCTGAATTCACTCATATCGACATATTCGTTTCTCATTCCTAAATATTTTTGGAAAAAGTCTTCATTAACTATGGATCCGGCTATACCCATTGATACGGAACCCATTGCAAGATACGACTTGCCTTTCATATACGCTACCGCTAAAGCGGCTTTTACAAAAGACAATATCTTTTCTTTAACATCATCGGGTATACTTGAATCGGCTGCATCTTGAACGTCATGACCGTATATACCGAATGCCGGCAATCCCTTTTGAGCGTGTGCAGCCAAAACGGCGGCAAGATAAACCGCTCCCGGACGTTCTGTGCCGTTAAAGCCCCATACGGCTTTAGGGCTCAACGGGTCCATATCCATGGTTTCCGACCCGTAGCACCAACAAGGTGTGACTGTCAATGAAACACCGACACCCTCTTTTGCAAATTTGTCGGCACATGCCGCCGACTCGGCAACTCCGCCTATGCAAGTATCTGCAATTACACAAACCACATCCGAGCCGTCAGGATATTTTAGATTTGAAGATATCAATCGTGCCGCGGATTTTGCCATATTCATAGTTTGTTCCTCAATTGCCTCTCTTACTCCTTTTCTTCTTCCGTCTATAGCCGGGCGAATACCAACCTTTGGGAAAGAACCGAGCAATCTGTTACCTTTTTTAAAATTAGACATATTTTATTCCTCCGCATTTACATTTTATTAGCAAGCATATTGTTGATAGGATTATTATGGTAAAGATAATCGGCAACAATGGATTCGTCTATCATATCTATCAGGGATGAAGCTTGCTTTGTAGAAGACAACATAGTTAAACCTGTAAATAATGAAAAGATTATCAATAATCCAATTACACATCCGAGTATTAAACCTAATCCCTTGTCCAGTTGTTTTATGATAGGAGTTTTTGATATTCTGTCAACCAATATGCCAATGAACATAAAAAGAATTTTTATAACAATAAATAATAATATACCCGCTAAAGCAATCATCAGAAAGTCAGTTATACCGGTACTGACAGAAGCAATGACCGAATCGGTATTGGTAGATACCGCTGAAGCCGAAGATTCCGCAACGCTGCCGGCTAATGCTTCTTTTATATTTTGGGGAAGAGGTAGTTGATCCAATACACTGTTTATATCGTCTATAACCGTAACTCCCGCGGATATTAACCTACCGTTAACCATATCATGCACCCGGTTTAGAATATTTTGATAAAAATCCGAGGTTTTAAAATATTCCGCGATAGGTTTTGCAAATTTCACTGCCAGTATTATGGATAGCAGGTATGAAGCCACTTTATACGTCATCTTTATTACTCCGGATACAAGGCCGAAAATACCAAAAATCAATATTACGCCTAATACTATCATATCGATGGCAATCATATATTTTACCCTTTCTAATTAAATTTTATAAAAGTCATATCATTAGCGGTAATTGATACCGCATTAGTTCGTCCTAGCAATCGTACATCCGATATATCACTTTTTGAGCTGTATTTTTTTAATATAGATCCTTCGCCGTCGAAAAATGCAATTTCTCTTCCGTAATTTACGGCAATTATATTATCGTATGTATATATACCGATTATATTCCTGCCATAGGAGTATTCTCCCAATTTATTGCCTGACAGGTCGGAAAAGACCGTTGTATAATCACCCGTTATGTTTTGGGCTGTATATACAATGCCGTTTTTGAATCGGTTGACCGCATTTATGTTACCGGGTTCAACCGACCATACTAAAGTGGCGTTACGGTCGAAACAATAGATACCGGTTTCATTGGCTGCTATCACCTTCATATCTGCTGTAGGAAAAAGTATTGAATATAAAACACCGCTATTATTATAGGCGGCATGCGGAGAATCGGATAAAAAATCGGAGAATTCAAAATTGGAAATAAAACCGGTTCCTAAAATTCCTACGCTATATACGACATATTCTTTACCGGAGGATAGCACAGAGGTGTTGACAGCTAAGGTTTCTCTTTTATATATGTCACAAATCTTTTTACCGTTATAATTATAAAAGCTTATCTTTGAACGTGCGGTTGCATCATCGCATATTATACCGATATAACCGTTGTCATTGACTGTAATCATCCGGATGTCTCCGGTTACCTCCAATAAAGCGATTCGCTTTAAACCTTTATACATATAAACCGTTCTTTCTTGACGGTCTCCTATTAATGCGTACTCGGCATTGCTTGCAGTGACAGGATCTTTTATTTCGATAATTTCTTTGTGTACCGGCTCTCCCGTAGTGTCGTAAACGGTTATATCTCTACCGTTACTTACATAAAGGTATTTACCGCATGATACATATGCGTCGGATACCCCTACGGTTGACAGGGTATTTAAAACGGTTAATTGTTTTGTGGACGGGTCGTTGTTTTTACCTGTTATATGTGAGAATACAGCCGTTATGGCGTCAGTATCAAATTGTTGAAAATATCCGGTATTCATGACTGAAACTATTGTAAGACCTGATATAAGAAGTACAACGCAGATTAAAAAAATAAATGAAAATGCATTTTTAGAATTTTTGAATTTTTTTTGATTGTCATTTACCGATTCAGCCATTTTACACTCCGTAATATAAATATAGGAAAACGCTTTGTTTAAACATATTTTAACAGCACTTTAAGGTTTATTGCCAATTGTTACAGGCATATTATATCATACCCCGATATAGCTGCAAAATAATTTTTAGATTGCAGTCGGAAATTGAATGAAAAATGAATAATTCCTAGTTTTAAGCATATAATAGTCTTTCAAATTAATGTCTATATGCTTCTTAAGTGGTTATTTTAGATAGATGTATTTACAATGACAAGTCGGCATCGGTACACGGCGTTTCACAATAAGTGAGTTATTGCAGTGAAATAATGTAATTATTTATTTAAAATACCTCTTTAAAAAACCATTTGCATTAATTGTGAATCATGATATAATAATTTACATGTCTCGGTGGCCTAATGGATAAGGTAATGGATTCCGGTTCCATTGATGCGGGTTCGATTCCTGCCCGGGACGCCAAATATCTATCGAAGAGGGACTTTTATAACAAAAGTCCTTTCTTGTTACTAAATGGTTTACATTTTTAAAACTTGATTTTAAAAATGTAAACCGGCCCGAGGTCGCTCGATGAAAGCTCAGGCTTTAATTATTTATTATATTGTAAGGTATGCTATAATGTATGAAACTAAATGTACGGATATAGGATCTTATGCAAATAAAAACTTTAAAAAACAAAAATAATATATTTTTAGCTCCCATGGCCGGTATAACCGATTATGCTTTCAGACTGCTCTGCAGTGAACAAGGTGCCGGTTTGACTTTTACAGAAATGATCAGTGCAAAAGCCGTTTGCTATAAAGATGTCAAAACACAAGAAATGGCATTGATAAGGCCTGATGAAGCTTATACCTCATTACAAATCTTTGGAAGCGAACCTTTATATATGGCCAAAGCCGCTATGCTATTAAATGACAGCGGAGCAAAGTCAATAGATATCAATATGGGATGTCCCGCACCTAAGATAGTGAAAAACGGCGAAGGAGCGGCTTTGATGAAGGATATAAAATTAGCCGGACAAATCATAGAAGCTGTTGTGAAGTCCACCGATCTTCCTGTTACGGTAAAAATAAGAAAAGGGTGGGACAAGGAGCATGTAAACGCTGTTGAATTAGCAAAAACGGCTCAGGAAGCAGGTGTAAAAGCTATCACTGTACATGGCAGAACAAGGGATGAATTTTATACGGGTACCGCCGATTGGGAAATAATTAAGCGGGTAAAAGAAGCGGTTGATATTCCGGTTATTGGTAACGGTGATATAAAGTCGGCAAACGATGTTGTTCACATGATAAAAACGACCGGATGTGACGGAGTTATGGTAGGTAGAGCCGCCTTGGGAAACCCGTGGATATTTAAAAACATACTTAATGAGATTAACGGCAAGCCTACAACCGTTCCAACCGATTATGAAAGATATGAAATGATAAATCGCCATATTAAGCTTATGAAGTATATAAAAGGAGAGCGGCAGACTGTAAATGAAATGAGAAAACACATCGCTTGGTACTTAAAAGGCTATAAAAATTCTGCAAGAGTAAGGGATAAAATCTTTAAAATTGATGATTTGGATCAAGTTATTGATGAAATAAGAAATATTTTAATCGAGGGGGAATGAAATATGGAAATTAACACAAAATTCGTACAGGAATCGTACGTGGAAATGACTCAGCTTGTCATGCCTAACGATACCAATTCTCAAGGTGTTTTATTCGGAGGTACATTGATGAAATGGATCGATCTGGCCGGAGCTATGGTTGCTATGCGTCATACCCGTATGGATTGCGTAACGGTTGCATTGGATAATATGGATTTTCATCATTCGGTCAGATTGAATGAAATAGTCACTCTAAAAGGAAAACTGACTTGGACGGGAAATACTTCAATGGAAATAAAGATTGACGTGTACGCCGAAGAACCTTATACAGGAAAAACCCGATTGACCAATACAGCGTTTATGGTGCTGGTTGCAATGGACAAAGACCATAACCCCGCAAAGGTTCCGGGGATTAAGATAATCAGTGATAATGAAAAAAAGGAATATGATAACGCGGTAAAACGTAGAGAAATGAGATTAATGAGGAAAAATAACATTCCTAAGTAATAATATCTTCATTTATACAGTATCTTTTAAAAGAATAACGATAAAGTAAAGGATATTGTATGACCGGAAAACAATTGGCAAAAGGTGCGTTATTATTAACGGCTACGGGACTCATACTTAGATTGATCGGATTTTTCTACAGGATTTTTCAATCTAACATGATCGGAAATGAAGGTATGGGACTTCTTCAACTTGTAAGTCCTGTTTATTCCTTGATATTGATAACGATGACATCGGGGTTATCGGTTGCGGTATCCAAGCTTACCGCGCAAGCCGATGAAATCAACGGTGATCCCACAAGGATAATAAAAGCCGCATTACGGCTTGTATTTTTAATAGGAATCCCGGTAGGATTTATATTGTTTATATCGTCGGGTGTTATTGCCACACATATTATAAAGGATGTCAGAACGTTAAAATCATTTCGGCTGATCGGGCTTTTTTTACCGTTGGTTGCCACTTCTTCAGTTTTAAGAGGATATTTTTACGGTAAAAACAATGTGTTACCATCTTCTATATCACAGTTAGCTGAGCAATTTGCGAAGGTTGGTACGGCGATATTTATATACGGAATAATGATTCCAAAAGGTTTGGAATACGCATGTTTAGCTGCGGTTATAGCGAGTATAGCGGGAGATCTATGCAGTATGGCTTATTTAAGTATTGTCTTGTTTGTAAAACCTGCACCGGTTAGGAAGTCGCTGTCCAAAGGATCATCTAAAAAAATAATGACAAACTTGATAAAAATTTCGATACCGGTATCTGTGAATAAATTAATATCATCTGTTTTACATACAGCTGAAATTGTGTTAATTCCCAGACGATTGATTTTGTCAGGCTTGAATTATGCTCAAGGAATGGATTTGTTCGGTCGATTTTCAGGTATGGCACTGCCGTTAATTATGTTTCCTTCCATATTTACAGCTTCATTGGCTACAATGTTAGTTCCGTCGATTGCAAAAGATATGAACAAAAAAGATGATGAAAATCTTTTAGCTAAAATTTCTAAATCAATTCAATTAACAATGGTAATAGGTTTTTTGTTTTCTGCCGTCTTTAATTCATGCGCATATGAATTTGGTGAGTTATTATTCGCAGGAAAAAATGTGGGAGAAGTTATTAAGATTTTATCTTGGTCATGTATATTTGTTTACCTTAATCAAACACTTTCAGGTATTATGAGTGGTCTTAACAAGCAAACCGCTTTCATGTGGAATTCTATGATCGGTTGTGTATTAAGAATCATAGTTGTTTATTTTTTAATTCCCATAAAAGGAATAACTGTATATGTATGGGGCATCAGCATCAGTTTTGCATTAACAGCGGTTTTAAATCTTTATACAATATATAAAACCACCGGAACTAAATTTGATTTCAGGAAGTGGGTGTTCAAACCTGCTTTGGTGTTCTTAGCTATGCACGCCACAGGAGAATATATAACATCGTTATTATCAATAATGGGCATATTCGGTAAGTTCCATCTGTTTATAGTTATAACCGGTACCGCTCTTATAGGCCTTATGATGATGTTCGGAGTGGGTGCCATTAGCTTTAGGGAAACAATTTTTATGCTTGGAATTAAAAAAGATAGAAATTCGTAGAAATTATGAGAAAATAAAAGATTTTATCAGATATTTTTATAAAAAAAGATTTAATAGTCAAAGATAGTCAAAAACAAATTTTGATAAATATAAAACTCATGCTATAATGTTCTTGTAAGGTCAAAGATAGTCAAAGGCAATAAAAATTATTGAGTGTAAAATATTATGGAGGTGTATGAATATGTACGGATTAGTTCCATTTTCAAGAGGTGAAACGGTAAGTGATTTTCAGGATGTATATGATTTATTTAACCGTTTTTTCAACGCTTCTTTGAAGGCTCCACAGACCACAGGTAGCATGAGATGTGACATAAGGGAAAATGACAAAAGTTATATTTTGGACATTGAATTACCGGGTGTGAAGAAAGAAGATATTGATATTCGATTGGATAACGGATACTTAAGTGTATCTGTGGAAGCCAAAGAAGAACAAAAGAAGGAAAAACGTAATTATATCATTCAGGAAAGAAAATACGGCGGATGTCAAAGGAGTTTCAAAGTGGGTTCTCATTTGACTAAAGATGATATTAACGCACAGTATGAAGCCGGGATATTAACTATCACTATTCCTAAAAAAGAAGAGACAGCTAAAAGTTATAAAATCGACATCATGTAATAGAGTAACAAAAGAACATAATACACATAAACAATGAATAAAACAAAACTTTACATTGTGGAGTTCCGACCGCTTTGTATAAGACAAAAATTTCATTATTGCAGGAATCATAGGTTTAAAAATGGAACGGGCAAATGATGTGAGCCCGTTATGATACATAATGTTAACACGAACATTATGGGGTATATTTGTATATATATGAAGTATTGTGAAATAATATTTTTAATCAAAAAAAACGGAGGTGTTTTATATGTATGATTTGGTACCTTTTGGTAGAAGAGCCGAAAGACTGGCTAGGACAGCCTTTAGCGATGTATCGGATGTTTTTGATAACTTTTTTAATTCCTTTACTTTCCCGGTTGCAGGAAACTTAATGAGAAGCGATATTAAAGAAAAAGGTAATGAGTATGAGATAGATATCGAACTGCCCGGTGTGAAAAAAGAAGATATTAATGTAAATTTGGATAACGGATATCTTACCGTATCGGTCAATACTCAGGAAGAAACTAAGTCCGAAAAGGAAAACTACATTGTTCAGGAAAGGAAATACGGTGGATATCAAAGAAGCTTCAGACTAAACAGTGATATTGACAAATCCGATATAAAAGCGGCATATAAAGATGGAATTTTAACATTATCCATTCCTAAAACCGAGCAAAAGAAAGAGAAAGACACAAAAATAGTTATTAATTAATGTTATTATATAAAAACGTGTAAGTGAATTATAATTTCAAAAAAGACGGTTTGTTTGAACCGTCTTTTTTGATTTAGGCTAAGTTTCAAAATATGACTTTACCAAAAAACAAGGGGTTCGATACTCCGAAATTTTTATTAACAGAGCATTAATAATCTGTTTACCGGATATATCATAATGTAGCATATAATCTTAATAATCAATGATATTTTGAAAAGCTTTTATTGTGTTTTCAATGTCAATCTTATCATGTATAGTTTTTGTTTAAAATACCGTATCTGATCAAATCATAAATATCTCTGTCATATTCCAAACAACGCAAAAATAACAGCGCAGGTTCGATATTAGCTGACGCACCGTTGATAAAATACTTTAGCGAATATTCATCATATGTGATAGTATTAAAATTACTTAAGAACATAAACACAAACTCATTGTTAAAACGATCTGTATAATCAATCCATCTATTTTTAAAAACACCATATGGATAAACCTGTAATAGAACTTGTTTATTTGCTTCAGATTGAGGATTGTAATCAGTTGAAAAATAAAGAGTATCGTCAACAGTTATTAAGGATGCTATATCTTTGTAGGATTCATAAACCTTTTGAAGTAAATCTTTTTCCGCTAGATTCACTATTCTATCTCCGTCAAAAGCAAATATACCATTCCAATACACATACCCTTGATTTCCACAATGCCAAGAAAGGTAATCGTTAAAAGAACAAATTATCTTTACTTTGTTATTTTTAAATTTTTTAAATACATTCTTCTCAATGAAAATAATCACCATAACGCCTGCAATTATGGTGATATAAAATCCAACCGGGTATGTTACTATAAGTTTAATAGGGGCATACTACCCCATAACTTGCACAAGGGCAATCCCAAGCATGTCCTTCATATGAATGTAAATGCAGATTAATGTATTGAGTATGGTCATATGGACATGTCCAAACTACATAGCAAAATATTTGTAGACTACAAATATTTATAAATATATAATCTAATTATATCTGTAATAAGACAGGAGGAAAATAAGATGAGCAAAGAAAAATATCTTTTATACATTGAAAATGCCCTAAAATGCGGCCGGGAAATGTATGAGGAAAATATAGACAAGTGGAGAAAAAATTTTAATCCGGGATATTATTTCGGATACATGCCACCGGTACACATCCCTTTACAGGCTCATGTCGAAGGTTTTATGTATTCTGTAAACGGAAATATCGAGCATGCTTTATGGACTAAAAAATGCCTTCTGGAAATAGAGGAATTAAAGAAAATATATCCGTCGGATAAAAAGAAATCTCACCCTGAATATGAAAAAGGAATCCCTGCTATGGATGGAGCTTTTTCTTTACAGCCGTATATCCATGGTTATCTATATATAAAAGACAGCGGTGTAATGAATGAAGAAGAAAAACAACAAGTGGAAAATACCATAAAAGGATGTGTACATGCTATGCTGCATTTTCCCGAATGGGGCGCTCATAATCGATCCATGCTGAGGGTTTGGAGTCTTGCTCTGGCGGCAAAGGTTTTAGCAAGTTACAATGAAGCCAATGAATGGAGAAAATTGGCTGATTGTCTGGCGGAAGAAACGCTAGGAGGATGGTCCATTGAAGATGCGAGCCATTATATAGCTTTATGGCTTCATGCAACGATACGGTACGCCGAGGTGACAGGTAAAGAACAAGAATATTACGCAATGCCGCAAACACGATACTATTTTGATTATATTACTCGTTTGATAACTCCGTACGGTCAGATCCCGGATTTCGGGGATACTCACTTTAATTCCAACTGGTATATATGGTTGGAATGTCTTGAAAAAGGTGTTGCAATTTATAAGTGCCGACAAATGAGATTTGCAGCGGATAAAATATGGGACTTTGCAATAAACGGTATATATCAAAAAAATGTAATAAATGAATACAAAGCGGTTGATAATAATTTGAGGTACTCAACTGCAATAGCAAGTCATTTTGTGTATGCTTATACCGATGCTAATGACGGTGTAATACCGGTAAAACCGCAAAGGGATTGTGAGGAGGTTCTTGAGGATCTTATAGGTAAAAAGATAGCGTTTAGAAACGGATGGGATAAAGATTCCACATACCTTTTATTAAATTACCGGGATGAAGGCGGGTATGGTTTTATTCCTAGAAGGTATTTAAGGACAACTTTATCGGTGCGAGCAGAAAAAATGCATCATGGGCATAGCGACGAAAACTCGGTGTCACTGTTTGTGAAAGACGGAAATATTTTACTAAATGACGGAGGGTATAGAGAAAATCTACCTAATGGAAAATATCGTAATGACATATATCATAACAGATTGGTTTTCAGAAAAGGTTTAAAGAATGAAAACACTGATTTATATGATTTTTTACATGATGAAGGCCATTATAAACATACGGTGACCGAAAAACTGCATTTTCAAAACTTTGAACGACTCAGTATGAGTAGAACAAGAGTATATGAATCTAAGACCGATATGGTATGGGACAGAATTATAACATATTTGAAGGATGAAGATGTTTTTGTCATATTGGACTGTGTATTCAATAATAAAGAAGGGGATATAACCATCGCCAATTTGTGGCATACCGGAAGAATATTGAATATGAATGAAAATTCATACGATACATGCATTCCATACATTTACAAAGGACCCGGCGATAAAGATCCGTACGTTAACAAAGATGATCTTGCTTTGAATATAGCTTTTGCCGATCAAGACAAACAAGCGGGCTTTAATATTATAAAACGCGGATACGGGGAAAGTGTTATGCTTTATCAATATGTATCCGAGTATTTAAAACAAGGACAAATAAAATGTTTTACAACGGTGCTTACTCCACATGACAAAAGCACCGAAACAGTTTGTTGCAAGGGGAAGGTCACAGTGGAACCGACCTGTAATAATGAAGGGATATCAATTGTATATCAAGGAAAGAACACGGTTTATTTAACATATAAGATTGACCTTGATAAGGGTATATCACCGGATGAGGATTTGTATCCTCGTTATACATGGGAAGAAGGTAAAATCTCATATGGAAAAATAATCACCGATTCTGATTTTTCGTATGTTGAGGATACCAAAGAAAAGATTTTATACGGGTTTATTAACGGATCAGGTTTGGAATATAATCGAAGCGGTTTGTTTTATACTCCAAAATTTACAACATATAGTTTTACATCCGACAAATCGGCGGTTACGGATCATAAATGGAAAGCTTGGTATGGAGAAGTGAAAAAAGGAGTTTTGGAAGATAATGCAAAAATTTAGTAATACTAATTTCGATAATAAAAAAGTTATTTTTGACATAATGGTTCCGCAGAATATAACCGATTATTCTTTTTTGGACTTTGAAAAAGATGTGATCAAAGCAAAAAAAGCGGGAGCTACGCATATTACAATAAGTCAATTGGAAAAAAGCAGATGGATTTGGGAAAAAGATATGAATGATCCTTATCCAAACTGGGGAATGTTATTGTTATCTTTATTTAAGGTAATAATTCCCGACGAATTGAAAAGTTATTTACCACAAGATTATGCAGACCGTAATTTACAGACTTTAAAGGAACGAATGAGGATTTTGAAAAAATATAACCTTAAAGCGGCATTAAATCTATGCGAACCTTTTTATTTACCGGAAAGCGTATATAGGGATCGCCCCGATTGGAGGGGTCCGCGCTGCGATCACCCGAGAAGAGCGGTTAATTATTATTACAGTCCGTGTATAGACAATCCGGAGGTGTTACATGTTTATAAAAAAACAATGTGTGAATTATTAAATCACATAGACGTTGATTATATAATGATATATACCAATGACAGCGGAGGAGGTTTATGTTGGAGCACAGGATTGTACTCAGGAAAGAACGGGCCTTCTTGGTGTAAAAACCGTTCTGCGGCCGATAGGATCATCGGTTTTCTAGATATGTTAATAAAAGGGGCCAAGGATGCCGGAAAAGATCCGGATATTGAGATAAACAGTAACATAGGGTTTAAAGAAAATGAACATACGATGGATTCCATATGGCCTAATTTGAAAGACAACATGTCGGTTAATAATAAAACAAACAAAGGAATCCCCATGACGTCGCATGTAGATACTGGTTATGAATATTCCATATCTCCGGTTAAAAACATACCCCTTACTATATCGTTTTTGGACAAGCTCGGAGCGGCATATAAAAATAATACTAAAAATATTCGTCTGGTTATACCCTCATCGGATAATGACGAATACTTTCTTATAGCAGAAGAATTCAAAAAAAATCCAGCTGACAATCTATTTGATAGAGTAGGTATTTTGAGGAAGGTGACGGAGAATATATTTGGAGATGATGCAGCCGATGATATTCTTGATGTATACAGTTATATAGATAAAGCTTTAATACACTTTGCCGATACTAATATAGAAGGACTTGTTCTTTGCAGTGTGAATCAAAGATGGTTAAATCGACCCTTTGTTTTGTTCCCAAACGAGCTTACTCAAGATCAAAAAGATTATTACAGACCTTTTTTGTTTCAAGCTAATGATGAAAATCAAGCTAATGATCTTTTAAATCTACAATGTACAAGTTTTATAAGAGGTTATTATGCGGTGTTTTTAGCGTCGAAAGCGTTAAGCAGAGCCATAGAGAATAATAAGAAAGCAATAAACATATTATCAATGCACGGGTTAAAATCTCAAGAAATTGCTGTTGCGGAGAAATTAAATCTCACGGCAGACAGGCTGAAGTTATTAAATTGCTTCTTTAAAAATGCAATACATGCTATGAAATTTCAAGATATAATCGATAATGCGGATTATGAAGCGGTTCCGGAAATAAGCCCGAAGTGGCCTATTGATGCACAACCGGAATTGTTGGAATATGAATCGTTGATCAGAGCGGAAATTGATAACACATATGAGATTATAAAATTGATAAGGGGTAGGGAACGGAAGATGCTTATAACAGCTTTGGAACATGAGCTCGAAGACATTTTCATGTTCAGTCCGAACATTGTGTCACAGTTGGAAAAGAAAATAAATATAATGCTTGATTGCCAACTTGATGGTAAAAGATTGTTTGTCACAAATAATAAGTAACCCGATCTTTTATACAATAAAAAGTAACTGAATGAAAGTTCATTCCATAGTATAACAAATATAACAAATAATAACATAAATGAAATAGATGAAACTTGGAAACTTCTAGTGTGTTAGTTATAATATTTTAATTAAACAAAAAATATAGCGTTGTTTTTAGTTTAATGAGGAGTGGTTAAAAAAAGACAGTAAAAATAAAAAACTTATAAATATTCTCTTGACATATATGGTATGGGGCTATATAATTAATTCATTAATTTATCACTATATCATAGTGAAGTAATAAAGTGAGGGATTACATGAGTGATAGAAAAATTTATACACCGGAAGGTGTACAGGATATCCTGGGAGACCTAAGTTACGGAAAAAGGAAAATAGAAAACGAAATACTGCAACTGTTTGAATCTTTCGGTTATGAAGAAGTTCAAACTCCCATAGTGGAGTTTTATGATACTTTTGCGGTGGAAAAGGATTTGATGCCTCAGGAGAAAATGTTTAAATTCTTCGATGCACAAGGAAAAATACTTGTTTTAAGACCTGATATGACCATTCCTGTAGCCCGGATCGCAGCAACAAAACTAAAGAAAGAAAATGCTTTGCAAAGATTTAGTTATATAGGAAATGCATTTAGATATAATGAATTCGGCGGAGGAAAACAAAAAGAGTTTACACAAGCCGGTGTCGAGTTGTTAGGTGACAATAGTCCTAACAGCGATGCCGAAGTTATAGTACTTGCCATTAATTCGTTACTAAAAGCCGGATTAAGCGAATTTCAGATAGATATAGGACAGGTTGAGTTTTTCAGAGGTATCACTGAAGAAGCTATGTTAACTCCTGTTCAAGCTGAAAATTTAAGGCTTTTTATAGATACGAAAGATTATTTGGGTATCGGAAATTTTATTAATGAACTGGACATAAAAGACGAATTGAAACAGTTAATATTGAGTTTGCCAGAATTTTTCGGATCTTTAGATGCAATTGACAAAGCCGAACAGTATGTATTGAATAAAAAATCTATTGACGCCCTTGAAAATGTAAGAGAAACATTAAAAATAATCGACGGTTACGGTTTAAGCAAGTATGTATCTGTGGACTTAGGTATGGTTCCCGGTTTAGATTATTATACCGGTATTATTTTCAGAGGTTTCACTTATGGCATCGGATTTCCTGTTTTAAGCGGAGGACGATATGATAATCTAGTGGAAAAGTTCGGTTTAAAAAAGCCCGCAACAGGATTTTCAGTGGGAATAAATATGTTAATGAATGCATTGTTACGACAATATGGATCGACCGTTTTAGAAAAACCTAAAACAGATATTTTGTTTTATACCGATCGTGATTCGGTGATTACAGGATATGAATTATGTAAAAAGCTTAGATCGGTGGGATACACTGTGGAAGTTATGTTTGCCGGTAATAATCCGGAGAACTCTCAAAAATCTAAATATAAAATGATAATAAAGTTTTCAAATGACAAGGTCGAGATTACCGATTGTTTGCATAGCGAAAGTTTAATCGTTTATACGACAGATGAGTTTTCGGAAAAATTTATACGGAGGGCCAAAGAATGAAACTATTAAATATTGCGTTGTCAAAAGGGAGATTATCCGATCTTTCTATAGAGTTGTTTGAAAATGCAGGAGTAGATACTTCCGAATTAAAAGATTGTGGCAGAAAATTGATTATAGAAGATACAAAAAACAATATACGTTTTTTTATGGTTAAACCGGGAGATGTACCGACATATGTGGAATATGGAGCAGCGGATATGGGTATCGTAGGAAAGGATACATTGTTGGAAGAAGGTCGCAATCTGTATGAAGTTCTGGATTTGGGATTTGCCAAGTGTAAAATGGCTGTTGCAGGGCCTCCGGAAATGAAAGATAAACTTGACCGCTTTGACAGATTGAGAATAGGAACTAAATACCCCGGCATAGCAAAAAAATATTTCGAAGGTACAAAAGGTAGGCAGATTGAGGTTATAACTCTTAGCGGTTCGGTTGAACTTGCTCCTTTGGTGGGTTTATCGGAGGTGATTGTCGATATAGTTGAAAGCGGGAGAACATTAAAAGAAAACGGATTAGTCGTTTTAGAAGAGATTGCAGACATTAGTGCCCGCTTAATAGTAAACAGAGTGAGCATGAAAATGAAAAATGAAAAGATAAGTAAGCTCATAGCCGATATTAAAAAGCAGTTGTAGGAGGATGGTATGTTAAAAATATTTGACTTGAAGCAAACCGACGCCGGTTCGGTTTACATAAGGTTAAACGGCAGAACTAAAGAAAATACCGATATTACCGACTATGTACGGGATATTCTGTCGAATGTTATAAAGCTTGGAGATAAGGCTTTAAAAGAATATACGTTAAAATATGACGGTGTGGAACTTAATGATATACCTTTTAGGATTTCTGTTGACGAAATAATTAAAGCGAGAAATTCCGTTTCACAAGAAATGAAATGTATAATAATGCAAGCTGCTGAAAATATAAAAGATTTTCATTTAAAACAAAAAAATAACTCCTGGTTTGAAACATATAAAGACGGAACGATTTTAGGACAGCTTTTAACGCCTATCAGACAGGTTGGAGTTTATGTACCGGGTGGAACGGCAGGCTCCGTACCACTGATATCAACTGTTTTAATGAATGTAATTCCGGCAAAAATTGCAGGTGTTGAACGTATTGTAATGGTAACACCACCCGGGAAAACCGGTGAAATAAATCCATATCTGTTATATGCGGCTGAAGTTGCGGGAGCGGATGAGATATACAGAGTAGGAGGAGCACAGGCTATAGGTGCTTTAGCATATGGTACTGAGAGTATTAATCCTGTAGATAAGATAATAGGTCCCGGTAACAAATATGTAGCTGTGGCGAAACGATTGGTTTTTGGCAAATGTGGTATAGATCAGTTTGCAGGTCCGAGTGAAATATCTGTGCTAGCCGATAGTACGGCAAATCCCACATTCGTGGCAGCCGATCTGTTATCTCAAGCCGAACACGATAAAATGGCCGCTGTTATTTTGGTGACCGATTCTCCTGAGTTGGTATATAAAGTTAATTTAAAACTACAAGAGTTGATAAAGAATCTTGATAAACAGGATATATGTAAGTCCGCCCTTGAAAATTTCGGCTGTGCGGTAATTACAAAGGATATTTATCAAGGAATTGATATCATAAATAAAATAGCTCCGGAACATCTGGAAATATTAACACAAAATCCTTTTGATTTACTTGCCTTTATAAAAAACGCAGGAGCGATTTTTATAGGTGAAAATTCTCCGGAGCCTGTAGGTGATTATTTTGCAGGTCCGAATCATGTTTTGCCTACAAGCGGCACCGCTAAGTTTTCTTCACCTTTGGGTGTATATGATTTTATGAAAAAATCAAGTGTGATTTCCTATTCTAAAAAGGCTCTTTTAGATAACGGAGAAAAAATAATAAGCTTTGCGTCGGCGGAAAATTTAACCGCTCATGCACAAGCCGTTAAGGTGAGATTGGAGGAGATGACCGAGGATGAATAAATTTTTAAGTGATTTAGCCGCTTCCATATCACCTTACGTACCGGGAGAGCAACCGAAAGGCAGACAATTCATAAAATTAAATACTAACGAAAATCCGTATCCGCCGTCTCCGATACTGGCGGATGTTTTAAGGGAAACGAATATAGACTCTTTCAGACTGTACCCCCCTCCGGAGTGTGATGACTTAAGGGATGCAATCGCACAATACTATGGTGTGACCGATAAAAACGTATATGTGGCTAACGGCTCGGATGAACTTTTGGCGTGGTGTTATCCGGCGTTTTTTGTCGGTAAGAAACCTATATTGATAAATGACATAACTTATAGTTTTTATAAAGTGTACGCCGCTTTATTTGGTGTAAAAACCGAAATCATACCTTTAACCGAAACATTTGACATACCGATAGCGGAATATGGAAGAGAAAACGGAGGTATAATCATAGCTAATCCTAACGCTCCAACCGGCAGAATATTATATACCGATCAATTGGAATTCATAATTAAGAGCAATCCGGATCAAGTGGTGCTGATTGATGAAGCATATATTGATTTTGGTGGAAAAAGTGCGATTGATTTAACCCGGCGTTATAAAAATGTCCTTGTGGTTCAAACTTTTTCAAAAAGTCGTAGCTTAGCCGGATTAAGGTGCGGTTTTGCAATCGGTTCGGTGGAATTAATGGACGGATTGGCCAGGATAAAGAATTCTATAAATTCATATACAATGGATAGCATCAATCTTAAGCTTGCAAAAGCGGCTATTAAAGATACCGAATATTTTCATAAAACTGTTAATGTTGTTATGAATACCAGGGAGAGGGTATCCGGCGATTTAAAACATTTGGGATTTAATTTTGGCGAGTCTTTTTCTAACTTCTTATTCGTGACTCACCCGAAAATAAAAGCGGCTGACCTGTACCAAAAGTTGTATGATTCGGGAATTTTAGTTCGACACTTTAATCAGCCTCGCATAGATAATTACCTGAGAATAACCGTTGGTACCGATGAACAAATGGACATATTAATAAAACGGCTAAAAACTTGGTTATGATAGGGACGGCCGAATATAAATAATAAAATATAAAGAAACATTACGTGTAGTGGTATTAATATTGTTTTTAAGTAATTTACCGGTATAATTATTAAAAAGACGGAAAAAGCGACGGAGGATCATATGGCACGATACGCAAAAGTCGATAGAACGACTAAAGAAACACAGATACAAATTGAGATAGAATTGGATGGAAAAGGAGAGGTAAACATCGACACCGGAATAGGATTTTTTGATCATATGTTAACTTTATTAGGTATACACGGACGATTTGATCTAAAAATTAAAGCCAAAGGTGATTTGGATGTTGATTATCATCATACGGTGGAGGATACGGGAATCGTATTAGGAAGAGCTTTGGCAAAAGCGTACGGAGACAAAATTTCCATTAAACGTTACGGTGTATCTTATATACCGATGGATGAAGCGTTGTCTCGGGTCGTGGTTGACCTGAGTTCAAGACCGTTTCTGATTATGAAAACAGATTGTCCTGTTGAAAAAATAGGTCAAATGGACAGTGAATTATTTGAAGAGTTTTTTAGAGCAATAGCATTTAACGCCGGAATGACACTTCATATAGAAACGTTTTACGGAACTAACGGACACCATATTTACGAATCTGTTTTCAAAGCGTTCGGAAGGGCGTTGAAAGAGTCGTGTATGATTGATTGTGAAATAAATGGTGTGATGTCTTCTAAAGGCACATTCCTATAAAATAATATAATATTTTTATTTGGAGGTATATATTAATGGCTAAATTGGTAGGAGATACGGATTTTATAAAATTACCGTTGTTAATAAAGGGAAAAGTAAGAAATGTATATGATTTAGGTGACAAGTTATTAATTGTTGTAACCGACAGAATATCCGCATTTGATTGTGTATTTCCTAATTTAATTCCGGATAAGGGTGAGGTGCTAAACAGAATCTCTGAGTTTTGGTTTGATTATACTAAAGATATCGTGCCAAACCATGTTATCACTACAAACATGGATGAATTCCCGGAAGAATTACGTAAGTATAAAGAGCAACTTCAGGGAAGATCCATGATAGTTAAAAAATTGCAGATGGCAGAAGCGGAATGTATTGTAAGAGGATATTTAGAAGGCTCGGGACTAAAAGAATATAACAAAACAGGTATGATATGTGGTATTCCATTACCAAAGGGTTTAAAACAAGCCGATAGATTACCGGAACCGATATTTACGCCTTCCACAAAAGCCGCATCCGGTCATGATGAAAATGTCACATTTGAAGAGTTATGTGAACGTATAGGTGAAAGTATGGCGGTAAGCTTAAGGGATACTAGTATCGCGTTATACAAAAAGGCTTGTGCTTATGCGGAGCGGAGGGGATTAATATTAGCCGATACTAAGTTTGAGTTCGGTATAAAAGACGGTGGTTTGGTTTTAGCCGATGAAATTTTCACACCCGATTCTTCAAGATTTTGGGCAACGGACGATTATGAACCCGGAAGGGCACAAAAAAGTTTCGATAAGCAATATCTAAGAGAATACCTTGAAACACTTGATTGGGATAAAACACCTCCCGCACCGGCACTACCCGAGGAAGTAATCCAAAAAACGGCTGAAAAATACAGAGAAGCATTCAAGATAATAACCGGTAAGGACTTGAAATAAATTTTAAAATGAAAAGATTCTACTGCAATAACTCTTATTTTATTGTGATAAACGAACAACGAACCGGAGTTTAAAAACTATTGGTGAAGGAATTTTCAATTGACCGGTACACTCCGTTTCATAGTAAGTGAGTTATTGCGGTAAAATCATGTAAAGATTTAAAATACGGAGGTATATTTTTTGATTTCGGTAATTGATTATGGTGTCGGCAATTTAAGAAGTGTTGAAAAAGCATTGCAATATATAGGATGTGATGCGAAGTTCACATCGGATAAAAAGGAAATAGAAAAATCCGAGGGTGTCGTGCTGCCCGGAGTAGGGGCTTTTGATGATGCTATGCTAAATTTGCAGAAATCGGGTTTGGATGATGCGGTAAAAGAAAGCATAAACTCCGGCAAACCTTTTTTAGGTATTTGCTTGGGTTTACAGCTTCTTTTTGAAAAAAGTGAAGAAAGTAAAACCGGAAAAACCGGATTATGTATATTTAAAGGCACTATTAAAAAAATTCCCGAAGCAAAAGGTTTAAAGATCCCCCATATGGGTTGGAATGAAATTGAGTATAGTACGGATTGTCCGTTTCTTACACAATTGCCTGATAAACCATATGTATATTTCGTTCACTCCTATTATGCGGACTGTGTAGACAAAGATATTGTTGCCGCCACTGTCCAATACGGTGGCAGTCTTGATGTGGCGGTATATAAAAATAATGTTTTTGCAACACAGTTTCATCCTGAAAAAAGCAGTTTGGTAGGATTGAATATATTAAGGAAATGGGCGTTATTTGTTAAATCTCATAATAAAGGAGTAGAAAAATGTTAGCTAAGAGAATTATACCTTGTTTGGATGTTAAAGCGGGTCGAGTAGTTAAGGGTGTAAACTTTATAAATATAAAAGATGCCGGAGATCCTGTTGAAATTGCAAAGATTTATGACACCTCCGGTGCCGACGAATTGACTTTTTTAGACATAACAGCTTCATCGGATGCTCGCAATATAATGATTGATGTGGTAAAAAGAGTAGCGGAACAGGTTTTCATTCCTTTTACGGTAGGTGGAGGAATAAGGACTGTTGATGATATCAGAGAAATCTTAAAAGCCGGTGCGGATAAAATATCCGTATGCTCTCCCGCATTAAACAGACCTGAACTGATAACCGAAGCTGCGGACAAATTCGGCAGTCAATGTGTTGTTGTTGCTATAGATGCAAAAAGACGTTCCGACGGATCGGGATGGGATGCATATATCAACGGAGGCAGGATAAACACCGGTAAAGATGCTGTGAAGTGGGCTATTGAGGCACAAGAAAAAGGAGCGGGTGAAATATTGCTTACCAGTATGGATTGTGACGGAACAAAAGCCGGTTATGACGTTGAATTGACCTCAAAAGTTTCAAATAACGTGGGAATACCTGTAATAGCATCAGGTGGTGCGGGTACTAAAGAGCATTTTTATGATGTACTAACGGAAGGTGGCGCGGATGCGGCTTTAGCGGCATCACTGTTTCATTTTAAAGAACTGGATGTTATGGATCTGAAAAGATATTTAGCCTCAAGAAACGTCAGTGTGAGATTAACATAGGAGGGGAAGGCATAATGGAATTTAATATAAAATTTGACGATAAGGGATTGATACCTGTAATCGTTACTGATAATAAAAACGCTCAGGTTCTTATGATGGCATGGATGAATAACGAAGCGTTGAAATTAACAATTGACACAAAAAGGGCTCATTATTACAGTAGAAGCAGAAAAGCCGTATGGATGAAAGGTGAAACCTCCGGTAATGTTCAAACTGTCGTATCCATAAAGAAAGATTGTGACGGTGATACACTCTTAATGGAAGTTATACAAGAGGGCCCTGCGTGCCATACAGGGAACAGATCATGTTTTTATTCCGATCTTCTTATGAATGATGGAGTTTTAGATCAGAATATCGATTTGTACGGTGCCGCTGTTTTAAAAGAACTATATAATGTTGTATGTGACAGAAAAAACAATCCGAAAGAAGGTTCTTATACCAATTATCTGTTTGATAAAGGTATCGATAAGATACTTAAAAAAGTAGGAGAAGAAACGGCGGAAGTTATAATCGCTGCAAAGAACGGATCCAAAGATGAGATTAGATATGAAACAGCCGATTTGATATATCATCTAATAGTAATGCTGGTAGATAAAGATTTGACAATGGAAGAAATATATGGAGAACTCAAAAGCAGAAGATAAAATTACAATAGACTAAAATAGTATAAAACCGCAAATATTGTAGGAAAAACGTGAAATAGCCGGATATACGCATATATTTTATCCAAAACAGAATATACAAGGAATTTTGGGGTATACTATTATTTGCCTATTAAACAAACTATATATATTATTATTATTAGCACTCGACCAGCGAGAGTGCTAATAAATAAAGAAAAATCCATTGGAGGTAGAACTATGAGAATAAAGCCTTTAGGCGACAGAGTCGTTTTGAGAATGTTAGAAGCAGAAGAAAAAACAAAAGCCGGAATCGTTCTTCCGGGATCAGCCAAAGAGAAGCCCCAGGAAGCTGAAGTCGTAGCTGTAGGACCCGGTGGCGTCATAGACGGTAAAGAAGTCGTTATGCAAGTGAAAGTCGGAGATAAAGTTTTAACCGGCAAATACTCAGGTACAGAAGTAAAAATAGACGGTGAAGAGTATACAATAGTAAAGCAAAACGATATTCTTGCTATAGTAGAATAATTAATTAAAATAATCGGGAGGTAATAAACATGGCTAAAGATATTAAATACGGCGAAGAAGCAAGGCGCGCTCTAGAGAGCGGCGTTAACAAGCTGGCAAATACAGTTAAGGTTACATTAGGACCCAAAGGTAGAAATGTTGTTCTTGATAAAAAGTTCGGTTCTCCGTTAATTACAAATGACGGTGTTACAATTGCAAAAGAAATAGAGTTGGAAGATGCGTTTGAAAATATGGGTGCTCAATTGGTTAAAGAAGTTGCAACAAAGACAAATGATGTTGCAGGTGACGGAACCACAACGGCAACTTTGTTGGCACAAGCGATCATTCGAGAAGGTTTGAAAAACGTAGCCGCAGGTGCAAATCCAATGATTCTAAAAAAAGGAATTCAAAAAGCTGTTGATAAAGCTGTAGACGCTATAATTCAAAACAGTGAAAAGATAAAAGGAAAAGAAGACATTGCAAGAGTTGCTTCTATTTCTGCAAACGATGAAATGATCGGTATCTTGATTGCGGATGCAATGGAAAAAGTAAGTAATGACGGTGTTATCACGGTAGAAGAGTCAAAAACTACTATAACAGATCTTGATTTTGTAGAAGGTATGCAATTTGACAGAGGATATTTGTCTCCTTACATGGTAACCGATACCGAAAAAATGGAAGCCATATTAGATGACTGCTTCATATTAATCACAGATAAAAAAATTACCAATGTTCAGGAAATACTTCCTGTACTGGAACAAATAGTTCAACAAGGAAGAAAGCTTTTAATTATTGCCGAGGATGTTGAAGGCGAAGCTTTAGCTACATTGGTTGTAAATAAATTGAGAGGCACTTTCACTGTTGTTGCCGTTAAAGCTCCGGGATTTGGCGACAGAAGAAAAGCCATGCTACAGGATATTGCCATTTTAACAGGTGGTCAAGTAATCACAGAAGAACTCGGTTTGGACCTGAAAGAAACTCAATTGGGACAATTGGGTAGAGCTCGTCAAGTAAAAGTTCAAAAAGAAAATACCATTATTGTTGACGGTGCAGGAAGTGCGCAAGAAATTAAAAATAGAATTTCTTCAATAAAAGTTCAAATAGAAGATACAACATCTGAATTTGATAAAGAAAAATTGCAAGAAAGACTTGCTAAATTATCAGGTGGAGTAGCTGTTATTCAAGTAGGTGCCGCAACAGAAACTGAAATGAAAGAAAAGAAATTAAGAATAGAAGATGCACTTTCCGCAACAAGAGCAGCTGTTGAGGAAGGAATTGTTGCAGGTGGTGGAACAGCGTTTATCAATGCTATACCTGCCGTTACTAAATTAATCGGAGAGCTTACCGGTGATGAAAAAACAGGTGCTCAAATAATTGCAAAGTCTTTGGAAGAACCGGTTAGACAAATAGTATTCAATGCAGGACTTGAAGGTTCGGTTATTGTTGATAAAATCATCAACAGTGATATAGGTATTGGATTTAATGTTCTTACAGAGAAATTTGTCAATATGAACCAAGAAGGTATCGTAGATCCTACAAAGGTTACAAGATTCGCTCTTCAAAATGCCGCATCAGTTGCTTCCATGCTGTTAACAACCGAAGGCGTTGTTGCCGACATACCTGAACCTACACCTCCTCCGGCAGGCGGAATGGGTGGCGGAATGCCCGGTATGATGTAAAAATTGTGTAGTTAAAATAAAAACCAAACAAAATATTTATAATATACTAAAAAGGGCTTTTAAAAGCCCTTTTTGTTTTGATATCATTTATAATATCTGCGGTACAAGGTATATCACTGAAAATCACTGTAAATTACGGCATCTAAATATTTTATAAGAGCATTTGAAGTGAAACTTATATGTGGTATAATTATTAGGGCTTAAGAATAATAATGCCTTATTTTAGTGACAGTGTTATAGAAATGTCTAATAAAAAAGTATAAAACGGAGGATATAAATGCGTGCTCTTGTGAATTCTATACGGTTGATATTGACTAAAAAATTTTTTATTATATATATTACTATATTCGTACTTATTTTATGTTTATTAAATTTAATGAATCCGGTTCCGATTTTAGTAAGAGGATTGTTTTCAGAAATTGCAGGCGATACGATAGATAATCTTATTGTTCTTGTTAACAGTATGTTTAATAAAAATACCGTTTTATTTTACATATTCGTATGTTTTGCAATTGCATTGGGGCTTGCGACAGTAGTATCTTTGTTTTTTTCAGGCCCTTTGTTTATGTTAAGTAAAACGGTTGACGATTCTGATTATAAACCGAAACGGCTTGATTACTTTAAAGGATTTTTTAATTGCTTCGTAAAGTTGGCTTTAGTTTTGTTTATACTTTTTTATGCGATTTTAATGCTGCTATATTCATTTATAATCATTATCTTTCCGGCTCTATTGGTGGGCAAGATAGCAGGCACCGGTGCTAACGGAAACGGTACATACGAATTCTTTTTAATTGTAACTCTTATAATAATCTATTTGTTGTTATTGTTCTTAAGAGTTTATCTTATGTACATGATACCCGCATCTTTTAAGACCGTATCTTTTTATAAGACTTCGTTAAAAGTAGCGGGATCGTCTTTTGTTACAAGTGTTACGACCCTTATTGGCCTGGATTTAATATATATCGGGACTTTATCTTATATAGGCATGCTTAATTCAGGTGCTTTTAAATTAATTCTACTATTATTAGCTAATACATTGTTTTGGACAATATTTATCGTATGGCTTTTTTATAAATTCAACCATACGATTATTAAGAAAAAAATTATATTAGAATAATAGGTTTTACTGTAAAGACTCTTTTTAAAGATAACCGTAATTTTTATTTTGCAAAATTGTGCTTGCCTATTTTTAACATAATGGGGCGAGTCCAAATCCATGCGCTTGTAGCTGTTGCAGGATTATAATAATATACACATCCGTGAGTGGGATCCCACCCGTTTATTGCGTCCTGAGCGGCCCTATAGCTTGTCTGATTTGGAGTCAGATTTATCTGACCGTCAGAAACCGCATCGAAAGCACCGGGCTGATAAATTACACCTGCCATTGTTTTGGGAAATCTGCTGTCTCGAACCCGATTCATGACAACCGCTCCGATGGCGACTTGCCCTTCATACGGTTCTCCTCTTCCTTCTCCGTGAATCAGATGAGCCAGTAGATTTACATCACTGTTAGAAGACGGGCTTCCACCTCCCGAAGCTTGCCCGGTAGGTAGACCGAGAGCACCTAATGTTTGAGGGCCTGCTATACCGTCAACTTTCAAACCGTTACTTCGTTGAAAGAAACGAACGGCTTGTGTTGTTTGATAGCCATATATTCCATCTACAGCCCCGTTGTAGTATCCCCAGTTTTTTAACCTGGTTTGTATGTTTCTGACTTCCTGGCCGGTTGACCCGTATCGGGACAATACATCCTCGGAATTATTTAAATAAATGTAAGCGGTAACCGAAATTGTCAGTGCAAAAACAATGATTACCGGTAAATATCGGAAAACATATTTCTTCATAAATATCACTTCCTCTTTTTTTATTAGTTTACCTTACAAAGAAAATAATATTCATGTTGTTATATTTTAAAAATCAATCAATATGTATATTACAACAAATAAAAGTATTTTATCGTCTTTATCATCTTTTAAAAGTACCAAGGCTAAAACAAGAAGTATAATATCGTCCAGTTCGATATTGTCTTTTATCTTTTTGAAGATAGATTTTAAGGAATAATCAGGTAGAAGTTTTTCTTCACTTTTTTTTTCACTTACTTCGTTTGGCAAAGGTATTCTATGAGCACCTTGTACTCCCGATTGTTGATTAGTATATACGTTTGACCTTACTGATACCATATACAACCTCCTTAATCTTTTTTAAACAAGTCCGCTAACAGTGATATTCTGAGTATGTTAACACAGTTGGAAATTTTCTTTTGTCGGTTACTGTTTAAAAACGGCTTTATTGCAAGTAGCAGGCTGATGCGAGGATCATTTACACGTTGAATTTTATCAATCATATTTTTTGCATTCCCCAATATTTCCAGACTGTTGTCATGATCCGATGTATTTACACTGCTATCGCTTTCTTCCATCTTAGAGGCAAATGATTTTATAAGATCCTTCATCTCCCCAGGTACGCTATCTTGACCAAGCATTTTAGCTATAGCATCAATTTTATCATCCATTTGGTCGGACATCCAAGTTCCCTCCTCTTAATTTAAATTAAATGAACGGGTTATTCCTTCATATAATTATCGGGCAATCCCGTTTAATAAACCGATTTTTCGGTTTTGAAACAGTCATTTATTCCGGTTTGCTACCAAAGACCATCCCTTGTAATAAACCGGATATTTCCATTATGAGATAAAGCCCATATTAATAGGAAATATCCGAACATTATACAAAAGAAATTTAAACATCAATCGTAAAGCATCTTTTTAACTTTTTTCATGATTTCAGGGCCGTTTTTGCCTAATATCTTTTCCATGTTGTCAAAGTCTTTCTGAGATAATCTACCTTTAACTTTATCCAAGTCAATATTTAATGATTTTAGCTTATTCTTATCAAAGTCATCCATTTTTTTGCTTAATTCATCCAAGTCAATATTTTTAAGTTTACTTTTTATCTCATCCATTTGATTGTTTTGAAGCATATCAATAGCTTTGCCCATTTTCTTATCCACAGCTTTGCTATTTTGTTTGATAAGCATCTCCATATACTTGGACTCTAAATCGTATTTCATATTAAAACCTCCATATACTTTTTAACTTATTCACCCGTGTTTAAAATTATGATACCGGGTAAAAAATATCATTAAAACAATACTAACGTTTAATTGCGCTTACTCTATTATATGTAACACTTGGTTGTTATGTGATATAATGTATTATCAATATTTAAAACAGGGAGAAAAGCTATGTACGATGTAATTATAATAGGTAAAGGGCCCGGTGGAATATCCGCCTCTTTATATACCGTAAGGGGCAATTTGTCTACTTTAGTTGTAAGTAAAGATTACGGAAGCTTGTACAAAGCCGATAAGATTGATAATTATTACGGGTTTTTGGAAACCGTATCGGGAAAAGAGTTATTGGAAAACGGTTTAAAGCAAGCTACACGTTTGGGGGTGAAGTTTGTTGACGATGAAATAGTGGGGATAACGTCAGACGGGAACTTCAGTGTAATCGGTAAAAAAAACACTTATCAATCAAAAGCTGTTATTCTCGCCGTAGGTCAACCGGGCAAGAAACTTTCTTTACCGGGTATAAAAGATTTTGAGGGAAAAGGAATCAGCTATTGTACCACCTGTGACGGATTTTTTTATAGAAATAAAAAAGTCGGGGTTTTAGGTTATACCGATTATGCAATGCATGAAGCGGAAGAATTAATGACTTATACAAAAGATATAACTATATTTACAAACGGACAAAAACTTGAAATTGACGATAAATATAGTGGTATGTTAAGCCGGTATAAGGTGATCGAAAAACCTATATCACAAATATCAGGCGGTGATTTTATCGAGAAGGTTGAGTTTACCGACAAGACATCTGAAAATGTAGATGGTATTTTTGTAGCTTACGGAAGTGCTTCCGCTTTAGAGTTCGCATTAAAGATGGGTGTTATGACAGAAAATAATGCATTAGTTACGGATAAAGACGGTTCTACAGGTATTCCGGGTTTATACGCTTGTGGAGATTGTACGGGAGTATTCAAACAAATATCTGTAGCGGTAGGCCAAGGAGCCATAGCTGGTAAAAGTGTACTTTCTTATGTAAAAAACTTGTATAAAAAATAATTTATTCTCCGGACAAAACCGTCATAAATTGACTTCCGAATCAATATTAATAGGACAAAGTATATTAATTCGGGAGTTTTTAAATTGCAAGTAAATAATTTAAACAAGGGCTTATCAGAGCATGAAGCCGCAGAAAATTTAAGACAATACGGATTGAATGAGCTCAAAAGCAGAAAAAAGAAAAGACCTATTTTCCTTTTTCTTAATCAATTTGCCGATTTTATGACACTCATTCTTTTTGTCGCTGCAATTGTATCAATGTTCATGGGTGAAGACATCGAAGCTTTTGTAATCATTGCAATTGTAATTTTCAATGGAAGTTTAGGGTTTATACAGGAATTTAAGACTGAAAAGACCATGGATTCATTGAAAAAAATGGCTGCACCTATGTCAAAAGTGATACGAGACGGTATTGTAAAAACGGTTGAGACCAAATTTTTGGTTCCCGGAGATTTATTGGTGATAGAAAGCGGAGATCGTATAGGAGCCGATGCTAAAATTGTGGACAGCACCGACTTGAAAACCGATGAGGCTTTATTGACCGGTGAATCGGTACCTGTGTTTAAATCAGTGGATTCGCCAAAAATGCAAAATGTTTATATGGGTACTGTAGCGGTATCCGGTCATGGACTGGCGATTGTAACCGATACCGGCGCAATGACCCAAATGGGTAAAATTGCAGGCATGATATCCGATGCGTCGGATGACAAAACACCTTTACAACAACGGCTATCAAAATTAGGTAAATCGCTTGTAGTGGGTTGTTTAGGTATCTGTGCCGTGGTAGCGGTAACCGGGATACTGCACGGAGGAGTATTGTTTGATATGCTTCTATCAGGTATAAGCTTGGCTGTAGCGGCCATACCTGAAGGTTTGCCTGTAGTTGTAACGGTTTCGTTGGCAATAGGTGTTAACAAGATGGTTAAAGTAAATGCTTTGGCAAGAAAATTGTCGGCTGTTGAGACACTGGGGAATACAAAAGTAATATGCAGTGATAAAACCGGAACAATAACCGAGAATAAAATGACAGTTAAGTTCACTGATCCGGAGATAAAAAACATTAAAACCGATAAGCTGGAAAAGGGTAAAACTTTTGATTATTCTCAGGAGGATATAATATATCTGGCCTTTGCATTATGCCATAATGTATACATAGATAATACCGAAGTTATACCCAAGTTTTCCGGTGATCCGACTGAAACCGCATTATTGGAATATATTAATAAGACAAACGATAGGGTGTCCGAGTTGGTTTCAAAGTATAAAAGGGTTAAAGAAATCTCGTTTGATTCCAACAGGAAGTGTATGTCTGTTGTAGTCGAAACAATAAACAAAGAAAAAATTATGCTTACTAAGGGAAATCCGGAAGTTATCCTATCCATGTCCGACAGATGTATGAATGGTAAAACGGTTAAGCCCATATTACAGATTGACAAACAGAAAGTCCAAAAAAAGAATAAAGACATATCATATCAAGGGATGAGAGTATTAGGTATCTGCTGGAAACCAATTTCATCAACCGACGAGATAATTGAAAAAAATATGATTTTTGTTGGAATTGAAGCAATGGAAGACCTACCTAGAGAAGGTGTTAAAGAATCGGTTACAATATGTAAAAACGCCGGAATTATACCGGTCATGATAACCGGGGATCAGCCGGGTACTGCTGCGGCTGTAGCAAGAAGAGTAGGTATTACAGATAGTGATGAAAAAGTTGTTATTGGAGACAAATTACGTAATAAATCTCATAAAGAAATTGATAAAATTACAGATAATGCAAAAGTATATGCCGCCGTGTCACCGGCTGACAAGTTAGAGATTGTCAAGTCATATAAAAGGAAAGGATATGTCACAGCTATGACAGGGGACGGGGTGAATGATGCCCCTGCATTAAAAGAAGCCGATATTGGTATCGCAATGGGAATAAACGGTACTGATGTAACCAGAGAAGCCTCGGACCTTGTTTTATTGGATGATAATTTCAGTACTATTGTGACCGCTGTCAGAGAGGGTCGTATAATCTATCAGAATATAAGAAAATTTATAAGATACCTTTTATCATGCAATATAGGTGAAGTTTTAACTATGTTTGTAGCGGCTCTTGCAGGATTGTCAATGCCGTTGATACCCATACAGATTCTATGGGTAAATTTGGTAACTGACGGTTTCCCGGCGGTGGCATTAGGGTTTGAACCCGGAGAGAAAGATATAATGGATAGGCATCCGGTTGAGAAGGGCAGTGATGTTTTTTCCGGAGGATTAGGGAAAAAAATAGTTTTTAGAGGGATAACCATAGGTCTTGGCACTTTGGCGGTGTTCCAAGTGGTTAATATGATAGGCGGGGATCTGACTACGGCACGAACGGCAGCCTTTGCGCATTTAGTAACCGCTCAGCTGGTTCATGTTATGGAGTGCAAGAGTGAGTATCATAATATTTTAGAGATACCTTATTTATCAAATAGAATTTTGCTTCTAGCTATTTCAGTCTCATTCCTTATGTTGTTGGCTGTAATTTATGTACCTGTTTTATCTCTTGTATTTGAGACGGTGCCACTATCATTGGCGTATTGGGGTATAATTTTGGGAGTATCTTTATTGCAACCTTTTCTTATGTTTGGTGTACATAAGAAAAAGAATGTGCAAATTAAAACAATGAGTGCTTAAGATTATAGATCAATGATAAAAGCCTTCGAATTTAATCGAAGGTTTTTATTTACGGTGCGCCCAGCATGGGCGCAATCTAACGGGTGAAAGTCCCGAGTGCGGGTTGAT
>CAZJOD010000020.1:0-32632 GCA_964547525.1 uncultured Clostridiaceae bacterium
CAGCATTTTCAACATGAAATTTGGTAAAGGCTTATACGGATCTCTCTTTGTTAAATCAATATACCATCCGAACTTCTGCATTACAGGTATTTTATGAGTTTCAACAAATTCTATCAATGTACCGTCCGGATCTTCCACATATGCAAAACGGCCTGCTCCTTGCCCCATATCAAATGACTTGTTTTGCGTACTGACACCGGAAGCTGAATCTACTGTGAATTCATACCCGTTTCTACCGCATACCAATTTCATTTCATCCATATTTATGATATCAAAACACAAATGAATAAAACCCAAATCGCCCCATAACCTGTTTTTAAATATTTTACGTCCTTCACTTTGTGTCAATGATATAAGTTCTATTTCAGTTTGTCCCAAAAGGTTGGAAAAAGCACCTTTCCTTCTATTTTTATGGGTCAACAAAACTCTTCTAACCGGTTGATCGCCACCCGGTAAGTTTATGTAGTCTTCAAAAACACCTGTTGTATCATAAACTGTTTCATCATAGCCTAAAACATTAACATAAAACTCCAACGATCGAGACATGTCGGATACACCTATCATGGCTCCGTATACACCACCGTTATCATACCGTGTTTTTTTAAACAAAACATTTAACTCTATCATTTGAAATATGTTGCCTGAAGGATCTTTAAAATAAAAAACAGGACGTCCGGCCGGGGATTTATACAAATCCCCGCACTGAACACCTTTTTTTGTTAAACTATTATAAGCTTTTTCAATATTACCGCATTTTATCTTTGTGATGTAAATACCCAAATCACCGATTTTAGGTTCAAATTCGGGAGCTGTCGGCTTTCTATTGACATATTGCCATATTTCCAAGCCTCCGCCCCCCTGCATATTTAACGCCATTATAGCATGCCTTTTTTGTGGTTGACCGGCTGTATATGGTAACATTAATTCAGCCCACCCCGAAGCGTCTATTATCGGGACATTAAATCCAAGATTCTCTTTGTACCATGCGTATGATTCATACACATCCGTAATTCCTATACCGATCTGTTGAATACCACTTATGACACTCATTTGTCACCATACAACTTTCTAATGTCTTTCGGATCCAGATTCAAATCCATTTTATTCTCGTCACGTAAGCTTTTGAACGCATCTAAAGTTTTTTGAACATCTTCGTCATCATGAATTGCCGTGGGGATAATTCTAAACATAACAAAGTTTTTTGGTATAACGGGATAAACAACAGCTGTTGTAAATATTCCCTTGCTTCTTAAGTATTGAATCCAATACATACCGATCTTCGGATCTCCTCCAGGAACAAATACGGGAATAATAGGTGATTTTACATCGCCTACAAAAAATCCGATATCTCTGAGTCCTTTAGACAGTTTCGCTGCGATGTCAAATAACTTAGCTCTTTTATCATTACCGTTTCTTACAAGCTCTAATGTCTTTTGCAAACTTTTAACATATATCATAGGTAGGCTCTTAGCAAAAACTTGTGTTCTGGAATTATACCTTATCCATTCTATTACATCTTTATTACCTGCAGAAAAGCCTCCTATCGAAGCAAACGCTTTCGCAAACGTACCGAAGTATATGTCAATTTTATCTTGCACACCGAAATACTCTCCCGTACCTCTCCCGTTAGGTCCCATAACTCCGACTCCATGTGCATCGTCCACAAACAGTCGGGCTTCATATTTATCTTTTAGTTCACAAATTTCATCCATTTTAGCCAAATCTCCGGTCATCCCGTAAACACCTTCGGTTAAAACGAATACACCGCCTTTTCTATTTTCATTTACCCTCTTTAATGTGGTTTCAAGACTGTTCATATCGTTATGTCTGAAAACACGTAGACTTCTTCGATCTGAAACCGCTGATATGGCAGCATCTACAATAGACGCATGAGCAAGCTTGTCCATGACTATAACATCGTCAGGACCCATAAGAGAAGCTATTGTACCTATTACACCCAAATAACCGTAATTAAATAATATGGAAGATTCTTTTTGAGCAAAATCAGCCAATTCTTCTTCAAGAGCTATATGATCGGGAGTATTTCCACTCATCATCCTCGAACCCATCGGCCCGCTTACGCTCCATACTTCCAAAGCTTCACGCGCAGCCGCTTTTATTTCTTCATTACCTGCCAAACCCAGATAATTGTTAATAGACCACATTAAAAATTCGTTACCACCGGCTTTCATATATTTATCCGGAACAGATTCGATTACCGGCAAAGTAAACGTTCTGTCTCCTGCCGCTCTGAATTGACCGAAATAACCTTCATCTGTTTTACACTTAGCAAATATATCATTATATGTCATGTGTGTTCTCCTTATATAAAATTAAATAAAATTTTAGCATATGTAACCAATAATATCAATATAACCGCTGCCAATTTAATACCTATTGTTAATAACAAGTTATAAAAGTTCTAATGTATTGCGGTAAAAATCATATACCTTATTTTTATTTTAATACATCACCTATACCGTTAAGTATATATTTTGGTCTGTATGCAAATTGTTTCATATTCTCATGATTTGTAACTCCACTTAGCACCAAAACGGTATCAATGTCCGATTCTATACCTGCAATTATATCTGTATCCATACGGTCACCTATAATTACAGCTTCATTGCTGTCACAACCTAAAAGTTTTAGTCCGTGTCTCATCATTAACGGGTTGGGTTTCCCTACAAAATAAGCATCCATTCCCGTAGCCAATTCAATAGGTGCGATAAGAGCTCTTGTTGCAGGTATTATACCTTTTTCGGTCGGACCGGTCAAATCTGAATTAGTCCCGATCAATTTAGCACCGTTTCTAACCAGGTGTACCGCTCTCTCAATTTTATCGAAACTATAACTTCGTGTTTCACCGACGATAACATAGTCGGGATTAATATCATTCATAGATAATCCTGCGTCATATATGGCATTTATAAGTCCCGCCTCTCCTATTACATAAGCGGTTCCTCGCGGGCATTGGGATTGTAGAAATGCGGCAGTCGCCAACGCACTTGTATAAAAATATTTTTCATCCACTTCAATACCAAGACGTGCTAATTTTTGAGACAGCTCCCTTGGTGATCGTTCCGAACTGTTTGTTAAAAATAGAAAATGTTTTCCTGTTTCTTTTAATTCTTTTACAAACTCTTTTGCACCTTCTAATAGATGGTTCCCATGATATATAACACCGTCCATATCAATTATAAAACCTTTTTTTGCTTGCAATGACTCCATTTAAAATTTCCTTTCACTTTTTACCATTTGTAATTCTATTATTAATATAAATTAGAATTTTAACTATGATTCTATTATAAAAATTTATTTTATTGCATTGAAATCAACTATATATTCGTACATTTTTCCCAAAGCAAATATCTGTTGTTCGGTTTTTGTATTATATCCGAAACCGTGCTTTGCTCCTTCCACATACACCACTTTAATCGGAACATTATTCTTATTATACGCTTCAATCAACATGTCAACGGCTTTACCGGTAACAAGTTTATCTTCTAAAGCATGAATAACCAAAGTGGGAGGCGTTTTTCCGGTTATCCTTAAAAGAGGTGAAGCCAAATCATAAAGTCGTTCATTTCCTTCAATAGGTTTGCCCATGAAGTTTTGACAAAATTTGGTTTCATATCCGTACAAATTAAAATCGTTATAATGCAAATCAACAACAGGACAATATAATACCACAGCCATAGGGGTTGTATCTAATTCATTCATCTCCGGAGTATATCCCAGTAAATCATCCTCTTGTATGGTAGCTAGCATTCCACACAAATATGCCCCCGCCGATAAACCGGTAATTATTATTTTATTTTTATCAAATCCGTACTTAGACGAATTTTCTTTTATAAATGACATGCATAACCTTACATCCTCTATTTGTGCGGGAAAATGTCGGTTTGTACAATCTTCTTCTCCGAATTGTGTATTTACCATTTCACCCGGGGCCAGCCTGTATTCCATGCTTGCACAAAAATAACCTTTCTCACAAAACCAACGGGCTAAAGGATGCCAAGCGTCTTTTTTCCCCGCATTGAATCCGCCTCCATGTATAAAAAAGATGCACTTGTCACTTTTTAGTTCTTCCGGTATAAAGAAATCAACTATTCGTTCCTTTTCGTAATATTTACTGTAACGTACATTTAATAATTCCGTCATATATCCTCCCGATTTTATTGGTTTAACTTTAATAATTCTACTGTAAAAACTTTATTTTATTACAGTGGAATCCTTTAATATACTTTTTAATAACGGGTACAGCCCTTTGGCAATATTATAAAACCCAAAATCGTTAGGGTGTGTCCCGTCTACAGTTCCTTCTTCAAAATCTTCACCTAACAATTTTTCAGATTCTATAAAATATAAACCGGTGTAACCTTCTCTTTCCAAATCAGTTATAAAATCTATAATAAAATCTTTAACTTTTTGTCTATCTATGTGTCGATCGTTATTTTTCAAATCTATATCATTTAAAAAATAATCCGCAGGCATCAACAAATTGGACATAATACATACAGGAACATCAGGATTTCGTTCTTTTAGTATTTTTACAAAGCCGGGGAGAGTTTCCATGAACAGCTGTGTGGAGCAATTGGTAATGTGATCTAAAACATAGCAACTGACATTTTCTATTTCTGACATCAACTTAGCTACGGCCGAGTCGCCTTGACCGTTTCCTGAAAAGCCTAAATTTACACATTCCATGTGAAACATCCTGCTTAATATATTGCTGTATGCCATTCCGGGTCTTGAAGCACATCCGCCTTGGGTTATGGATGTACCGTATATTACAATTTTTTTATCGTTTACGAAAAAATCCGGTTTATTTATTGTAGCAGTGTCATCTACACCGATCAATACATGTTCGACGCCTATATATAGTGGAAAGTTTAAAACTATTGTTCTACTTTTACAGCTAACATAATTGAACAATTCCGAGCAATAGCCATCCTCTTTCAGATCAAATCTACAGGTTTTATAATATCTGATTTTACTCTCGTCTCCTACATAACAATCGAAACCACATTGTCCTGTTGCAGGCATATGGTACATATTAGCCTTCCCTTGCAGTTTAACAGCTATATACAATCTTTTGGAATCAGTGATAAATTGTATTTGTCCTCCTGCAGTGCAATCCGCTAAAGAATTCACAGGCGGACGTAATTTTTCTTTCGCATCAACAGGTAACCTTCTGTAAACTCCATCTTTTTTTAACCAAGGAAATCCTTTTATTTCTATAACATCCGAATCAATCGGATTTTGCCATTTAACATCTTTTACTTGAGAAAAATCAAAAGATATGGTATTCATAACTTCATTAAGCTTTTCTGTATCGGATTTAACATTACTCATATCGGTAACCTCAAAATAACTTATTTATATAAATTATAGCACACAAAAAGTGTGAAACATTAAAATTGTTTTGATTAAATGCTAATTATTTGTTAACTTTTAAGAAAAAAACCGTGAGAATATTAATCACATAAAAAATCACGGTATGCGTCAAACATACCGGACTTGGTATAAAGTTTTAAATCAAGTTTTAAAATGTATCCTGTTGTTAAGTTTTAAAAATGCATCCTATTGATTAGACCCGCGGCCGCATCGAGCGTCCACGGGCCGGCATTCATTTTTAAAAATCAAGTTTTAAAATGCATCCTATTTAGGAATACAATGACCTACATAGATTCTCTTAAAAATAGCAACAAATCGTATATGTTCTGAACTGCTTCACCCCTTGTTACAATCCTATTGAAGTCATTTTCTTGTGTGTCCAATATCTCATAAAAACGTCCTAATATGATGTATCCGGAATCTTTTCTCACTAAAGAGGGTAAATATTCATCCAATGCGAACAATTCTCCGGTTTCGGCCATACGTTTTAAACCAATACCGTTTATCATCATTTTACACATTTCAAGTACTGATATTTGTTTTTCCGGATAAAATATCTTTTCATTTTCATTTACCACTCCCAATCGAACCGCATTGATATACGCATAGTAATCATTTTGATTTATATCGAAATCAAGGAATTTTATGTTCTCACCTTTAATTGAGGACCGAAGCGGTATATAGTTACCATTATCCCCGAAAGCAAATCCAAGCCATTTTACTATATCTTTTTTCAAAAGTGGCTCCTCAGGATGAAATAAACTCCCACAATCACCTAAATAACCCATATTGTTCATTAACTCAATCGCTCTTTCATATTTATTGCCTGATATATCGGTTATCACAATTTCAAGAGGTTTTTCATCTACCGGTTGACCGTTATAATCCAATGTTTTTCCGTTTATTGCTGATATATAATCGAAATATGTTTGTTTGACCGCAAAAACAGGAATTAGATCCGGTAAAGGTATATTTATATAATCCGCTACACTTTTATCTTTTAATTGTACGAAGTATAAATCAAATCCCGCTTTGTTATAAAATATATTTTTAGCTTCAATAATTTTGACTGAGGCTCCTTCATATTCAATTTCAACATCATGTGTCCAATTCATACTAAATGATGTAATATCTTTAGTATTGTCGTCAACTGTTATACGCAAACTGTTCCCTTCGTACGGGATATCTTTTATCATTCTATACCCCCAATACGAGCTTTGAGCATTTCTTGAATCGGTATCAAAATTCCCAATGTCGATCTGAGCCGGATCAAGTTCGGGAAATGCATTTTTCAATTTGTTAATCAATTCTTTTTGAAGAACATCCGAACCTTTTTGTTCCACCGGCATTGAAGTTAGAGCCACAGATAACAAATTAGCTATTTCTGTTGCGGAATTTACATTATCCGAAACGGTTCTCCTATCCGAAACAGGAACTTCCGCTATAGAAGAGTATATATCTTTATAGTAATATACGTTATAAATCTTTTCATTTTCTCCGTTTATTATAACTGATAAATATGATTTGTTTTTAGGATTTGATAAATATATCCTCCAGTATTTACCTTTGATACCGTTTATGGAATTAAAATAATCCGATGATAAAACTACCATATCCTTAACATCAGATAAAAATGCCAATCTTTCTTTTATTATCTCCGCTGCTTTTTCAGCCGGTATAACACCCTTTTCCGGTACCGTGCCGTAATATGCACCCGAATCTTCCGCAGCTTTCGTATATGCCGCTCCGGTTATACTTTGTTTATAAATTATATTAGGGTTATGCAGATCATCATATGAAATAAATTCACCTGTAACAGCATTTAACAAACCGGTGTTTTTTTCATTCAGTACATATTGATATACGGGAGTTAGGCTGTATCTATCATTATCCTGATCATATTTCATTATGTATTTTAATTTGAGAAAATCTTGATTCTTAAAAATACCTTTTACAATGTTATCGGTTAAATAAGGCTCTTTTATGTTATAGGCCCAGTCCGACCATGATTTACTGTAGGATAAGACTTCTCCGTCTGTTCCGGATATCTGAACGGTTATTCTATTGTCCGGGAACAGAACTTCCTCGTATTGCATTACAAACTCAAAGTAATAAGAGTATTTAGAACGATAAGAATTATACATAAAAGATATATCACTCTCTTTTACTTCCACCATATCCACACTTAAATCCGGGTTAAATTCTTGTATACATGATAATGCATATTCTTTCGCTTCATTTCTACTGATCAATAATATATCATTATTACTGTCATAATTACGATTAAAACTTAAAAGTTCTCCGGATACCGCATTAAGATTACAATTTAAGTATTTATTAGTTTTTTCATTATTAAAATAAAGATACCAAATCGATTTATAATTTCTTACATCGTCACGAAAATCCGAACCGCTTAATACAAAATCATCTGACAAATTAAAAATATCCCTTGCAATAAGCTCAATCTCTTCTTTATCAAAAATTTTGTTTTGAACTGGTATTTCTTGCCCCAAAGACGTTACACCTGAAGTTGGAACCGGAGCGAAACAAATCATAATAACACATAAAACCAATGTTATCGCTTTTTTCATTTTTAACATACTCCTTCTCATTTATTTAGTCTATTTTTAGACGTATAATATTATTAATAAGTTCCAAAAATATGAAAAAAATTTGCTTATTATTCTAATTAGACCGGCAGTCGAATCGAGCGTCTTCGGGTCGGTGAACATTTTTATAATTAAATTTTAAAAGTGTATCTTATTTAATAAAAAGGCGGATATATATCCGCCTTCGGTTCGCTTTTTCACCGGTTAGTGGAGTAACAACAGTTATAATTATTCATTATATCGTAAAGCCGAGATATATCCGGGTATTTCCCCTTCGATTGTTTGCTTTACCTGTAATATTTTCCATTCTAAATGCTCTTTATCGGTCATATATTCCATACTAGGTTCCCAACCGAGTCTGGAGTCGGCTTCTACTAAGGATATGGTAGCTTCTGCATTTTTAATTTCTTCTTGACCTATGCAAATCATTTCATCCGCATATTCCCTGATTCTATTTACATCGGTTTCAATTAATAATTTCATTTTAAGCAAAGCCCATTTTTTAACGTTTATAACGGTTGTTACACAGTTGGTAATAAACTTGCCTAAATTTATCATATAAAATGCATCCTTTTTCTTGTTATCCTCAAGTTTTTGATAAATTTTTTCCAAGCAATCCACACCATATGCGAAGTAATTTCTCATTTTTTCCAACCGCTTCATTTCAACCGGAAGCCTTAATTGGAACAAGGAGCTTCTTCCGCTGTCATGAGATGTATAATTTGTATTACATATTTTATTTCCACCGAACATTGCATGAGGAACACCCGGTATAACCGCACCCCTTCTGAAAACCAACGGATAAGAAGGTCCGATTCTGAACGGTCCGTATTGATCCTCGTTTGTAGATACATAATTTCTTATACCTTCACTCCAGGACTTCCACACGGCTAAAACCGTATCTACATTCTCTTCACCGAAGTCTCTCTTTGCCAACATATATAAAACATCATCTTCTTTTGGTGAAGGGGTCCAATAAGACCATTTAGCCGTTTCGGAGATAAAAGAAGGCCACCAGCCGAAATGGTGTGATTCCATCAAACCGCAAAGACCCCATTTTTCACGAGCTTGGTGTAAGCCTTCATAACGTCTTATCCATTGGTAAGGTGCAGGTTCGTAAGGTATTACACCGATATCCCATGTCAACCCTCCGGTGTTACACATGGTATATAGCCGAATACCTCTTTCCTTTGCGACTTCCGCTTCACTTATAAAGTATTTTCCGGGTCCTTCGAAAAACAAAGTATAATCCACGCAAGTGCTCATAACGCCGTCCGTAGGTATTTGTTCAAACATCTCAAATGTTACCAACAGCGATATATCCGTAGGGATGCTTTTTAAAAGCTCAATCCTGTGTTCTTTATCAACATATCCCCAATTATACGTCCAAAATACGATATCGGCGTCAGGTTTGTTTTCTCTGATAACTTTTTGTATCATTTCTAGCCATTGTGGGTAGTCATTGCATGGCCACCATCCCGGACTAGGTTTGCCTGTGGGTAGTCCGTTTTCGGTGTTTTCATAGTGAAATTTACCTGAAGTTCTCGGATCTTTACTTGGAAACTCGACAGACTCACCTACCATCACTATACCTTTCAATCCCGGGCACTTTTTAAAAACTTTTCCGTATGTGTTTTTATAATAACTTTGTGCATCTTTATCATCCGGGTGCTTTAAACTTTTTAAATAACTGTACGCATATACATCAATACCATAACCTGCCGCTCTATAAATCAAATTATTAAAATCCAAATAACCGTGAGGTGTTTGATCAACATCCTTTGTAAATACCAATATTGCATCCATACCGGCATGTGCGATGGCATTTAAATGTGCATCCGGAAACATATCCAAACCGTATCCCGAGTGTACCATCCTAGGCGAAAAATGCGGATTCCTGAAAACATCGGCTATCTCTACACACGGAGCACATTTAAGATTCATTAAATCTTCCAGGTAATAAGACGCTTGAGCCGTTCCTCTATCATCGTTACCACATAATATAATTTTTTGTTTTTTACATGTAAACCTGTAACCACGAGGAATATCGGGATCATTTTCACTGTTACCGGATATGCTTTTTGATGTAAAGATAATTAAGCGGTCTCCTTCTTCAATTAATCTTTTAATACTGTCCGACCTTATCAATCTTAAAGATAAACCCATAGATGTAAAAAAATAATCTTGCAGATCTTTTGCAACAAGTAGCATAACTCGTCCGCAACAATTAGGAATTATTATTTGCCAATCATTGTCTATAACAATTTCGTTTTCAACCTGTTTAACATTGTAGTTTCTTCTGTTAGGTTTATGAACTTCAAGCAAACGCTTTCTAAAATCATAATTCTTCTCGTTTCCAATATACAAAATAACACCTCCTGACACCCGGTCTTTACCCGGAAATTAACATACCGCATATATGATTTCATTTTGCAGTAGAATCATATGGTGCGGTCACCTATGGTAAGTGAGTCGTTATATAAAAATATTGTTTTATATCGTACTACTTTATTTTATTTTTTAAATCGTTTAAACACAAAGCTACCATTTTCTCTCCAATAACCGGTGATGATTCAACAGCATCTTGTATAAACCATTCGTCACTATCTTTTATTCTTTCCTTTATAACCGTTTCCGGGTATAAAGCACTTAAGATCGAGCATTCCCATTTACCGGCATGATCGTACCCGGTCGCATTTTGGACTTCCTTGCTCATACACGGCAGCACGGTAATCCAATTCCATGGATTGTCACTACCGTCTAATTGTTCATAAAATTCTTTATTTTTATTATCACCCCACCAACCTACACCTCTTTCATTCTCCAAAAATTCAAATGTAAGTTTTTTGGCTGCTTTCATGCAGGATAATGTCATAGGTAAAAGATTTTCTTGCTCATATTGGTGATGAATCAAAAGATATATGTTTCTCCAACCACCATATAAAAGTGATCTCAGCACACTGTAAACATATTGTTCGAATATGTCACTGTCAACGTGTATCGAACCTTTTTCAGGACCTGCTACGGCATAACTTGACGGGCTATACCAAACGGAAGGTGCAATCACCAATTCCATTTCTCTTTCCAGTCTTTCCAATAGGCCGTAGGCTACAAGGGTATCGCACCCGAAAGAACAATGCGGTCCGTGATATTCAATCGTACCGACCGGTATAACCAGGGGAATTTTTTGTAACTTGGCTCTTTCGGCCTCTTTGGGAAAAATGTATTCCAGCTTCATATCCCATACTCCTTTCCGGGAAAAGAAAGAAAGATTAACAAAGTTTTATAACCGATTATTAACATAAATGTTAATCCTTCTTATTCTTAAATCGTAGTGTAAATAAAATCTTAAAAATCCAACTCAATTATACGGCCTATAGGACTACAAAGATTTTCACACCCGGTTTCGGTAACAACTATACCTTTTTCCCACCTTAGACCGAATGTGCTACCGGATACAAAAGTATCCACCTGGAACGTCATATTTGGTTTAAGTATGTAGTTAGAAGCGGTTTCCATCCAGGGAGCTTCGACTTCAATCATACCGGTGCCATGACAAGGTCCGTAAACATAGTTAGATTTATATCCTTTTTTAACATACATATCGTAAAAGCCTTTAGCGATATCCGAGGCTAACACACCGGCCTTGATTTGTGATGTTGTCCAATCGTGAGCGTAAAGACCGAATTCCACCAACTCCCTCTTATCCGGGGTTAATTTACCCACACATATAGGTATACCTACACTGGGAGAGTAACCGTCCACTTTGGCCGAAAGATTAAGTTGTACCAGATCTCCTTTTTCAATTGTTCTGTAAGAAGGTCTGGATATCGCATGCCTGGTTGATTTTTCACTGAAAACATACATTGGCAGGCCTTCATATTCCGCACCGTTTTCATATATAACTCTTTGAGCTATTCCAACCATCTGAAGCTCTGTTACTCCCGGTTTCAAATTTTTTATAACTTCATCCATTGCAAGCTCAGTAATCCTGAAGCCTTCACGCATGCAAGCCAATTCATTTTCAGATTTAACACCTCTTAGGGCAAGCATGATATCATCGGCTTTTATTATTTGTGCTTCGGGATAATTTTCTTTTAAACTTTCCATCATGACTGCGTTTGTATCAAGAAAACTCCCGATACCTATTTTAATCCTATCTCCTTTTACTCCCAAATCATTGAAGATCTCTTTATAACTTACTGTTTTTGTTTCCGGATAAGCCGGATCGGCCGATTCTCTGTAAGCAAGGGATGTGTATATTCTGTCTATTCTACTTACATCGGATGCAAATATCGTACTTTCCGGACCTACAATCAATCCTGCATCACCCGAAGGGGTAATGGCAACTCCCGCTCTTTCGAACAAAGGCCAAAATCCGCTGAAATATCTGGCATTTGCATAATCCGCCTCATTTGAATTGACAAGAAAAACATCCAATCCTTTTTCTGCAGCTAAAGCGGCAGCTCTTTTTACCCTTTCCTTGTACTCCCAATCAGGAATCATAATTCTTTCCATACTTTTTAAACCTCACTTTCAAAAAATTAAACTTATCTGTCTTTTTGTTTATATCATTTCTTATAACACAAAAACCCAATTTAAAAACTAATACCCATTGTTGTATAAAATGCCATTTTAACCTGCCTTGTATCCAACCTGCCGTATTGCGCCACTATAGGAATGTCGCTGCAAAGCTTAATGGCATATTGAGTCTCCAAAGGAATAACCGTGCCACATATTTGTTCGGGCATATCCATTCTAAAGCATTTAACTCTTTTTGCAGGTACATGAATTACTATATTTTCCATCGGGTCCTTATCTGTAAAAAACAATGTCATAGAAACGTTTGCATCGGAATCATTGTCATTTAATATTATAATGGACTCATGACCTTTCAAAGGTTCGTCTCCGGCCGGAGGTAGTTCTCCGTCCGGAAAATACCAAATCTTCTTACCGCTATCATTACTCATAAAAAACGCCCCCTGTCTTTAATAACATTAATTTATATTTACTCATGGTTACGATTTGTAATAACGTTTTTACAAATCGTAACACCACTCCTACGTCAATGAATATATATAAGGTAAATTTATAAAATAAAATCCGGTTCTAAAATAATATGCTCATACACATCATTTATTTTGTCGTCCGTTCTTTTTATTACTATATCCGATGCAATCCTACCTATCTTTAAAGCCGGCTGAATCATTGAAGGTAATCTGATACTTAACAATCCGGTGTTATCGATAGCGTCAAAACAAACAGTGTATAAATCCTCCGGTATATTCATACCTTTTTCTTTTGCAGCTTTTATAGCTCCGTATGCAATGTTGTTATTAGCCGCCAGCAAAGCACGAGGTTTTTGCTTTAAGTCCAACATCCCCTTCATGATTTTATAACCGGTTTCCGCTCTAAAATCTCCGACACCAATAAAATTGCTTTCAATCCTTATTGCATTTTCAGTCATGGCTTTTTTAAATCCGTCCAGCCTTTCTGTAGCAGACGTTTCTTGCAATTTTCCGGTTATCATGGCTATATCCGTATAACCGGAATTTATTAAGTGCATGGTTAAATCATAAGCGGCCTTTTTATTGTCTATTGTCACATAATTAAAATTTCTACGAATTTTTGGTAGGTTATCTACAAATACAGACGGAATATCTCCGGTAAGAATTTTTTCAAAATACTCTCTATCTTTACAAACTGTTGCAATTATAAGACCCTCGACCTGTTTTTGAAGCAACATGTTCAAATATTCTTTTTCGTTTTCTTCATCATAATCGCTGTTACATAAAATGACAAGGTATCCGTTTTGTCTTGCAACTTCCTCCGCACCCTTACTTAATAAAGAAAAAAACTCATTGGATATATCGGGTACGATGATTCCGATTGTCATACTGTTACTTTTTCTTAGACTGCGAGCCAATTCATTCGGTTTATAATTGAATTCTTCAATGGCTTCCAATACCTTTTTACGGGTTTCGTCACTAACCCTGTCTTTCCCGTTTAATACCCTTGAGACGGTTGAAACGGATATATTTAAATGTTTAGCTATGTCAATAAGTTTTGTAGTCATTTTTTTACTCCTCATACCAAATGACCGGTTGGAAACATTTAAACAACTCATATGTAAAAACGTTTTTACAATATAAATATTACAGTTAATTTATAACAAAGTCAATACATATAAATGAGAAAAAGATGAATTATAAGCAAGTATGATTACAAAAAAATACTTCGAAAAAAAGTAAATTCCACCTATACCTAAAAAAATATAAAGAATTTTAGGAAATAAATGTTAATTTCGATATATTGAAATATGTTTAGATTAATCTATCAATCCGGTTTTTTACGAACTTTTTCACGGAGTTCACGAGCTTTAGCTCTTGCTTGTAAAGATCTAAAAGTCATGGTTACTTCCTCGCCTGTTATATCGTTAATAAATTTTAACGGAAATTTATTATTAATATATTCGTTGTCAAGCAATGTAAAACCTTGTTCTTTCGCAAAGGCACGGACTTCCTTAAGTGTCCATTTAGCTTTTCTATTGGCTCCCGTTTTATTTTTTAAATAACAAAAAGGACAACCCGAACCTCTTTCAAGATTTTGAGGAAGAGCTTCAAAATCATTTCCACAATTTTCACAATGTATTTTTACTTTATCATTCCAATACTTAACATCACTTCTTCTGATTAAACCACGACCTTCCAGCAAAAGATCAAGTCTTTCGTTAGTCCAAGGTTCGTATCTTCTCGGTCTGTCCATATAACAATCCTCCTATTAAAAACTAGTATTACCGGCATACTATGTTTTTAGACTAAAAATTTAATCGTTGTTACTATAAACATCGGTTTTTATTTTGTAAAGTTTATACCGGTGAAATATTTATTTATAAATTGAAGTTCAACTTATTTCTACTTATCGGCTATTATTTTAAAATTACATATATATAACCCGGGAAATCCGACCGGAAGCCGCATCGAGTGTCCCCGGGCCCTGGTGTACATTTTTAAACCGAGTTTTAAAAATGTATCCTATTTAATCAATAAGAAAAACCCGTATAATTAACGGGTTTTTCTTATATAAATTACTTACGTGCTTTTTTAAATTTTATAAATTGATTTCACCGCAAAAAAATTATTACAATAGAATCAAAATCAAAATTCATAATAGAAATCCATTCTCCATCGACTTCCACCTAAAAACGCAAAACCTTCACCTGATTTATCTAATGTCTTTATAAATATACCTTTTTCATGTTCATAAAAATCCTGCACGGTATATCCGACTGTAGTTTTATCATCAGTCACATAAATAGTATCGCCAATAATTGATTTTGCCACTTCCGGTGACATGTCAATCACAAAGCCAGTCTCATTCCAATCAACGACAGCTCCTTGTAATCTTCCTTTTTCAGCTATCCATTTCTTTTGGTTTATACTTAAAGCGGTTCCTCCGTACATATAAACTTTTTCAGGTCGGTTTTCATCTATCCTAATTACAGCTAAACTTCCGTCCCATAGAATTTTACCCAAGTAAGTATCTAATTCTACTTTTGTTTCGTTGAAATTATATATGATCAAATCGTTTTTCCCATTGTTTAAAGTCACATTGACAACACATTCATACGCATTATCATATAATATTTCAAACGATTTCACGAACCGGTCATCCTTATACGCTCCCATTACACTAATAAAAGTATAAGCACCGTCTTTTTCATATCTTCTCATTAAATAAGGAATCTCCGCTCCCATATCGGTTTTTCCTCTTTGACCGAATCCTGTACACAACATATATTTTTCTTTGTTTCCCGAGGGAAGAAAAACATCAAAACAACCTTTATCTTCACTTTTCCATGTTATTACATGTTTATCACCGACGGGATTTATAACTATCGGATCTTTAAACTCATACAGGAGAGACTTTTCGGAGTTATTATGTTCAAAACCTTCGGTCTCATACTCGAAATTTATACCGTGAATTAAATAATCCTTAACCGAACCTCCGTCCACAAGGAACATATCCAAAATGTAATGTTCATCCTCCGAATGTTCCACCAATAGACATGCTCGTCTGTATTGTTTTGTTTTGGGGTAAACATCAGATGACATATCTGAAAGCTTTATTCCTTTTTTTACTAAATAGTGATGTAATAAACCGTTTCTACCTTTTGACAATTGTTCTTCTTCATCTACAACAGTAAGTTGGTGAGCCGGTGTACGCATTGTCATCTTTTTATGGGGTTGATCCCACAGATATCCCAAATCAGATAACCATTCCATTCCGTTATAAAAATAGAAAAGATTTAGGCTGTCCCAATGGTGATGTGCGCCCCATTCACTTGCATTTAAAATTAATGTACCGTATTGATTATCTTTACCGATTCTCATATAAGCTTGTTTTAAATCCGGGAAGAATACATCCCGAAATTTTAGCTTGGGATTTTCAGGATGGTCGATTTTTGGAGGTAAAAAGTTAAAGTCACGTCCTTGATCCTTTTTTTCTTTTTTCTTTGCTTCGTTCAAAAGCGCCCAATATTCCGGTTTGTTGAATCTATAAGCCAAAATACTGCAAAATGTCCGATTAAGATGCGAATCCGGGTATGAATCCGCACTTGCGGGATACAGCAAGTTTTGGAGCAATGTATCGTACATACCTTTCCATACCGCATGATACTTATACCAATCATATACCGGCAAAGCTTCTTCATCACCTGTAAATCCTTTGAATCCCTCCAGCATTTCGGATAGTATCCACATGGTATTCATTACCATCATACTGTATGCAGGTGATTCGGATGTGCTTCCGTCTTTTAAGTACCAATTTTCTACGATTTGCAAAAAGCATTCTTTTCCTACATTCACATATTCGTCTATTCCCGTGACAAGCCCCGCAGCCATGATTCCTATCCTGTTGCCGGTGGATTTATTGTTTAAAGCCGGGTCGTTAATCACCAGAGTCACCGATTCTATTAACAGGTCTTTCTCTATATGTATCTTTTGTTGTTCGGTTAATATATAATTACCGTTCTCATCTTTCGCTTCGGCAATTAAATCGTATGCAAGGGCCGCCGGTAATGTGATCTGTGATCCGTCCATACCACAACCTGCACCTCGGGATAAGCCCCAATATCCTACGTGTATTTCATTAATCGGCATGTTAGGTGACATACATGTCCTGGGAACCGGTAACTTTTTAGGATCTGCACCAGCAATTTTCGGATCCATATCAGCTATATCGCCGTACATACCATGAACAAGCCAATACGGGTATACATCTGCATATCTTATTAAAATTTCTGCTGTTTTTTTTGCATATAAAACATTTCCGGTTAAATGATAAAGGAGTGCCAAATTATATGCCGCCTCCAATATATAAGCCGCTTTTTTGTTTCGAACCATTCCGGTGAAACTGGGGTATACATGAAATCCGTTATATAAAATAGATTTACCGGTGTAAAAAGTGAAAGTTTGAGGTTTTCCCCATGTGGTTTTTAATTCTCCTTCTTCAGGATATTTTTCATTCGGAAATTTGGTGCCGGTTATTTCATCAATCACAACATCAGGATTTTTAGGATCCCATTTCCACATTCCGTGTGGAACTCCCACTTCATGTTCCGGTGACAAATTAAACAAGGACGGCCCGGGAGTTGTTTCCGGTATCATGTTGATTATCATTTCATCGTCAGAATCAAGAATGTACCCGTATTTAGACACAAGTCGGGAATACAGCTCAGTCATTTCCACATCCCCGAGTTCCAGTTTTTCGCGAGCACGTTCTAGCATTTCAGGTTTGTGAAAAACATTCGGATGTCTTGGCAGACTCCTGTTTTGCTGCCATTTCTCAATGATACGTATATAATCGCTCATGTTTTTTCTCCTTGCTTAACATCTAATATTATAATTATTCACCAAGTATAAATTCTCCAAAAAAATCCGGTCTGTGAAAATCCGGCTTTTCCCAATTAATCCTATTCCAACAACCGTAATGTGGTATTTCGGTCTTGTCACCACATTTATACACATTACCTTTTAATTTTTTACCGGGTTTAATTTCTAAGATACCGTAATACTGTTCCATGAAAGAAAACGGTATTATATATTCCAACGTCCAGAAATCTTCATCAAAACATTTGACATTTTCTTTATTTACAACAGTTTTAATCTCAAATGTTTCGTTATTTAAATTTTTTAATTGTCCTCTCGTATGTCGATCCTTTCCAAAACCTAATAAAAACGTTCCTATGGGATTCATTTCAAGATTCATATACCTGTCATCCTTTTCAGGATTGGGATTGAAGAAAAATTCCATACAACTGTCTTGGCAAACAGGATCGTTTATACAATTGTTTACCGCTCTAATATTCTTTTCATATGATTTTAAAAACACATGTAATCCTTTGTTTGAATAACAAATTTTTGCAACGGTTTTTGGCCTATAACCGGTTTCATCCCATGGAAAATTATCTACATTAAGCTCCGGTATTTGTTCCCAATCGATCCCGGCTGATATTTCATTAACCTTTTTAATTATGTAAGAATTGTACATATCACCATTACCCCTTTCACTATTTCAATCCACCCCCCTCATGTGAGAGCGACATTATACAAACAATCATACCATTTAATCAAATGAATTTCAATCCACGCTCCTCACACGAGGAGCGACCAGACCTTCTATCTTTTCTTTTTGATTATAACATTTCAATCCACGCCCCTCATACGAGGAGCGACGTAAAAAGTAGGTATAATCGACCTTTTTTCACTATATTTTATGATTTTATCTCAATTCCACATGTAAACGTTAATAAAATCACATACATATCAATATTTTTTGGTGCGAACTTCCCTAAGTTTTATGAGTAATTATAGTTCGCACTAAAATTATAGCATACTATACAATTATTGTCACTTTTAATGGAATACTAGGTTTTATGCCGATATGCTCAACTTTATTTTCGTATTTATTACCCAAATTATAAAAACGCAGGCTGTCTTCTTGATTTATTATTTCAACCGGTATGTTTTTTAATTTTAAAATGCAGCATTATCTAGATAACATTTAAATATTGAATTTTGCACACGCTGACCGTGCTTAACGCAGTTCTTGGCTACTCTGTTTAGTCTTTTTCTGCCCACGCTTGTTTCAGTTGAAACGTCATATGTAATAAGAACATAAAAAGCTTACAAATGCTACCACTGCATATAAGAACAAGAGTATAAAAAATGTTGAAAGTATCGCAATATTAAGGGTCTTGTGGTATATTAACTTATACTGGAATTCATACTTAATTTTTGCCGGTACTTATGTTGTCGGAAACGTAAGCGGAATGGAGAGTTATATGAAAGTTATAGCACATAGGTGCGGTACAGACCGATACCCTGAACTTACATTGGAATCAGCCCGATATTCTTTGAAAATCGGTGCTTCTTACGTGGAATTAGACATAAGGTTTACAAAAGACAATATACCGGTTATATGTCATGATGCCGGCGCCTTAAGATTATATGGTCATAACAAATTAATAAATGATATTTATGCAGATGATTTTTTATTGCTAAGGTATAAAGAAAATCCGAATTTTTCATCCATTAGCCTGACAGACATATTAAAATCAAATATTGAACCTATTTTATTTCATATTAAAGAAGGCGGTGAAAAATTGAAAACCGTTTTAGAATACATACATGATCAAGAATATGAAAACAAATGTATAATGGGTGTTCAGACTTTGGAAGATTTAAAGATTGTAACTTCATATAACAAAAACATAAGAACTTTAGGTTTTATTAAACAACCGGAACTATCCGAACTCTTCATTGAAAACGGATCGAAAATTATTCGGTTATGGGAGAAATGGATTTTTGACGATAACATTGCTATGATAAAAAAACATAGTGATGTAGAATTATGGGTTATGGCAGGGGGAACCGAACAAAACCCGGTTGTAGGCTATACAAGTGAGGAAAATATCTTGAAATGGACTAAGCTCGGTATAGACGGAGTGTTGGTAAATGATGTGGAAAAAACCATCGCTCTGCTGAGATCAATATAAGTATAAATTACTTAATATAAAATCACAGTTTTCTAATCAGTGTTTTTAAAATGTTTATATCCTCAAAACAATTACTATTCTTAGAACCTTATTGGGCAACGTCTTAAACACTTGCTACGAGAGAAATGAAAAAAGGGGTTCGACGCCCCTAAGCTTTTTTATAAATGGAGCCGCTGGTGGGAATTGAACCCACGACCTGCTCATTACGAGTGAGCTGCTCTACCCCTGAGCCACAGCGGCAATCACTTCATCTATTTTACTGACAAAGTCTTATAATGTCAATACCTATTTGTTTTCAAAAATTTCAAGCGTTGTATAGTCATAAATAGTCGTTAACCGATATACTCATAGTAGTTAAGATGCAAAATTATTCGAATAATTTTCCTCTTACAAATACTTTTCCGGCAAACATCTCATCGTTTAATATTACTATGTCCGCATCCATACCTTTGGCTAATATCCCTTTTTTATGTCCTAAACCTATAATTCTCGCAGGTGTTGTAGACGCCATTTTGACCGCTTCCTGTATGGTCACACCACCAAGGTTTATCATATTTCTCATAATTTTATCCATGGTTGATATACTTCCTGCAAAAACCGAACGATCCGGTAACTTTGCCACACCGTTTTCAATAAGCACATCTTTACCTCCGGTTCCTTTAACCAAACCGTCAGGATAACCTGCCGACACTGTGGCATCGGTTATAAGCGCAATTCTACAGGACCCGAAATTTTTATATGCCAATTGAAGCAAGGCGGCAGGTAAATGATGCCCGTCAGCTATCAATTCGACTGTTAAATCGTTGTACAAGTATGCACTTTCTATAACTCCCGGGATTCTGTATGCATTTTCACGCCATATCGTCGACATTGCGGAGTAAAGATGAGTTACATGAGAAAACCCGTTTTCAATACCCTTTAACACGTCTTCGTTAGAAGCGTTAGAATGTCCGATGGACATTAATATGCCTGTTTTGCTTAATATATTTGATAATTCCAACACTCCGTCCACTTCAGGAGCCGCCGATATGTATTTAATAATACTTTTATGTTTTAACAGTTTTTCCAACGCTTTCGGTCCGGGTTTTAACATTGAACCCGGAACCATTGCCCCTGCTTGTTTTTCGGATAAATACGGACCTTCCAGATGAAGACCGGGAACAAAAGGTCCTTCCTCGTCCCAACCGGCTATCATATCATGAACACAATCCAAAAGTTCGAATAATCGTTCTTCGTTTATTCCTGCGGTAGTCGGTAGTATAGTGGTGGTGCCGTGTTTGCAGTGAAAGCGATTCATTTTAATCAAGCTGTCTTTTGTGCCGCTGTTTATTTCTCCTCCGTTACCTCCGTGTACATGAATATCTATAAATCCCGGTATAACATAATTTTCTTCCGCATCATACACAGTATATCCCGTTAAGTCGGCATCTTTCGTTTCGACTATACCAGTTATTACACCACCGTTTACAAAAAGAGTATAATTCTCCAAAATCCTCATTGGTGTAACGATTTTTCCGTTTTTTATTGCTATTTTATTCATCATATCACTTCCTAATATTCTATTTTTTCAAATGTGTTATTATCAGCCGATTCTTTTGCTTTTAAGCACATAAGACAACTTAACAATCCCGCTTCTAAAGGTGCTACCGAATCCGCTTCTTTTTTCATAACATCAACAAAGTTTGAAGCTAAGACACTGTCGCCTCCTCCATGGGACATTGATTTTGTATTGACATCATACGTTTCAACCCGCGGAGTATTATGCATAAATACTTTTAACTGATCGGTATACCAATCGAATTCCAGTGTTCCGTTATATCCTAAAAACCTTGCACCTCTTGTTCCGGCCGCTTTTCTGGCAAAGAAATTCTGCGTATAATTCACATGCATTCCTGTGCTGTATTTTATAATGGCACTTCCCGAATCTTCATTTCCCGTATCGGTGGCAAAACAGCACATATCTCCGTTGGGATTGTCGAATTTTATGTATTTCATACTGTAAGGCCCTTCGGGGCAAGTGTTTTTTTCGTGGCAATCTTTACAATATACGCCTGCAGGTTTGCTCCCTTTAAAAATCTGCTTGGATTTCATTGCACACACCATGACAGGTTTAAGCTTTAAAATATTGTTTATGTAATCAAAATCGTGTGTAGCTTTTTGTAAGAATAAACCACCGGTTTCGTTTTCGTCTCTGTACCAGTTGTGATAATAAACACCACCGTATGGAACATTGTTGAAGGCTTGAACATGTTCAATAGTTCCCAATTTACCGGAATCGACAATTTCCTTTGCAAGTTTGGCCAACGGTGTTACTCTAAGCGGGAAAGATACCACAACTTGGCTTTTAGATTGTTCTTCGGCCCTTTTCAGCATCAATAGATCTTGCATATTCGTGGATACCGGTTTTTCTAAAAATAACGCAATATTTCTTTTCAAAACCTTTACCGCCATTTTACTGTGTAATGAACATCTAGTACCAATCATAACACCGTCCGGTTCCTCGTTATCCAACATTTCATCGGCATCGGTATATGCTTTAATACTATCGACATCCATCCCTCTTGCCTTTAAAGTTTCTTTTGCTTTTTCAACGTTTATATCGGCGAAAGCCACAAGCTTTACGTCATCTGAAAATGAAAGAACATTTTTCAGCATTCCGGTAATCCGGCTTCCACATCCTATGATTGCTAATTTCATCTTACACCTCCGTTATAATCCGTTACGGATCCTTTTGACCTCATAAATTATTTTTTCGGTATCCATACCGATAATTTCATTGTTTCTCATAACCGTTTTACCATCTATAATAACGGTGTTCACATCACTCCCTTGCATTGAATACACTAATCGTGATACCGTATCACCGTTACCTGGTATGTTATGATATCCTGTTTCATTTAATAGTACTATATCGGCAAGAAAACCCGGCTCCAGCTTACCGGTTTTAAAACCTAAAGCTTCGGCACCGTTTTTTGTAGCCATCTCAAAAGTCTCTTTAGCATTTACACACTTACTGTCCATATTAACTCCCTTATGGATCAACGATGCTATATGCATTTCTTCAATCATATTCAAATTATTGTTGCTGGCGGCACCGTCGGTTCCTATACATACCTTGATACCCGCTTTTAGCATTCTATCCACCGGAGACACACCGGATGCAAGTTTTAAGTTACTGGTCGGATTATGAACCGGATAAACGGCTCTACCTTTAAGAAACTCAATGTCTTTATCATCTATGTGGACCATATGTGCTGCGATGACCGGAACTTGGAATATACCCAGTTCATTTAAAGTTTCCAATACTCTTTTTTTATATTTGGCTTCCATGCTCTCTTTTTCAAATAATGTCTCCAATATATGAATGTGTATGGGTTGCGACGTATCTACCGCCAATTCCACGGACCTTTTTATCATGTCATATTCGTATAAATATAAAGAATGTATTTCCATGGAAGTCTTTATTCTGCCGTTACCGGCACCATTGTATTCATTTATAAATGATCGGAAAGATTTTTCGTCAAAAATCAGTCCTCTTTCCAAAGCACGGTCGGAAGTCAAAGTGTTTTTTGAAATATTAGCTCGCATACCACTGTCTATGACAGCTTGAGCACATTGTTCCATATTCAAATACATATCACAAAAACATGTGGTCCCGGATGCGATCATTTCACATGCGGCCAACATAGTTCCCCAATAATAATCATCATTTTTCAACTTTGCTTCGGTGGGAATAATGTGATCGAACAACCAATCGTTCAGTGTCATATCATTTGCAATATTTCTTAATATAACCATAGGCGCATGGCTGTGACAATTTATCAACCCCGGAATGGCAAGTGACTCTTTACCGTCAATAACATGGCTAAACTCGGAAACATCCGTATCAAACCGTTTGCCTGCATATGTTATAATGTTATCTTCATATACGATCATACCGTTTTGTATTGTTTCGCCGTATGAATCTTTTTGCAATTTTATGTTTTTAATTACCGTCTTCATATCATAAATCCTTAATAAAGAGTTTCTATTAGTTTCTAACTAGTTTGTATATACTTAATTAAAAATTCCAACTGTCAAGATACTTTTTTTGTTCCGTTGTTAAATTATCGATTTTAATTTCTTTACCGTCAAGATATAGTTTCGCAACATAACTGTCAATTTCATCAGATACATTGTAAACTTTATTTTTTATCACTTCGCGATTATCCATAACATACTTGGCATTTAAAACTTGCAAAGAAAAACTCATATCCATAATTTCAGCAGGATGACCGTCACCGGCCGCAAGATTGACTAGTCGTCCTTCGGCTATTATATTTAGTGTTTTTCCGTTTGCAATGGTATAACCTTTTATATTATTTCTACGTTCGGATATTTTAACAGCTTCTTTTTCCAATTGATCCATGTTTATTTCGACATTAAAATGGCCTGCGTTACATAGTATCACTTCATTTTTCATTAAATAAAAATGTTTTTTGGTTATAACATCCTTACATCCTGTAACCGTTATAAACATATCACCCGTCTTACTCGCTTCTTCCATGGTCATAACATCAAATCCGTCCAATAACGCTTCGCATGCTTTAATCGGATCTATTTCGGTAATAATCACATGGGCTCCCATACCTTTGGCTCTCATAGCCACACCCTTACCGCACCATCCGTATCCTGCTATTACAACATGCTTCCCGGCTACAATCAAATTGGTCGTCCTGTTTATACCGTCCCAAACCGATTGACCCGTACCGTATCTGTTGTCAAACAAATATTTACATTTTGCATCGTTGACCGCAATCATCGGAAAATTCAACTTACCTTCTTTCTCCATAGCACGTAAACGGATAACACCTGTTGTGGTTTCTTCACATCCGCCAATTATATTTTTTGCATATTCCGGGTATTTTGTATGCAATAAATTTACCAAGTCTCCACCGTCGTCAATTATCAAATCCGGTATACAAGACAAAACAGTCTTTAAATCATCTTCATATTCTAGATTCGAGCAACCGTATCGGGCAAAAACGTTAACACCTTCTTTTACAAGTGCCGCGGCTACATCATCTTGTGTTGACAACGGATTACTTCCGGTGATAAACACATTTGCTCCGAGCTTTTTTAGTATCAATGCCATATACGCGGTTTTCGCTTCAAGGTGTATTGACATGGCAATCTTTTTTCCGTTAAAAGGTTTTTCATTTTTATATGTTTCCATTATTTTATTTAATAAAGGCATGTTTTTCGAAACCCAATCAATTTTTTTCAATCCGGTTACGTATAAATTTTCATCTTTAATAGAGTAACTCATATTAAACCTCCGTAAACGACAATCGTAATATCAAAAAGAAATTTTATTTATTGTTCTATTACATAAACTAATTTTATTGCAGCAAAATCTTTTATAAATTATCCAATATTTCTTTTATTAACAATTCGAATTTATTTTTTACTTTTTCTCCGGTTTCCATTACTTCCAAGTGGTTTAAAGGTTGATCCAGTACTCCTGCAGCCATGTTTGATATGCACGAAATACCCAACACTTTTATACTGCAATGGTTTGCTGTAATCACTTCAGGTACGGTGGACATACCCACGGCATCGCCTCCTAATATCCTTACGGCTTTTATTTCGGCAGGTGTTTCGAACATCGGACCTTGCGTAAATACATATACACCTTTTTTAATATTGATATCAAGCTTTGCCGCGCACTTTTCAGCTTTTTTAACCAATTCCCTGTCATATGCGTAAGACATATCGGGAAATCTCGGACCGAATGAATCTATGTTAGGACCTCTCAACGGTGAAGGACAAAAAAGGCCTATATGATCTGTTATTATCATTAGATCTCCCGGAGTAAATCCGGTGTTTACACCTCCGGCGGCATTAGTTACTATAAGCTTTTCAACTCCCGCCAATTTCATTATTCGAATTCCAAAAACAACTTTATCCATATCGTATCCTTCGTAATAATGGAATCTACCTTTCATTAACATGGCCTTTTTTCCGTTGTAGTCCCCTATTACAAGCTTTCCTTCGTGACCTTCCACTGTAGACACGGGGAAGCCCGGAATATCGGTATAGGGTATTTCAACGGAATTTTCGAAAGAATCACTTAATGCTCCTAACCCTGATCCTAATACTAATCCGTATTGCACCGGTTCTTTAATAATTTTACTTAGATAATCGTATGCTTGATTTAATTTTTCCATGCTATTCACTCCTTATAAAGCCCGATCCTTTACATTTTGGACACCGTTCCAAAATGTTCAAATCCGGTCTTCTTCTTTTTCTTGTCATTTCTACCAAATTCAATCCGGTTATCCCGGCAACCACCGTTCTCATACTATCCGCCCTTAGAGCTTTCCTGAGTTCGTCAAGCAAAAGTTTTTTATCATTCTCATTTTTCATGTCAATGAAATCAATAACAATCACTCCCCCAATGTCTCTTAACCTCAATTGTTTTGCGATTTCATCCGCCGCCTGGATGTTTGTCTCCAACACAGTGTCTCTCAAATTTTTATTGCCGATATTTTTACCCGAATTTACATCAATGACAGTTAGTGCTTCGGTACGGTCGATAACTATGTATCCTCCACATTTTAACCATACTTTATTAACGGTAATCCTGACTATACATGCGTCTATCTTATCATGCCAGTATTTGCTTTCATCTACACTCGCATAGGCAAGCTTAGATTTCATATCGGGAGAATACCAGTCCAATATGTTACCAACTGTTTTATAACAATCGGTATCATCAACTAAAAGTTTACCGGTTGATTGCTTCAGTAATTCTCTGATGGCAAACTCAACAGTATCCGCACCATTGTATAAAAGACAAGGAGCACTACACTTTTCTTTTTTAGCATCCATATCTTTTATCTTTTTCATCACGAATTTAAGGTCATTTTCAATCAAATCTTCGGCAATTCCTTCGGCTTCGGTTCGCATTATTATTCCGTAATCCTCAGGACGTATCCTGCATGCAAGCTCATAAAGTCTGTCTTTTTCCGAACGATTATGTATCTTCTTAGACACAAACGCTCCTTTTCCGTTTGGAATGCATATAATATACATTCCGGCGAAAGTTAAATTCATGGTTACCCTGGCTCCTTTGTTATCGGGAGTTTCTTTTAAAACCTGAACAATCACATGCCTTCCGGGCCTTAACTTTTCAGATGCGTCGACCGGATCCTTTTTGATGTCTCCGGTATATAAAAAGGCGTTTTTAGGTTGACCTATATCTACAAATGCAGCTTGCATCCCGGGTATAACGTCTTGCACTTTACCTTTATAAACATTTCCCATAGTGCCGCCGTTTTTATTTTTATCTATATATAATTCTGTTATTTTGTCATATTCATAAAAAGCTACACGGATTTCACCGGCTTGCTTTCCTATAAAAAGTATTTCAGGCACTCAATTTCCTCCAATAACGATTTTTGTGTCTATATAATCGGCACGAAATTTTTATTTTTCTCCATGTATAAACCTGTTCTTTCAACAGATACCAAATCAAATCTATAATCACTATATTGACCGATTGCTTTTAATATAAGCATGGGATTCAAATTATTCTGACTTCCCGCATCACACATGACCTCTATTAAAACCGAATCGGTGTTACATGAAACACTAAATGTGTGAATCAAATCTTTTATATTAACCATTTTGGTATTTTTTTTTGTTTCTTTTTCAATATATACACCATCTTGATCTAAAATTTTTTGTAAATCGTCTGTAAACACTTCACTAGAACAATTAATAGGTTTTAACACCAATTTATAATTTGCCGCCGCAACAAGACTCATTACACTTGACTCATCTTCAGGCGTCACGACTTGTAATATGTTTAAGCCTTTTGGCAGTGAATGGTTCAATTTACAAATTAAATCTTCTGTATTCATATTGTCTTCTATCATTACATCCATGTAACACGAATCTGATGAAACTCCAACAGGTAACGGCAGACCGAATGACAACTTAGGATGGGGATTGAATCCTTCGGTGTGGGAAAGATTAATACCTGCTCTTTTAAAGCTTCTTGTCATGCATCTCATTAAATCCAAGTGTGATATGAATTTAACATCCTCTCCCTTTTTAAACCTAATCCTATATACCACGGTCAACACAAACACCTCCTTCAAAAGAAATCGCTCCGCAACCCGAACATAAAGTACGACAATCGGCAGTGGTTTCAGCTTTGTATGCTTTTCCACGTTCTCTCAGAAGAAACTTTTTGGACAAGCCGGCGTCGATATGATCCCATGGCAGGATCTCATCTTCCCCTCTTTCACGACTTCCGTGAAAAGCAGGATCGATACCGGATTCATCAAACGCTTCAATCCATTTATCATATTTAAAATGTTCATCCCACGAATCAAATTTACAACCTTTTTCCCAAGCTTTATAAATAACTTGTCCTATAGTACGGTCACCTCTGGCCATAACGGCTTCTAAAAGGCTCATGTGCCCGTTATGCCAACTGTACCTTACTTTTCCACCTTTTAACATACCATCTAAGTATCTTTGCCTTTCCAAATAATCTTCACTACTTATTTGAGCTTCCCATTGGAACGGCGTGAAAGGTTTCGGTACAAAAAATGATGTACTGACCGTTATACCAAGCCTTCCGTATAATCTTTTATTAGATCCGTTTTTGTATATGTCTGTTATTAACCGCACGAGCCGGGCAATTCCTGCCACATCCTCCATAGTCTCTGTGGGAAGTCCCAACATGAAATAGAGTTTCAAAGTGGTGTATCCACCGGTCATAGCTATTTCGACAGCTTTTAATATATCTTCTTCATTAATGTTTTTATTGATTACATCTCTTAATCTTTGAGTTCCGGCTTCCGGGGCGAACGTCAGTCCGCTTTTTCTTACCTTTTGAGTTTTCTCCATTAAATCTAACGAAAATGAGTCCACCCTCAATGAAGGTAATGAAAGGTTAACTTTTCGCTTGTCGGTTTCTTCGGTTAGTTTTTCCGCAAATTCCGCAAGAGATGTGTAATCGCTCGTACTTAAGGATGTTAAAGCCACTTCCGAATGGCCTGTACAATCCAAAAGTTTTAAAGCTTGACTTACAAGGGTATCGGCACTTTTTTCCCTGACCGGTCTATATACAAAACCGGCTTGGCAAAACCTGCAGCCTCTGATACATCCCCTGAACAATTCCAATGCAACCCTGTCGTGAACCGGTTCTATAAACGGTACAATCTCATTTTCAGGGTAATATGATTTGTCAAAATCAAGTATGATTCTTTTTTTTACCTTAGATGGTGCAAAATCTTCCTTGTTCATAGCTTTTATTGTTTTATCGGGGTTATACTCAAATTTATAAAAGGATGGCACATACACACCTTCGACACTTGACAATATTTTTAAGAATTCATACCTGTCGGTTTGTCCGGACATTTTCCATTTGATATAAAGGTTCATTATTTCAAGAATTACATCCTCACCCTCACCGAGTACAAAAAAGTCTACAAAATCGGCTAAAGGTTCAGGGTTATACGTGCAGGAGCCTCCCGCACAAACAAAAGGGTGCTCCGATGTCCTGTCTTTTGAAAGCAAAGGTACATTACCTAAATCTAACATATTCAATACGTTTGTATAGCACAATTCATACTGTAACGTAAACCCTAAAAAATCAAATTCATTGATAGGATCTTTCGATTCCAGTGCATAAAGAGGTATGCCCTCGGATCGCATGAGCAGTTCCATATCGTTTTTAGGAGCGAAGACTCTTTCGCACCATATACCCTTTTGATCATTTAAGAGATGATAAAGTATCTTCATTCCAAGATGTGACATTCCTATTTCATAAGTATCAGGGAAACAAAAAGCAAACCTGACATCCGTTTTATTTTTATCCTTTACAACACTGTTATATTCACCGCCTGTATATGCCGCAGGCTTCTCCACTTTGTGCAGGATGCTATTATTTATATTAACCGGCATTTATTCCTCCGTAAAAATTTATAATATATTTATTATACCACATTTTGCCGTACATATTATAAATCTTAACTTTCAAACCTACTTAAAAATGCCTTGGTTCTGTCATTAACAGGGTTATTTATTACTTGATCAGGGGTTCCTTCCTCAACAATGACTCCTCCGTCCATGAATATGATATGATCGGCTACATCTCTGGCAAAATTCATTTCATGAGTAACAATGACCATTGTCATATGCTCGGCAGCTAAATCTTTTATAACCTTTAATATTTCACCGGTCAATTCAGGATCAAGTGCCGATGTAGGTTCGTCAAAAAACAACACCTTAGGATTCAAAGCAAGAGCTCTAGCTATTGATACCCGTTGCTGCTGACCTCCGGACAATTGGTACGGATATGCATCTTCTTTATCGGACAAACCCATCTTTTTTAAAAAGTTTTTTCCTATTTCATATGCTTCTTCTTTACTCTTTTTTTGTACTGAAATGAGAGCGTCGGTTACATTTCTTATAGTCGAAAAATGTGGGAATAAATTAAAATTTTGAAAAACCAGACCGAAATATGTTTGTATCTTTTTTAAATCCTTTACAGGTGCATATATCGCTTTCCCTTGCGAATCGTTTTTGACGGCATACTCACCCACATATATCAAATCACCGGAATCCATAGTTTCAAGAAGTGTTGCACATCTTAACAATGTTGATTTGCCTGAACCGGAAGGCCCTATAACAGCTAAAACTTCACCTTTATCCACACCTAACGAAATATCTTTTAAAACTTTTAGAGTCCCAAAATTTTTTTTCATATTATTTATCTCTAATAACTTCATAGCAACCCCCTATTGAAAATAACTTAACTTCTTTTCCACACGTTCCATACATGTTGCGACCAGGAAATTGAAAATATAATAGAAAAGACCGGCTACTACAAAAGGCATCATTGTAGTTTGTGCTGAAGCGATTGCTTTCGCAACTGTAAACATTTCCCACACCGAGATTACAAAAGCCAATGATGTATCTTTTACCAAAGTGATAACCTCGTTCGTCACCGCAGGAATAATACGTTTTATTACCTGTGGCATGATTATCCTTATAAAGGTCAATGATTTTCCGTATCCTAATACTTTTGCCGCTTCATATTGACCTGGTGACATTGATTCTATACCACCTCTGTATATTTCAGCGAAATATGCTGCGTAATTTAACACAAACCCTATAATAACAGCTTGAAATCTATATGGAGCGGTTAGTGGTATGCCGAAAATAAAATAAGGTCCGAAATATACAACCATTAATTGAAGCATTAAAGGTGTACCTCTCATAATAGAAATATATAGCTTAACAAAATTTCTAAGCAGCGGATTCTTTGACATACGCCCGAACGAAACAAATAAACCTAACGGTAGTGAAAATATCAAAGTCAATGTAAATATTTCAACTGATACAAGCATACCTTTTGATAATTCTAATAATAATTTTGACCATGCCACGTAATGTTACCTCCATAAAAAACTTTTCAAAATATACCCGTATTAATTATAGGATACATTTTTAAAACTTATTTTAAAAATGTACGCCGACCTGAGGTTTCTCGATGAGGCCTCGGGTTTATTTCACAATTATTGTGAAAACATTATAAAGTATAGTCATTTTTATATAATCCTTAAAATTAAATCCGACAAGACAAATTCATGTTATCTGCTATACCGGAAGTTAATATTTGTCATTACTATAGAGCTATAGCTATATAAATATATTCTTTATAACTAAAAAGGGCCGGCTCATGCGGCCCTTTTCATGTTTGATTTTTATTTTCCTATAATAGTTACATCTCTGCCGAACCATTTATCGGATATTTTTGCCAAAGTACCATCTTTGGCCATCGCTTCAAGTTGCTCTTGAACTTGATCCCTAAGTTCGGTATTACCCAAAAGGAATCCTACTCCGTATTCTTCTTCGGCTAGAACTTCATCTAATACTAAGAAGCTCGCTTTTCTTTTTTCTATCTGGTAATCAGCTACAATGACATCCATGGCGACCGCATCCACAGCACCTGATTCAAGATCCATAAATGCCGTATTATAATCGGCTGTCTTTATGTATGACTTAAAACTTGCCACCAGCGAAGCTTGTTCGGCTAAAGCGGCTTCGGCACTGGAATCTGTTTGCACAGCTACAGTCTTACCTGCAAGATCGGACAGTTTTTTAATCCCTGAATTGGCTTTAACAACGAACACTTGTGAATTATTCATATACGGATCGGACCATGTATATTTCTCCTCACGACCGTTTATTGTAAATCCGTTCCAAACACAATCGATATTCTTAGAAGATAATTCAAGATCCTTAGCATCCCAAGCAATAGGTTGTAAAACCAATTCCTTGTTAAGGCGTTTAGCAACTTCCTTTGCCAAATCCAAATCAAATCCTGCAAAATTTCCTTTTTCATCAACAAAGCCCATAGGCGGGAAATTTTGATCAAATCCAACGGTAAAAGTTCCTTCTGTTTTCTTACCGCATGCAGACATGCTTAATACCAGCAATAATGCCGTTAAAAGAGCAATTATTCTTTTCATAATAACCTCCGTTATAGTAACATGAATTT